>JAFGUP010000024.1 GCA_016938475.1 Sphaerochaetaceae bacterium
CCGGCGAACACCATTCTGTCACTGATCAAACTCCTCACCGACAGGGAACTGTTCTCTCAGGTGACACGACTGCGCACGCCCAGACCCTCGCTGGCTCTCGCTATCCGCAGTCTCGAAAAAAGAAGCATCACGGGAAGCTTCTCAAAAGATGCCAGACTGAAGATTCTCTGCAAGGATCACGGGAGACTGAAAAGTGCCTATGAGCGGTTATTCGCAAAAAGTTTCGAAAAGAGGAAAGAAGAACTTGCCCGCTCCTATGGAATCTATAGCTACTCACAGGAACAGACGGAGGGCGTGACCTGCACACCCCACGGAGGAGCTGAGCACAGACACCCACCCTACACCGGTGGATTCAAGATCCTTCTGCATGATCGGGAGGGAAATGCCAGTGACTTTCTCTGGATGAGGGGAAGCGGTACTGAACCGGTCTTCAGGATCATGGTCGACGCACAGGGTGATGACACCGCACGTCATGATGAACTTCTCTCCTGGCACACAGACCTTGTCAGAGCAGCAGATAAAGAGTCGGCAAGAACCTGAAGGTCGGCAGTCACACGAGTGGCGCTATGGCAGCTCCGAGGATCGGTGCATTGTCCAGATGCACCATCTTCACGTACCGTCTCTTTTTCCCCTTCAGGAACGAATCAAGATATTCTCTCGTGTAGAATTCCAGATTCTCGGTCTTGTAAAACGTCGTTCCATCGGCATTGATCAGAACAGGATGTCTCGGGTTCGTCCCTTCTCCACTGAGAAGGACCGCAGCGCTGAGGTTGACCGCTGTCAGCTTCGCCGCCCGTCGGATGACTGCATCAAGAATCAGATGTAAAGCAAGCGCATCCTCTTCATTGTGGATACAGCGAACCAGATCATACTCTCTGTTGAGGGGCATCTCCAGATAGTGGGACATCCTCATCGTGTTGATCGGCTCGATGGTCCTGTAGTTCGATGCGAACGTAGATGACAGGACACCCTCTTCGATCGCCTGCTCGAGAACGACACGGCTGAAGGCACCGAGGTACGCTCCGCTTATCATCTTTTCGAAATGGTAGATCGAGGGATCTTTCGTCATCTCGAAGAATCTCCGGTCAAGAGGTGAGATAGCGAGGTCGTAGTTGCCGCTTTCGACATTGATGATCATATGAGGTGAAGAAAAAGAGGGGACTCGGGAGATCCTATCAGACGCCTCCATATAGGCAGTGTTGGTGCCTGTACCGAGAATGAACCCGATGTAGGAACTGTACTCATCCTCCTTCGCGATCGACCTGCCGGCGAGAAGAGTTGCCACCGTGTCATTCAGAACGGCAATCTTCTTGTTCTTCACGTCGTACCCACGCTTCGACAGTTCCTGTAAGAGACTCCTGCCGATCGGCTTACCGATCACCTGGGGAGCTTTTATCTCCTTGGAGAACACGATAGGGATCCCATCCCGGTCAGGGGTGATCTCTGCTGCGTAAGAAAAGCAGAAGCCGATATTATCAGAGAGGTCTATGACCTTTTCAACCTGATCTGCAACTGCAGCGTAGAATTCATCAAAAGAGACTTCATGCGATACTCCGGGCATACCCGTCTTATGGAAATGGGAAATCACGGGAGTTAGGTCATCGGAGAACGTCACCAGGGCAACACGGAAGTTCGTCCCCCCCATATCCAGTACAACGACCTTCTCTCCTGCCTTGATCGAGCCATCTGCCGACGTATAGGTCGGAATCATCTTCAGTGAAGAAGATTCCCCTCTGAGACCTAGAGACATCTCCTGCATGAATCGCTCACAGCTTTTGTCCATGTCGACAGCCTGTTCGTGAAGTGAATAGGTCTCAAGGAATGCCTCGGTTCTTCTGTACACATCCTTCATGTGAAATCCTCTCTCTGTTTCGATGATACACCAGTGTAAGAAAGGAGAACCTGTATGTCTAGGCGCGATAGTGCATGTCGCCGAAAAACCGAACCAGATTTTTTGCACCCGGCCCGAGGACGATACCCTCTAGTTCACGTTCACACGGAATATCCTTCGTGCCTCTGTGATGAAATCTTTTCCGTCAGCAACCACCCGCAGAGGGATGATACTGCCCATGGAGTTCCCCTCGAGGGGAATCATGAAGGAAAAATCAAGAACGAAAGACTCACTGACCCGAGTACCTCCGACCTCAAACGTGCCCGTGCCCTCGTACCGGAAGGGGACATCACCCCTACGTTGAGCGACCATCTCACCACTCAACACGATATCACCGGGAAGCAGATGCTGCCGTTCAAGATACTCACGGATCATGAAATAGTCGGGGAAGAGCGAGTTGACGCTCTGCAGGAGCATCTCGAAGAACCCCATCGGTCTCGCTTCAGGGGGATCAGCAAGTAAGAAGGTCTCGCGCATCGAACCGATATCCGCCTTGTCGACCTGGAGAACGAAGGAACTGCCGCTCCCCTCCTGTTCGAATGAGGCTTCTTCGAACTCAAGCACCGGCCATATCAGTGATCCTCCCCGAACCACGGCTGTCGAGATCACGACAGACTTCATAGCAAGCGAAACATCCTGTGTCGTGACAGCATGGATGCTCACGAACTGAATGAAAATAAAGAGATATAGTGCCAGTATTCGTAATCGATAAGAGGTTTTCACCTGCACTCCTTGCGTTTTGCTCACCAGATACCTTAATGATCCGAAATGTATCGTCGATCACTAGGTAATCATCTGGGACCCGGTTTTGTTACAGATTCGAGGTATCTTACTCAAGACCATCATACGGCAGAGAGATATCGTAATGCAAGGAAAGAAGGCGCTCTTAGCGAGAAGTGACCTCGAAGAGGTAGGAATCGGCAGACTGTTCGACGACAGCGAGTTCCGTTCCGGGAGTATTGGTCGAAAGGACCGGGAAGCCGTCGGCGTCGAAACTGACCGAGGTCTTCGGCGGGACACTGGCGTAGATCGTCAGAGTCCTGGATTCCACTACCCGGGCACTGAGAACTGTCAGTGACAGAAGGAAGAGTAATGAGATGATGAATGTCTTGAACAGCATTGATGATTTCATGTTCTTCCTCCCCGGTTATGGTTGGCGACCTGTCTGATCACCGTGATCTTTCTGATCACATGATAAGGATACGATGCCGGGAGCTGATGAGTCAATGTGCTAAATCGTTACAATGAAACGGCTTATAATGTGACAGATGTAACAAATAGTACGAATTTTCTTTGTGATTCGACTCAATTGAGACACAGGGTATTTTGTGGAAAAGAAAGAGTTATGACACTCAGAAACCTATCCAAAAGAGCCTATTCACAGTTCTTTGATCAAACTTCTATCCCTTTTATGTTAGAAGTGACAC
>JAFGUP010000178.1 GCA_016938475.1 Sphaerochaetaceae bacterium
AACACCGCCGATCGTCTCATTGGAACAGAGATAGAGGTATGAAGAGTTCTTTGACGGATGCACCGTGGCAGGGTCGGGGAGACTGGAGAACCTGTTATCGGTACCATCATAGTACAGATTGACCGACCCCAGCTTCTGAGCATCCTCGACAGCCTTGTTCCCCCAGGTGCCGCTTTTGATATAATCGGCAACCGTTCCCGGAGCAAGGAAATTCATCGGAATCATGGAGAACTGAAGCGTAGCGCCGCCACCAAGGAAGAACACGTCGTAATTTTCCGGCACCCCCATCAGTTCTCGTATAAGAGAAAGGGTCTCCTCATACATGCCTTCAAAGGGCTGACCTCTGTGGCTTGCCTCGATCATCGAGACTCCATACCCTTTGTAATCGAGAATATCATCATGGATCTGTTCCAGGACCTCAACCGGAAGGGTTGAAGGACCTGCGAAGAAATTCTTCTTTCGAGTCATAGGGCACCTCCTTGCACCAGTTCTCTCAGGATATCTGCAGCCTCTCCTCCGATTCTGAGGAGATTCTCCTCCGTGTTGGCACCAACGTGAGGCGTGAGTGTCACACGATCACAGGAAAGCAGTGGGTAATCATCAGCCGGCGGGTCACTGGGATAGACATCGGTCGCATACCAGGAGACTTCCCCGTCTGCGAGTGCCTTCTTCATCGCTTCAGCATCAACACAGGGTCCTCTTCCCGTGTTGATGATGACAGGCCTCTTCGTCATCTTGGAAATCAGGTCAGCACCCACGATACCTCGTGTCTCGTCAGTAAGGGGCAGGTGCATGGAGATGTAATGAGCATCCTTGACGGCCTCTTCAACCGAGTCCTTCATATCCGCTGCGTCGCTTGTGGATACATACTTATCATAGGCAACAACTTCCATGCCGAAAGCCTTTGCACGTGCTGCCACCATCCGGGCTATGTTCCCGATACCGAGAAGAGCAAGTCTCTTACCGTACAGCTCCGTTCTCTTTTCTTTCTTCAGCCACTGCCCTTCTTTCATACCATTGTGCATCCGGATAAGATTGGTCGGGACCGATATCATAAGTGCAAAGGCAAGCTCAGCCACGGCAATGGATGAAGATTTCGGTGTATTCCGAACCAGGATCCCTTTTTCTGATGCATAGGCAGAATCGATATTGTCGATACCGACACCACCGCGAATGATCAGTTTCAGATTCAATGCGGAGTCTATGTACTCTCGTGTACATCGTGTCTTGCTTCTCACAAGAACGACATCGGCTTCAGCCAGACGGCTGGTGTCCTCGGTAACCTCTCCGAACTCCTGTAACAGGTCAGGAAGGGTTGCGTCAAAGGCATCGGAAATAAGCAACAGCATATACCATCTCTCCTCGTATGTGTAGGTTATACACAACTATACCGAGCGCATGAGGATTTTGTCAATTATTATTCAAAATTTTTAGCGATTCCGTGATTTACTCTGACTTTTTCTAATCTTTCCAATATCTTTCTCAGTATAGACCGACAATGATGCCAGGTTCCGTCTTCTCATGTGAGAAGGGTGAGGTCGTACGGAGTCGTCTGATAGACATAGTAGTTGAGCCAGTTCGTATACAGTAGCTGGCCATGCGAGTACCACGTCACTTTCACCCCCTTCTCGGGGTCATCATCAATATAATAGTTCTGAGGTATCTCGATGGGCAGGCCCTTGTCTCTATCCCTGCGATACTCGGCATCCAGAGTCAGTTTTTCGTATTCGGGGTGACCGAACACAAATACCTTTCGACCATCCTTGCTCGTGGCGATATAGAGCCCCGCTTCTTCGGAGTAGCTGAGAATGTTGATATCGCGTACCGAACGCACATCATCGACTTTCACGTCAGTATGTCGTGAGTGAGGAGCACAGAAGGTCTCATCAAAGCCTCTCAGAAGAGGGTCCTTCTGAGCTACGACATGATGGTTGAACACTCCGAACATTTTCTTCTCAAGCTGATATTTCTGAACCCCGTAGTGGTAGTACATGCCCGCCTGAGCTCCCCAGCAGAGAAACAGGGTGGAAAAAACGTGATGTTCGGCCCATTCCATGATCTCACACAGTTCTTCCCAATACTCGACCTCTTCGAAGGGCATCTGTTCGATCGGGGCTCCGGTGATGATGAGTCCGTCATAGATACGTTCACGTGCCACCTCGTGGGTGATATAAAACTGTTCCATATATGCGCTGGAAGTATGTTTTGAGGTATATGTTGCTGTTCTCATGAAATCGACTTCAATCTGAAGCGGTGTGTTCGACAGCCGTCTGAGCAGAGAAGTCTCGGTTGAACTCTTCAAAGGCATCAGATTCAGAATGAGCAGACGCAACGGTCTGATATCCTGGCTCATAGCCCGCTTCTCGGTCATAACGAAGATATTCTCTTTCTCAAGTACTCGTCTCGCAGGTAACGATTCATGAATCTTAACAGGCATCTGTTCCTCCTCCTATACAGCGGTCGGGTCGTATCCGTCGATATTGACTATCCAGATCACACTGTTCGCAACTCGTCACGGGTGGCTGGATCAGTATGAAAGAAAAAACCGTCGGTGTACTACCGACGGTTGCATGCGTCTCATGTACAGAGATAATTACTAATAACTCTTCATGGAGTGCATCTTACGAACTTTTTTCATCTGCTTTCTCTGCAGGGCTTTCTTTCTTCTGTTCTCGATTGTTGAGGGCTTCTCGAAATATTCCCGTTTCTTCCATTCACGGATAATACCCTCTTTCTCGACCATTCTCTTGAACTTCTTGATCGATTTCTCGAGAGGTTCGTTGTCGTCTACACGTACGTAAGCTATAGTAATCACCTCCTTTCCATAGAGCTGGAAAAATTTACTTTATATTCATCGAACACGAAAGTTTTGTCAAGTGGTGCATTCACCTCTGAAATGTACATCATTCGTTCACTCTCATGATCGCATCCAACGGAGTACGATACTTTCTGATATCCACCACCGTCAGCTGCAGTGACTCCTGATTTCTGAAATAATTGCGTCCCATCCTGAAGACCATATCGATCTCATCTCCGCTCTTATACTTCCCGCTCACCTCCTCAGCTCCGTTCCACATAAGAGCGGGCCACTTGTAGGAGCCGTAGGATATGGTGAGTTTGGCATGATTCTCTCCCTGAGATCGTGAGTTGTTCAGTATTTTCACCTCTTCAATAACAGCCTTGCTCATCAAGAAATGGATCGGCGGGTTCCCCTCACCGTAAGGCTCAAACAGTTCAACCAACCGTATGATATCGGGAGTCATATACTGCTGGGGAAGCTCTATGTCGATGGAGACATCCTCCTCGAGGGTATCCACTTCTTCAAGATGACCGATGGATTCCTTCATCCGGGAGGCAAGCAGTGAAAGATTCTTTCGGTTCATACTGAACCCTCCTGCACATCGGTGCCCCCCGTAATCATAGAAAAGGTCTTCGAAGGAGGAGAGGAAATCTCTGACATCAAGCTCTCCGGGACTTCGGATCGAGCCAGTGACACGGTCACTGTCGATATGAGCTATCACCATGGCAGGCACGTTGAACTGTTTCATGAGGCGGCTTGCCATGATACCGGTCAGGCCTCTGTTCACCTGAGCATCCTCGACGACAAGGAACTTGTTGTCGTTCTCCTCACAACTCACACGGGCCTTTGGAAGGAGAGAGTTCCACGACTCCTCTCCGATCTTCTGCCGCTTACGGTTGAGACTCAATACCTGCTGGGCGTACCCTTCAGCCTCTTCCATCGTCTTACAGAGAAGAAGACGAAGGGCCAGAGAGGGCTCCCCCATCCTACCGCTCGCGTTTATTACGGGCGTGATCCTCCAGCCGACATCGGTGGTCGCAAGCTGCTTTCCAAGAAGGTTCTGCTGGTTGAGAAGCACGATGAGTCCCGGACGTTTTGTCCTGGAAAGTTCCTTCAGCCCCTGTTTCACCATGATCCTGTTCTCATCAG
Source organism: Sphaerochaetaceae bacterium (assembly GCA_016938475.1). GTDB lineage: Bacteria > Spirochaetota > Spirochaetia > Sphaerochaetales > Sphaerochaetaceae > SABI01. The sequence continues at coordinate 3,950 of JAFGUP010000178.1, forward strand.
CCATAGGCATCAGGTCTGCTATCGTCCCGAGAGCAACAAGATCGAACAGGGAGGAGTATTCATCCCTGAGATAGGGAATCGACTGGGTGACATGGTGTCTGAACAGGCTGATGAGCACATCGAGTTCACTGGCATACTGTGAATACCTGACAGCCTTACTGACCTGTTTGAGCGAGAATAGTGACTGCCCTTTCACTTGAGGGATCGTCTGCTGGATGACAGAGCGCAGTTCACCGAGGTGGATATCGACCGATCCCATGAAGGCCTTGTCGAGAAGTAGCTTTTCGGTCTCGGCATCAAGGGTGAGAATCGGTAGAGCACAATTGAGAAAACCGAGAATCCGTGACTGATGAACTTCAAGTACACCAGGGACGATCTCTTCGACCATCCGTTCCGTCTCTTTGAGATTCCTCATCTTCACCGCCTCGATGATGACTGTCTCCTTTCCCGACTCGCTGTTTCCGGGATAACAGTGAAGCAGGATTACTTCCTGCTGGAAGAATTCGCTCATTCCGAAGGCAACTGCCCACACAAGCTTTGCAGCGACACCACAGCCGGCGAGATGAGCGAAAGGATACTCACACTCCGGAACCTTCGGGTCGATAACGGCAACGGCATCCGGAATATAGTCTCCAGCTATATGGTGGTCGGTGATGATAACATCGATTCCGAGCTGCGAGGCGTAATCAACTTCATCGCTATTCGAAATACCGCAGTCGACCGTAATAATCAGCGTCACATCCCCTGCTTTGGCTTCATCCATGAGCGCTGGTGTCAGGCCGTAGGGTTCGTCTCCCTCGGGGAGTCTCCAGGAGACATCAAGACCGAAAAACTGAAGGCTCTCACATACTAGTGCGGTACTGGTTATCCCGTCCACATCACGGTCACCGTAGACAAGCACCTTCTCATGCTCCTCACCGGCCATCTGAATCCTCTCAACCGCCTGTTCCATATCGATGAATTCGAACGGATTATGGGCATAGGATAGTTCGGACTCAAGGTAGTATTTAAGAGCTTCCCTTTCATGTATATCCCTTCGGGTCAATAGTGTCGCAGTGATGTAATCAAGACCGAAATGTTCGTGCAGCGAGCGAACATGTTCCATCCTGATGGTTTCCTTCTTCCATTGTTTCATTCCTGTTGTTTTCCCTACTTGCTAATCGCGTATCATAAACATAGTACTATCGACGAGGCTCTGTAAAGAGTAGCCGAGAATATCGCGGAGCGTTTCTCTGAGGTAGAGGAATATCCGTTTCCCTGCAGTCTCAGAAAGCTCCAGAGCCGCTGCTGAAGCTATATCGAGTGATCCGCTTACCACCAGGTACCGCCTCATTCCCGGGTAAAGGGAAAGCTGTGATGTGTCTGAACACTGGTTGCATACAGCAGTGTGTATCCCACTGTTGTATGAAAGCACTTCCCGTTCCGTGTACCTGTGCCCACATAAAGGGCAGGTTTCCAGGTCCCCCGCGAGACCCATAATACCGATAGACCGGTATATGAACTGTATGAGGACCTGAAGTGTCTCACTATCCTCCTTGTCCAGCAGTTCATAAGCATCACTGAGCAACGAGAAGACCTGCTGGTACTCACCTCCATGCATCTTCAGGCTGATCTCGTTCATCGCATGGGCAGCATAGATCCTGGAAAGATGACTCCTGAGAGATCTCAATTCACGAACGATCTCCATATCCTTCAAGGTATAATAATCACGTCCGACCTGCCGGTAGAGAAAAACCCTCGAAAAGGTGAAGGCTTCACAGGCGGCTGAGAGTTTGCCGACTCTCGCACCGTACACGACCGCATCAATGACGCCCAAGTCCTGAGTAAGGAGGGTGATTTTCTTGTGCATCTCACCCCAGTTGACACTTTTCAAGGTGATCGCGTATGTCTGCAGGTCTCTACTCACTCAAGGTGTCTCCTCTGATAGTCACTCTAGACTGACACTCCTTACGACAATAGTCAATCTG
>JAFGUP010000179.1 GCA_016938475.1 Sphaerochaetaceae bacterium
TATGAGGAGAACGGCGGGAGCAGCGTCACTGACACGACGGATGTCCGCTATGGAGCGAAGATCAGTGCCCCGACAGCACCGACGAAAATCGGGTACAGCTTTGAGGGCTGGTATACTGATACCGGGTTGACGAGTTCCTGGGATTTCAGCAGTGATACGGTCACTGAAGCAACCACTCTCTATGCGAAGTGGAGAGAGCTAAGAGTAGGAGATCTGGGACCCGCAGGTGGCTACATCTTCTACGATGATACAGTAGGCTTTGATTTCAACTATGATTCAACGATAGCCAGCGATGAGAAAGACCTGCTTGATGGAACCAACGATGGGACAGTACGTGGAGACCGGTATCTGGAGGCGGCGCCGGCGGACGTGGTGCTGGATGGATCGGATTATACCCATATCTTCGGGTATTATCGTACGGCATCAAATGGAGCATCGACCTTGGTTGGAGCTGCGACAGGCGTAGGAACCGGTAAGACGAACACTGGGGACCTAGTGTCGAGTATGGGGACGACGGCATACATATCAAATGCAACAAGCACAACCACGACGACAGAGGACTATGCGGCACTGTTGTGTGATATCCACGAGGCAGAAGGGTACAGCGACTGGTTCCTGCCGAGCATGGATGAGCTGAACCTGATGTATCACAATCTGAAAGAGAAAAAACTAGGAGGGTTTTCTGACAGCTACTTCTGGAGTTCCTCCGAGCGCTCTGCAAACGACGCGTGGTTCCAGTACTTCTTCTCTGGGTATCAGGGCAGCTACGGTCGAAACCACGAGTACAGGGTCAGGCCTGTACGGGCTTTCTGATGAGCTATTCAACAATTTGTCCATGTAACCATTAAAGGGGGTGCAGGGGGCTGTATGCCCCCTGATGAATCAAAATGGCATTGTATTATGACCTGCCAGTCTTTCAGGATGTTACCACATGATCAATGGAAGTATGTATTGAAGCTTCTGCTTCACGTGCGCCAACCATAGGATGTGCACGTTTTCCATGTCGAGGATTACTCCTTACCTTCCTGAAATTTTATTACTCAAGTTCGCCAGTTCGGCGCTGCATATATAGTCGGGTAAAACACCCGATCTGACAAAGTCTGACCAACAGTCAGTATCCAGCCTTGGAGCCGAAGCCGTGAGGTGGGGTTTAAGCGTAGGCAGGAGAGTATTCGAGCCGTAAGGAGGATCCTGAAGCTGAATTAGCCTCGTTAATAAATATAAGTGAGAGCCGATATTCTTTGAGTAATAGCAGGCAGCAAGAACAGTCCGTATTGGAAAGGACTGGGAGATCTCACCGGGGTTTCAAGGCATGGCGAGTCTACAAGGTATATGCAGTGTACCTGGGAGAGCTCATGTGCTGGTTCATATAGATGAACAGGGATATGCACAAGGTTGAAGAGGCCAAGGCAGATTCTGGCGGATGAGCAGTCGGACCTCCTCATAATAGGGATGAAACCGGTGAAAGTCGGTGGAGCGAAGGGGGAGACATCACAATCGATTTCTTCGAAGAAACATTCGGGGTACTGGAGGCCTTTGGAGAATGGGAAATGATGAGAAGGAAAAATGGGAACTGTCGAAGAAGCACCGTAAGCTGCAAACGCTGATGCACTACGTGAACGCAGATAGCCTGATGAGGGAGCATGAGCTCCAGAGAGGGAAGAAGGCATCTGGCGTAGACCGGATAACAAAGGAAGAGTACGGACAGCAGTTGGATACGAATATCGAAGATCTGTTGAGCCGGATGAAATCTTTCAGTTATAGGCCGAAACCGGTGAGAAGGACCTATATCCCAAAAACAAATGGGAAGTTACGACCGCTCGGAATCCCCTCATATGAGAATAAGCTCGTCCAGGGGGTTATGGCTCGAATTCTGAATGATGTGTACGAACCGAGATTCCTTGATTGCTCATACGGTTTTCGACCCGGCAGGAGTTGTCACGAGGCAATTCATGACATCAATCAGACCATTATGAGTCAACCGATTGGATGGGTGGTAGAAGCAGACATCAAAGGGTACTTTGATCATATTGATCATGAGTGGCTGATGGAGTTTCTTCAGGTGGACATAGCGGACAAGAACTTTCTCAGGTATATCGTCAGGTTTCTGAAGGCCGGCATATTCGAGGATGGACAGCTGATGAAGAGTGATGAAGGATCCCCGCAAGGGGGACTTATTTCACCAATTCTGGCAAATGTCTATCTGCACTATGTGCTGGACCTCTGGTTCACGAAGAAGGTTCTCCCTCTGATGAAGGGAAAGGCGTTTCTTTACCGGTATGCTGATGACTTTCTGGTATTATTCCAGGATGAAGAGGATGCAAAACGGTTTTATGAGGTCCTGCCGAAACGGTTGGGTAAATTCAACCTCAAGGTAGCTGAAGAGAAAACAAGAATCATCCCATTCGGTCGTAAGTCAGGGTCAAAAGAGACCTTCGACTTTCTGGGATTCACACATATCAACGGGAAAACTCGTAATGGGTACTACCGTGTGGTACATCGGACAAGTCAGAAGAAGCTGAAAGCAAAACGACAGGAAATCAAGCTGTGGATGATGAAGAACATGCACAGACCGGTACGGGAACTGATCACTGGACTGAACCGAAGGCTTATTGGTCATTATCGGTACTATGGAATCAGTGGGAACTCGCAGAGTCTGTCCGGTTTCTTTTACTACTGCCACAGAGGACTATTTTGCGTGTTGTGACGCAGAGGCCAGAAAAGACCAATGACCTGGGAGCGTTATAAGAGACTGATATCGGTGTATCCCGTGGCTACTCCTAGAATCTATGTGAACATCTGGTACTGAGAGCCCGAAGATTGTGGTGAAGAGCCGTATGCGTTAGTAGCGCACGTACGGAAATACCGATATCGGTATTTCCGTACAAATGACGATGAAATTATTATCCCGATAACCTCTTCCTAACTCCTTGTCAGGTAAAAGGGAGCTGTTTTCTTTATCGGGATAATTTTTTCCATAATTCCCCTGTGCTCCCCTATTGTAGATATATCAGATAACAGTATCTGCCAATAGGAGAAACAGCAAATGGAAACAAAAGGAACGATTGAACAAGCTTTGGTTCAGCTTGATAGGACTATCCAAGGTTATAACTACACACAGGAAACGATAAGGAAATATAGGATTGCAATTTCAAACCTATCCATGTATATCGAGACCTGTAACGAATCTGATTTTGTCGGGGATATGCTTGAATCATATGTAACCGTAAAATCGGCCCCTATAGCTTATTGAAGAGGGAAGCTCCACAATGACACGTATCATTGGAGGAGCAAATGAAAAGAATATTCCTAAGCGAAGA
>JAFGUP010000180.1 GCA_016938475.1 Sphaerochaetaceae bacterium
TACAGTTCGTTCGAGACCGTAGCTCAGCGGGAGAGCATTGCCTTCACACGGCAGGGGTCATCGGTTCAATCCCGATCGGTCTCATCATTCACTCAGATGCCTTCAGATGCACCATCCCCGATATCCGGGGATGGTTTTGGTATGTTTCTGAAACAGGGATAGCATTGCACAGGAGCACTGCCTACTCAGGAAGGACCATACTGCAAGATACTATCCGAGATAGAAGAGCTCAGGCAGTTTTCGGGTGACCGGGGAGTTATCATCCTCCGTTTCCATGATATCGGCCATATAGGCCCACCATTGCTGAACTATCTCGTTCCTGCCAAGCTCCTGTGACCCTGTAGAGCCTTCATCGATCTTCTGAAAGGCAAAGAGGGTATCGCTTGTCTCATCAAGAAAGATCGAGTACTCACTGATCCCCGCTTCTTTGAGAAGGCTCTTCAGTTCAGGCCAGATTTCATCGTGGCGCCGTTTGTACTCATCCCGGAAACCCGGTTTCAACCTCATCGTAAAAGCTGTTCTTTTCATACACCTTTCTCCCAGTAGTGGACTCTGTCTTGCAGTATCAGTTCTGCCGTACCTGCTGCAGCCGCAGCTTCCTTTTCGCCTTGATGAGGTCAAGGAAGTTGGGAAGAAGGACAGCGATGATGAGCAGGACTCCTGTCGTTATGATCATGATCTTGGCACTGATGTTGAGCAGACCCATGCCGAACTTCAGATACCCGAGAAGGAAGATCGCTACGGTCACTCCCGGTACGGTTCCCCTCCCCCCCATGATAGACACTCCACCGAGGACGACCAGCGTGATGGTCTCGATATCCCAGTTCAGCGCGATATTCGGGCGTGTGGAGCCGATTCGACTGGTGAGCAGAATCGCTGCGATACCGCAGAACAAGCCGTTGAGAGTGAAGTTGATGAACCGAACACGATCAACATAGATTCCTGCAAAACGAGCTGCCGATTTCGAGTTGCCTATCGCATAGAGCTGACGGCCATAGGTCGTCTTGTGCAGGATGAACCCCATGATCACGGCAAGGGCAAGAAACAGGACGAGTTCGAACGGGATGAGAGAATCTCCCACATACCCCTGCCCGAAGAATGCGAAAGATTCGGGATAGGTAGTATACGCATGATCTTCTAGAACGGCCTGCGATATGCCGCGGAAGAGCGATTGTGTTGCAAGGGTGACTGCGATGGCAGGCATACCGAGTTTCGTGATGAAAAAGCCGTTGAACATGCCTGCCAGCGTACCCACTGAAAGTCCGATAAGGATAAGACCTGCAGTATCGACTCCAGATTCGGCGGCATACCCCATCGCAAAGGAGACAAGAGCAATGATCGATGCTATCGAGATGTCGATATCCCCACTCATGATGACAAATATCATCGGAAGGGCCATCACAGCCTTTTCCATGAATGTGAACGAAGCATTCATCAGGTTGAAGTAATCGAGGAAGTATGGTGTTATATTCGAAAATACTACGATCTCGAGAACGAACAGAAGTGCCAGGAGAGTCTCCCACTTCGTGAACAATACAATCATCCGTTCTTTGAACGAGTTCTCATCGATCAGTCTTCCCGAACCCATCAGAGGACTTTTTGCACTAGTCATTACGATCTCCTCCTTCCAAGCAGCATCTTTTCCTGTCGTCTGTCAGCAAGAGTATTGATCAGCATCGCAAGAAGTACGATAAACCCCTGGATGAACATCTGGTAGAACGGTGAGAGGTTGATGACCGGAAGTGCATTGTTGATAATCCCTATGAACAGCCCTCCGAGAATGACACCTGCCACAGTTCCCGATCCGCCTGCGATACTTACTCCTCCGATCACACAGGCTGCTACCGTCTGCAGTTCGAATCCGGTTGCAGTCTCATTCACTGCCGCCGCATACCGTGCAGTCCACATGACGCCAGCAAGGCCGCTGAGAAAACCGCTGACGGTAAAGATCATGAACTTGATCTTCCTTTCACTGACACCTACGAACCGTGCAGCCGTGGCATTTCCTCCTATCGCATAGACCTCTCTCCCGCTTCGGGTATAGGTGGAGAAATAGATCATTACAATGGACACGAGAACGCCCCACCAGATAAGGTTCGTCAATCCCAGGAAATCACCATGAGGCAGGTTCATGTACGACTGACTCATTTCATGGGCTGTCACCCACTGCCCTTTGGAGATCACGAAGGTGAATCCGCGGAAGATACTCATCGTACCAAGGGTTGTGATGATGGGAGGGACCTTCCCGAACGCGACGATAGCACCGTTGACCATTCCCAGTGCTGTGCCGACAAGAACTCCGACGAGCAGGATAAGGGCAGCAGGAATGGCTGGCTGTGCCTGATTGATCAGTGAAGCTGACATACCGCTGAAAGCGATGATGGATCCCACCGACAGATCAATACCTCCTGTGAGAATGACAAGGAGCTGACCAAGGGAGACCATGATGAGAATCACCGTATCATTGACGATCCTCTGGATGTTGTCTGTGCTGAGGAACATGGGAGCCCGCATGGTCACAAGGGCCAGGAGGGTACCGATAAGGATGATGAGGGAGATTTCGCGGCGAGCTATGGCTGCCCGTAGTATGGTGAACTGTCTCATACTGCTTCCTCCTCATGACCTGTGGCTGCCTTCATGATCTCATCGGTATCACCATCTTTCGCTTCGATCTGAGCTGTGATACGTCCTTCATGCATCACAATGATCCGGTCCGACATTCCCATCACCTCCGGCAGTTCGGAGGAGACCAGAATCACAGCGAGACCCCGGGAGGCCATGCTGGAGACAAATTCATGCACAGCTGCCTTCGTAGCGACATCTATGCCTTTGGTCGGTTCGTCAAGGATCAGGATCTCTGGGTGTGTGGCAAGCCATTTTGCCAGTACCACCTTCTGCTGATTTCCTCCACTCAGGGTGTCTGCATCCACATGATACCCGGCTGCCTTGATCTCCATCTGTTCTCCGGCTTCCCGCGCTATACGGTTTTCGAGGCTGCTGTTGAGAACTGAAGCCTTTGCAATGTCGTGGATCTGAGGAAGGGTGATATTCCTGGTGATACTCATCTGAAGGATGATTCCCTGGTTCTGTCGATCTTCAGGAACGAAGGCGATACCGTGCTTCATGGCGCTTCTCGGGTTCGTTATGGATACCTTGTTCCCCTTCAGTTCTATGTAGCCGTGAGATGCTCTGTCGATACCGAATATCGTTCTCATCACCTCGGACCGGCCGGCTCCTATGAGACCGAAGAACCCGAGAATCTCACCTTTTCGCAGGGCAAAGGAGACATCACGGAAAAAACCGGTCTGAGACAGATGATGTACCGATAGCACGACCTCCCCGAAAAGTGAATCACTCTTGGGGAACATCTGGTCAAGTGAACGGCCGACCATCATCCGGATGATGGTATCTACTGAGGAGTCAGCGACACGGCCCTCCCCGATATATTTACCATCTCTGAGGACGGTGTAATAATCACAGATTTCGAAGATCTCATCAAATTTGTGGCTGATGAAGATAATCGCCTTTCCTTCACGTTTCAACTGACGTACGATCTTGTAGAGGTCCTCCACTTCTCTCAAGGTGAGAGCACTGGTCGGTTCATCCATGATGACGACACGGGCGTCAAGACTGAGCGCCTTGGCGATTTCGACCATGTGGCGTTGAGCGACTCCGAGATTTTTTACGAGCGTATCCCCGCTGATATCGAGTTCCATCCTTTTCAGGAGCTCCCGGGTGTGACGTTTCATGCTCTTCCAGTCGATTCTCTTCGTGACAGGATGAATGAGATGATGGCCCATGAAGATATTCTCCGTGACCGACAGGTCTGGAAACATCGAAGCTTCCTGGTGGATAGCCGCGATTCCTGCGCTCTGGGCATCAAGGGCGTCTTTGAATTCAGTAGGTTCCCCGTCAAGAAGGATTTCTCCGCTGGTCGGGAAATAGACACCGGTAAGAATCTTCACCAGTGTCGATTTTCCGGCCCCGTTCTCACCTATCAGGGCATGGACCTCTCCGGCTCGTATCGTAAGATGGACACCATCAAGTGCCTTGATACCCGGAAAGAATTTATTGACTCCCCTGATTTCGAGAATCGGTTCCTTCGGTTTCATCGGTTCCAATGCAGCATCTCCTTGTCATATTCAGATTCATATCCTCACGCTCGGCTCGGGTGATCGTGAAGGTTTGATTACTCGTGCTCAGAACAGCAAACGGGCAGAGCAGCATCGGAGACCGGTACTCTCTGCCCTTACACAGTACAGCTATGCTGGTTTAGAACATTGCCGCGAATTTCGCGATATTATCTGCGTTGAAAACAAAGGGAACGCCCATGATGGAAGCTCCACCTTCTCCGACAGTGACAGCGCCCATACGTCCGACAGAGATCTTATCTCCCGGTTTTCCTTCAGCCTTTCCTGTAACGAGTGCTTCGAGGATGTAGGTGGAGGTGTATCCCAGGTCGATAGGATTCCACAGTGCCATCTGGCCGCAGGTTCCGTTCTCAACGTAGTGCTGCATCTCAGAGGGAAGACCGAGTCCGGTGATCTGGACCTTGCCCTTCATACCCTCATCTTCGATAGCCTTGCTTGCCGCCAGGACACCAACAGTGGTGGGAGAGATGATACCGGCTAGATTCGGGTATTTCTGCATGAGACCAACTGCCTCACGGTAACTCTTGTCAGCTGCATCATCACCGTAGACGGTCTCGACTATCTTCATATCTTTGTATTCGGGTTTCTTGATTTCTTCCTTCATCCATTCGATCCAGATGTTCTGGTTTGTTGCCTGGCTGGTGGCTGACAGAATGGCGATATCACCCTTATAGCCGACGAGCTCAGCAATGAGCTGCACCTGCTGACGTCCGATAAGTTCTGCCGCTGATGGGGCGAGATCGATGGTTCTTCCACCTTCAGAGATCCCGGAGTCAAAGGAAATAACCTGTATCCCGGCTTTCATGGCTTTCTTGGTGACAGGGACCAGCGCATCAGGGTCATTTGCTGAGATCGCGATACCATCCACTTTCTGAGCGATGAGTGATTCGATGATTTCAATCTGACCTTCTGCGGTTGCAGTGGACGGGCCCATGTAGATGGACGTTACGTTATCGAGTTCTCCTGCTGCTTCGACACCACCGTCAGCGACAGCTTCGAAGAATCCATTTCCCAGACTCTTTACGAGAAGTACGAGCTTGAGCTCTTCATCAGCAGCTTCCTGCTGTGCCTGCGCAAACACCGTGCCCGAGGCCAGGATGAGTACCAGGGAAAGGGTCAGTACCATGTTTTTCATTGTGTTCCTCCTTTTGGAAACATATCATATGTGACTGATGAAAGGGTATCACGGTCCTTCACTTCGAAGTGAGTCTCTTTATCTCAGATGCAGGTATGTTTTTCTACGATTATGGGTATCCTGACTCTCATCCGCCGCGATGGGCACCCCATCTGTGTTTCTCGATATACTCGGAAGGTTTGATTCCGTAGGTCTGACAGAAGAGTTTCGAAAAATAGCGCCAGCTGGTATAACCGAGCTCACTGGCTGTCTTCTTTACACTCATACCGGATATTTTCAGCAATTCACACGCCGAGTCCATTCTGAGTCGTGTAATATAGTCGGTAAAATTCACCCCGGTGTAGGTCTTGAACTCTGAAGACAGGTAGTTCGGGCTCAGGCCGAGTTCATCAGCGACCTGAGCGAGACCTATGTCGCTCTTATAGACTGTATGCACGATTTCCAGAGCCTTCTCCACCTGTTCCTTTCTCTTCGCTGACTGACCGCCCTTCCCTTCGATTTCCTCCGTTTGTCCCATTCTCACAGTGCTGACCTGTTCACATTCGGCAACACTGCGCACAAAATGCTCAGCATCACAAGGTTGCATGAGAGGAAGATAAAGCCACCTGCTGCCTTCGCAGGAAGAGGACTCGAGTATATGTGTGATGAGAGATTCGAGATGTTGACCGATATCCTTGATCTCATCAACCAGGTCAGATAGAAACGAGAGAGCGACAACAAGGTTTCCGTTTTCCGAGAACACAACGGCTGAGCAGATATTGAATGGGTAATGGGAGAAGCTGATTCGTTCAAGAGAGGATGTGAGGTGTCCGGTAAGCTCACGAATAATCCGTCTTTCTCTCTGAGTGGTTCCTGAAGCCCGTTCCTCTTTCGGATTCGCTTCTTCGCGACAGAGAATCACACCACCGAGGAAGTATCGCATGGAAAAGAACTGGTCGAACTCCTGATCAGTGGTCTTACGAAAGAGCGAACCGAGTTTCCCCGCAAGCGTAAGGGTTTCGGTATTCACCTGCATCTGAACTCTTTTCCCGGTCTGCTGTATCACCTTCAGTATGTCATCAGGGCTGGCCGGTTTCACCAGATAGTCGAGCACTCCCATTTCGATAGCCCGCTTTGCGAAAGAGAACTCTGCATAGCCGGTTAGAAGGACCCAGAAAGCTCTGGTATCTGCTACCCCGGCATGTTCAATAACCTCCAGCCCGCTCTTAATGGGCATTTTGATGTCGACAAAGGCAAGATGAGGGCAGAAGGTCTGCAGCGCAGACTCGAGTTCCAGGCCGTTCTGCACCTCTTCAATGAGAGCTCTTTCGATGAGACCCTTCTCACCGAGTTCCTCTATCATACTTCTGATACTGAGACGCACGAGGCGCTCATCATCCGCGATGAGAATTCTCACAGCTTTTCTCCTCTGAACGACAGACGCACTTCAGTACCCCTGCCAGGTGTGCTGCGCACGGTAAACTGCGCACCTGGATAGGCATACTGGAGACGTTTACGAACATTGCCCACACCGATGTGTTCCCGTTCGGTAAGGGACTCGAGGTCAAATCCGACCCCGTTGTCTTTCACGACTATCGTGACCAACCGTTCAGTCTCCTCGAGTGAGAAAAAAGCACTTACCGTCAGCTTCCCGTACTCACCCTGCGACGGTTCAATACCGTGTATGATGGCATTTTCCACAATCGGCTGAAGAATAAGTCTTGGCACCCGGATCATGCGGAGATTCTCCTCTATGTCGAGCGTATACCTCAGACGGTCATCGAAGCGGAGTTTCTGCAGTTCACAGTAGTTCTCGACGAAGGCGAACTCCTCGGAAAGGGAAGCCCAGGAGCGCGAGTCCTGTGTATAGCGAAGCATATCTTTCAGTTCAAGAATAGCCTTCTCAAGCTCATCCCGTTCCTCCAGACGGTTGAGTCCTATAAAGCCGTTGAGAATGTTGTAGATGAAATGAGGTTGCACCTGTGACTGAAGAGCCTGGTATTCAGCCTCTCCCTTGCCGATCAGTTCAAGATATTTGAAGTGATTGTCCAACGTAAGTCCCGTGTACTGTGCAAAGGTGGATAATCGGGTCACACCGAGATCGGTGAATGATGAGCCCTCTCCCGTCTTCATAAGAACAAGCGCTCCGACAAGAATTCCCTGTGCATTCAGAGGAGCGGCCATGAAGGAGGTATCTCCCCGGTCACCCGGCTCCTCGTTCACCGCTCTCCCGGTGCGACTCACCTTCTGAGCAACATCTGAAAGGAGGTCGATGACCTGAGGATCCTCGACATCGCACGAGCCTGAAGCGGCCATCAGCCGCACCTCGTCATGGGTTGTACGGTCAAGATCATGCAAATCGGGGATTGCTGTCGCATGAAGGAAAATCGCAGCACCGTCGGCGGTCTTCTCCTGTACTACAGTCCTGGTCACGATATTCATCAGTTCATCAAGACTAGTGTTTTCACGTATCGAAGAGCCCAGATCACGGGTAAGAAGGAGGATATTATCGACATTCTCCTTCAGATCGGATATCAGCGTGTTGAACTGAGTGGAGAGAGAACCGAACTCGTCGCGACTCGTGATATCCATTTTCGTAGTAAAATCCCCTCTGCTCACTGTGCGGAAGGCACTCTCAACATGATGGATCTTCCACAGAAAATCACGTGAGATCAGAAGCGAGCTGATGATACCGAAGGCTGTGATACCAAGGGCGAGGAGAAGGAAGATGACCAGGATGCCGTTTCGTATATCAAGTGCATAGAGACGAAACTCCTCTATGAAGTAGTTCATGAAACTCTCGACACTGTTGGCAAAATAATAGGAGGTATCCCGGAACTCCTCGAAAAACGGAATAAAGGTATCCTCTCCGAGGATCTCGTTGTATCGCTTGTCATCCTCAAGCTGTCCCATCTGCCCCTTGATCATCGTCACCATGGAATCAAGCTGTTCAAGACGCCCCATTGCCTTTTCATGCATTGTCTGTGCCGTGTTGAACTGGTCGATGAGGGTGGTGTCGGATATCTCAAGCAGATCCTTTGCCTGCGAGAATCGTTTGAATGTCTCACGATACTCATACACCGAGGTCTTCCACTGCCTGATAGTCACAACCGAACGGGGTGAATACGTGAACGATCGCAGTTGCCCGTACAGTCTGGGAACGAACAGGTCGAAGACCATATCCTTCATCAGCGACTGAACCTCACGGCTTTTCACCTGTAGTTCGATCCCCTGTTCGATATAGTCGTTCACCTCCTCCATCTGATGCCACGTACGTATGGCAAGGCCGATGAGACTGAACATGCCGAGAATGAAGATGACAGAGAGAAGGATCAGTTTGCTGCGGATTCTCATGAGGTATCATACCATCAGATGTACGTTCAATCAAAGGCGAAATCATTCGACACTCAGGGGGGTGCTAAAGAGCCCCCGCACAGACTGGATGTGCGGGAGCAGGAGGTGCCTGTATTGAGTAAAAGAGCGAAAGCTCAGGCTCTTTTCTGTCCTACAGAAACTGTTTCATCTCCCTGTGCGATATCCGCAAGGAGTTTCCTTTTCGTGATTTTTGACGTGCAGCTGATTCCCGGTCCGTTGATACACCCGCCCTCACAGGCCATCAGCTCGATGAAGGAGGTCTCATCCATTACAGCCTGCTTCAGTGTCCGTATTGTCTCAAAAGAGAATCCTTCGACTGTGATGCCGTGCTCAAGGGGAAACCCCTCCTTCTGCATTCTGCTCAGGGCCTTCAGCACCCCCCCGGAAATTGCAAATCCTCTTGCCTCTGGGGAGGGAACCATGTCGAAGCCGACTGTCTCTTCAAGTTCCTGCACGTCGATGGCGGATGCTACCAGGAGCGCTCCGAGTTCCTCGAAAGTGAGAACATAGTCGACGCAATCGGTCTTTCTTGCCTCATCCTTCTTGGCAATACAAGGACCGATGAAAACTACAGCACACTCCGGGTCTCTTTCTTTAAGTTGACCGGCAAGTGCTACCATGGGAGATGGTGAGTGAGAAACAGATGGTTGTAATTCAATCAGACGCTGACTCAGATAATTCTGATAGGCGGGGCAGCAGGAACTGAGCAGCAGACTCCCTTCCTCTTCAGCCTCCTTCCACTCTTCAGCCTCAGCAGCGGCAATCATATCCGCACCGAGTGCAACATCATAGACACAAGCAAAGCCGAGCCTCTTCAGTGCGGTGATGAGCTGACCCATCGTCCCCGGGTATTGACCGACACATGAGGGTGCGATAACAGCTGAGACCTTTCTTTGGGATTGCAGAATATCTATGACGTAACGGAGCTCGCTGACAGGGGTCACGGCTCCGAAAGGACAGCTGTTGTAACAGGCACCGCAGGCAATGCACTTCTTTTCATCGATATGCATGATACCCTGCTCATCCTGACTGAGCGCGTTTGTCGGACACACCTTCCGGCAGGGTTTCTCCAGTTTGACTATCGCAGTGAACCTGCAGGCTCTGATACACAGACCGCAGGAGATACAGGCTTCCTGATCGATGAAGCTCTTTCCGTTCACTATCGACACCGCACCCCTGGGACAGACGGTCCGGCAGCTCTCGGCTTCACAGCCGCGACAGCTGTCGGTCACCAAGACCTGACCGTCGGGACATCCATCACAGCTTTCCGCACTGATAGTGAGAAGAGGTCCTTCGTTCCTCTTCGGTTTCAGGAACCTGCGGATATCGAGGAGGATTTCCTCAGGCTCTTCCTGGTTCCCGTCCGGATCGACTCCCAGAATGGGAAGGATCCTGGATCTCACCTTTTCCCGCTCACTGAAGGTAGTACAGCTGCTGCTGCTTTTCGGAACCATCTTCAAAGGAAGGAGTGTGAGACCGGGAAAGAGCTCATCATGTGTGTAACAGCGTATCACCTGACTCATAAGATCCCGTCTTCTTCTGACAGTTGCGTCAATCTTCATCTCGCGCCTCCCTCAGTGCTTCAATCACCGACTCGACAGTTGCCGAGGAATGGATCCGGCCGTTAATCTTCACGAAGGGGGCCTTGCGGTCACCAAGAGGGTTCCGGCAGAGTTCCAGACACGGTGAGCCTGTGACCAGGACCTGGCCTGCAAGATCAGCAGGAAGTTCCTCAGCCAGAAGGAGGAGAGCCCCTCCACCCATCACATAACATGCTGTTCCACTACAGATTTCAAGATGTATCATACTGACTCCTTCTTACATATAAGTAAGTTCCACGTCCTTGAGATGACTGTCCTTCAGTTCCCTGGCTATCCGCTTCATCACATTCCTGCGAATATCCAGTTCCTGAGGCAGGTTCGGATCCTGATGAGCTTCATTGATCTTCGTTCCCACCAGGAGAGTGATCCTGTCAGCATCCAGAAGCCTTGCCACGATTTTCTGTGCAGGGTCGCTTTCCTGTTTCCACAGCGAGTCTTTCGAACACAGAATCTCGCTCACCCTGGCCAGCGTAAGGATTCCTTCAGTGACTAACGTAGCGCCTTCCATCTTCGATTCGGGAGGAAGGGTGGAACACCGTCTGGAAAGGACGACCTTCAGGGGAACTGCCCATTGCCGGGAGAGGATCATAGCGGTAGTACCGCCGCACACGATCTTCGGCCCATCAAAGTTTTTCACCTGCATAGCGAACAGTTCATCCTGTTCCGGATGAAACGGGGGCCCTGTGACCAGGATCAGATGGCGGGGATGACGGATATAGGTGACTGAGCAGGAAATATCGTCCTTGGCCGTGTACACATCATGTTTCAACCCCTCTCTGGTCACTTTCTCGGCAAGTTCACGGCTTGAGATATCAGGATCATCGGTGAGCATACCCGCGATGAACTGTCGGACCGCTTTCAACGTCCAGCCGAGAGGAAAAGATTTTGTGCCGAGCCCTGCCTGAGTCACTCCATCCGAGAGCATGATGATACGGTCTCCCACCTGTGCATCGAAACAGGTGGTTGTCATGACACCACGCCCGATATCCTTACGGGCAGGAATCGTCTCAAGGCGGGTGTTGGTGAACAGGGAGCTCCCACGAAAGATAAGGGCCTGGGGATTCTCATATTCCACCAGTTGGACTTTCTCCATGCCCTTCAGCTCGACAATGGAGAAGGTGGCATAGTTGATTTTCCGTTCAGAGCACACAGGAAGGGAACGAAAGATGAGCTGTGCCGTATGCTCTGGAGACACTGCTTCTGTGACACTCTTGAGAGCCATCACACTGGTGAGAGTCGATAGAACGTTCGCCTTTATACCGCTGCCGAGCCCATCAGAGAGAACAGCCACTGCATGCTGTCCGCCCGGACTCTTCCGTGACAGAAAGGAATCCCCGTAGACCCTCTGACCATGTTTTGCGATCTGAGAGCATGCGATATCGAGGAACCTAGAATCCATCTCTCTCCTCCCCGTTCTGTTCGCCGAACGAACTGATGATCGAATTGAGCATAGACTCTCCCTCTGCAGCATTCTCTCCCAGCAGGTAGGCGATCTGCTGTACCGTACTCACATTTCTTTCAAGCACGCGAGTTGCCTTGCGTATAATATTATCCCGCTGAACCCAGGGTACGGTGACATCCTGTATGATACCTCCGGTGACACGCCTCTCTTCGATGGGGAAGATGGTCAGCTGAAGGATCTTCGTATTGAACCGGATCGTCATATCGCTTTTCTCTATTCCGGATTCCCTCACATCGGCGAAGTCGGAGGTGAAGGGTACGATCTTCTGAAGAGGAACTCCCTCCAGTCCCGGCTTTGCCTCGTACGCGTGGAGAATATCACCCCCGAGCAGGGTGGCGAACTGCCGGTTGCATTCTATGATGGTCAGTTCATGATCGACGATTACAAGTCCCGAGGGCATGGTCTTGATCAATGCGTTGGCTTTGTTCTCACTGAGCTTTCTCAGGTGGCTGACACACATACGTGCCTCAGCGCGCTGATCGGTACAGGCACGGGCAAAATCACGGCAGCTGTTGTAACCGCAACCTCCGCAATTCTTCTCATCCTGTGCACACACCTTGCCGATCGAGCGAAGGACCTGCTGAATCTGCTGCTCACTGACCTGGTGACAGGGGACTGCAGGAGATACCCAGGACTGAGAGATATCGAGAGAGACAGGCGCACTGCGCTCGCCGCGGTGATCACCGACGGTTTCCACATAGTGTCTCCGTTTCAACTGTCCCAGGGTACTGGCGGCAAGGGGACCGTTGGTACACCCTCCTCTGCAGGCCAGCAACTCGATAAGGACGGTCTTGCCCTCACACTGTTCACCAACACCCTCAAGAATCTCATCGATATGATCAACTCCGCTGTACTCATAGCCTATGAACTTTCTTCCCCCGGTGAGTCTCTGTACCGTTTCGAGGCTTTTGATCATCCCCCCGCTGATAGGGTAGTAGGCACCCGTGGAGGCCTTCTGCTGACAAAACCCTCTCATCCCTGACCGCTTCTGGATGCCATTTTTATCAATCATTTCTCTGAGGTCACCGAAGGTGGCACTCACCTGAACATATTCGGGTGTCCGGTCAGCTTCCATTTTTTTCGCGATACAGGGACCGAAGAAGACTACACCGATCTCTTCTTCCCCACCGAACTGATCATGGAGAAGTTTTGCATGAGATTGCATCGGAGAGAGAAGCGGTACAAGATACTTCTCATATTCGCTGTAGCAGGTACAGATGAGATGATGTATCGAGGGACAGGCAGAAGAGATCATGATCGGAAGATCGTACGAAGGAAGCATATCAATCATCTGCCGGGTCACCATATCAGCGCCGATGGCAGTCTCGGCGACTCCGGCGAATCCGAGGTCTTCGAAGGCTGCAACAATCTCGTTCTCCGTGTACTGAGGAAACTCAGACACGTAGGAAGGTGCAAGAGAGGCATATACGTTCCTATCCTTCAGTAGCCTGTGAATCTTCGGAATATCATTCCTGACTTTCTTGGCTTGAATCGGACAGATAGCAAGACAATGTCCACAGGCAATACAGCGATCGGGGATAATCTGTGCATGACCGTCACTTACCTTGATAGCTTTCACCGGGCACTGCCTCACACATTTGTAGCAGTCCTGGCATTCTGATTTCTCGGTATAAATCGGTCTTCGGTATACTTCAGCGTTCATCAGCTCCTCTTTTGACCGAGAAGGTCCTTCAGATAGGTCTCGAACATGTCTACTGTCATTCCGCTGAGCCTTTCCCCGTTCATGATCACGTTCGGCCCCCTGCCGCAGTCTCCCTGACACAGACATCCTTCAAGAGAGAACGATATGTCTGCCCCCTCCTCCAAAAGGTTTTGAAGGATCTCCAGGTTCTCTCTGTTGCCCCGGGAATAACAGGAACTGCCTAGACAGAGACAGATGTGTGTATCACGTTGTGTTTCGCTGTGGTTCATAGGGAGCCCTCCTTGTCGAATCTGCTGAGCACAACCGGTGTCATGCTCCGGTCAGTTCGTATCGATATTTTTTTACTTATACTGAACTGTATCGTGCTCATTCCTGTTCGTCAATATATTATCACTTTTTTATCTATATTTTTTATCGATATAAATTACTTGCTTATTCGCCTTTTCGACCCTATACTGTCTTCATGGAAAAGATCCCGCTTCCCACTGTGAGACGTCTTCCTGCCTATCTTCAGATTCTTCGCGCCGAACAGAGTCGGAAGAAGGAGTGGACTTCTACGACGATGCTCTCTGAGTCTCTGCGGCTGAAGGCGATACAGGTGCGCAAGGACATGAGCTATGCGTCCTGTCAGGGTAGACCGAAGAAGGGGTTCAACACATCGGAGTGCATACGCAGGATCGAACATATCCTGGGTCTGGCCAACGACTGCGAGGCGGTCCTTATCGGGGTTGGTTCCCTCGGATCAGCTCTTTTGAAGTATGACGGGTTCAGCAGATACGATATGTATGTAGGAGCTGCCTTTGATTCATCTCCCTTTCTGATCGGAACAACGATCGGAGAGGTGAAGGTTCATGATGTGGATTTCCTGGAAACCTATATCCGAAGGACTGCTGTCAGCTATGCGATCCTGACGGTCCCCGAGACAGGAGCTCAGGAGATTGCGGATCGGCTGATTGCATCGGGCGTACGGGGTATACTGAACTTTTCCAGCACCTACCTCAAGACCCCGGAACATGTTATCGTCAGACGCGATGATCTGGCGCTATCGCTCGTCCAGCTGAAAGCGGAAGTGAAATTCCATCAGAAACCGGAGGTGATTATATCGCGGCCTTCGCACCCGATAACGTAATCAGGTGATACGATATATCAGGAGGAGATCATGAAGAAGGAACTCATACTGCCGATAGTGTTTTCATTTCTCTTCATTGCCGGAGTGACAGCGTATGCATCGGTCTTTATATGGCTCGGTGTGCCGCTTGTTTTTAAAATACTCATATACCTGTTCGTGACAGCTCTTATCATCGTGATGGTATATCTGCTGTGGCAGAGGAATCAGGAAATTCAGAAGGAGAAGGAAGATGATTTTAGTAAATACTGATTACATTGCAGGAAAGAACCTCAGGACACTTTCCATCGTGAAGGGCTCCACGATACGGGCGAAACACCTGGGAAAGGATATTCTTGCAGGGCTTAAAACGATTGTGGGGGGGGAGCTGACATCGTACGCAGAGATGCTTGATGAAGCCCGGGCAATCGCGACTCAGCGAATGGTCAAGGAAGCTGAGGAGATGAAGGCAGATGCAGTGATCAATATCAGGTACGCGACGAGCAACATAGCTCAGGGAGCTGCGGAGGTACTCGTGTACGGCACTGCTGTTCAATTCGAGGACTGAAAAGCTCTTCTACACCCTCAATTATCGCGTGTGTTGCATAGGACACCTCTTTTCCTTGCCTTGTAGAACATGCGGATGTATGATGGGGTATGAGTGGATGTTCGATACCCAATGAATTTTTCTGCAAACACAGTCTCTTTGGGGGGCTATCTGATAGCCAGATAGATGCGGTTCGTCCCTATATCAAGGAACTGGACTTCTCCCCGCACGCATTTATCCTCAAGCAGGGAGAGTTCAATTCAACAGTATTTTTCATCGTCCACGGGAACGTGAACATCACCAAGCACTCTCAGGAGAACTCCGATGATGAGCGGGTCATAGCCTCACTGGTCGAAGGGGATTCGTTCGGGGAAATGGAACTGATTGATGTGCAGCCTTGCGCAGCCAGTGCCATAGCTACAGACCAGACCCATGTGGTGACGCTCAACAATCGTGACTTCTATCTGCTGAGCAAGTCACACCCTGCAGTCTATACGATCATGATGCTCAACCTTGCCCGTGATATAAGTCGGCACCTGAGGCGTACCGACGAGCTGCTGGCACAGGCAGGGCGGCAGGACTCGGATCCGAAACTCCTGTAGTCCCGTCAACCTTGCGCCTCTACATAACGAAATAGCCTATTCCCTCGTGATCGTACTTCTTCTTTACCAGATCCAGAGCCTTCTCAATGGAGTCAAGCTCGACCTGTTCACAGTAGATGATGAGGATAAAATTCTCTTCCGGCCACACCGAATCACCTTTTTTTGGACTGGTGTTCCCCATTCCGTGGGCTGTAGGAACGATCGTGTAGTGCCTGGGAACCTCATAGTGCTCCAATGCCTCCAGGACATCTTCAAGAATCGCCTGGGCGGCCATGATTTCTACTCTTCTCATCCTACTCATCCTCCTCGACATAGGTCTCTATGCTCTCAACATCAACCTTGCGTGTATCTCTGTTGAACAGGGCGTACAGTGTCGGTGTGAAAAAGATGGTCATGATGGTGCTGATAGCCATTCCACCGATGATCGTCTGACCGATCGGCTGTATCTGCTCTGCTCCCTGTCCTCCGAAGAACCCAAGGGGAACCATTCCGAAGATAGTTGTCAGGGAAGTCATGAGAATCGGTTTCAGCCGATTCCCTCCTGCCTCGATACATGCTTCGCGGACGGCAAGCCCGCGTCTTCTCAGGAGATTGATATACTCTATAAGAACGATCCCGTTGTTAACCACAACACCTGCCAGGATGACAAGACCTATCATACTGATCAGAGAGAACGTTTCACCGGTAATCAGGTAGATACCTACAACACCGACCATCATGAGCGGCATGGATAGCAGCACGATGAAGGGATTTCGGAACGACTCGAACAGACTGGCCATGACTCCGAACACCAGGATGATGGCAAGGACGAGGATAATCCAGAGGTGGTTGAACATCGCACTCATGTCAGCAAAATCACCTCCGTATTCGATGAACAGGTCATCAGAGATGCTTATATTGTCTCGAATCAGAGTCTTGATGTCTGTTTCCGCCTCGCTCACAGTATAGGAAGAACTGAGTCCACCGAGTACGTGAACGGTTCGCATCTCATTCTCACGGGTAATGGCTACCGGACCTGTGGTGCGCTCGATACTGGCGATGTTCGACAGAGATATCTTCTCGCCCATCGAGTTCCTCACGAAAATGCTCTGAAGATCAAGTTCACTGGACCTGTCTTCCTCTCTCAGCATCACCACTACATCGGTTTCTTTGCCGTTTTCCTTGAGAACGGTCGCTGTGATACCGTTGACACTGTTGCTGATCTCACTGGCTATGACCTGCATCGTAAGGTTGTAGGAGTAGGCACGTTCCCTATCTATGACAATCTGCAACTCGGGAAGGCCCTCTTCAAAATCGGTTCGAACCTCGGTCACTCCTTCCAGATTGTCACGGATCAGCTGTTCTATCGCATGAGCTGTCGAGACCGCAAGCTCAAGATCATCACTTTTTACAGCGACATCAACAGGATTGAGGTTACCGAGACCCATGGAAGCCTGAGAAAAAGAGAACTCTGCTGCAGGGTAGAACCCGAAATAGGTACGCAGGGTCTGCTGCACATCAGTCATCGAATCAACATCTTCACCCTCCTGTTCAAGGGAGATCTGAAGTGATCCGGTGTTTGAACCGCCTGTGTTGAACCTCATGTTACCGCCCCCTGCGGTCACAATGATATCCTTGTACCCGTTAATATCTTGTTTCGCTTGACGCTGAAGGTCCATCAGCATCTTCTCGGTCGTCTCAAGCGTCGTTCCCTGGGGGAGAGTGACACTGAGGGTCACGCTCTCCTCACTCATCGTCGGATACAGGCTCTGGTTCATTGCACCGAAAGCCTGAATTGTGATGACCATGATCAGGATCACGATGAGCAGTGTCAGCCATTTATAGTCGATGAAGGCGGCCAGGAGTCGCTTATATCCTCGGTCAAGTGCATCGAAACCACGCTCTGAAGCATCATCTATCGCCCGCAGGAGTCGTAGTTTCAGAGGCTTCTGCTTCCGTGTATACACCTTCACATAACTGCTGGTAAGCACGGGAATCAGAGTCACTGATACGATCAGGGACGCGACAAGGGATATGATGATGGTACCCGCCATGGGGGTGAGGATCTCGCCGAGCATCTCAAGGTTACTCCGGAGTAACACCATCGGGACAAACACTCCCACGGTAGTAAGGGTACTGGCCGTAATAGCGCCAACCATCTCCTTCGTGCCGTGAATCGAGGCTGCCTGCAGTTTTGCTCCCCTCTCGCGGTAGCGGAATATGTTCTCAAGAACGACGATGGAAGAGTCAACGGTCATTCCGAGACCGAGTATCAGACCGGTAAGCGTCATGAGATTGAGAGAGTATCCTATGAAGAACATGGCAAGTACCGTGAGCAGGAGAGACATGGGTATGGCCACACCGATGATAAGGGTGCTCTTGATGCTTCTGAGGAAAAGAAAGAGGACTACCATAACCAGGATAACCCCGTACAGTAGTGACTCATAAACTGCGTTTATCGTGGACTCCACGATACTGGAAGTGTCTATGATCACCTCGAGACTGATACCGGCAGGAAGCCCTGCGTTGATCTCTTCGATAGCTGCCTCGAGTCTGTCTGCAACCTGCACGGTGTTCGCGTCACTCTCCTTTGATACGGCGATGTACACTCCCGGTTGTCCGTTGATATACACTGAACTCGTGGCTTCCCGGTAGGCAAAGGATACCTGCGCGATATCGGAAAGGCGGATTACCTGAGAGCCGGTGATCTGACCCCGTGCATCATAGGTGGGCAGACTCGCTACCATCACATCTTCTATCTCACGTATAGAAGAGAACTCCGCATCAGTACGAAGAAGGTATGAGAACTCCCCTTCGATCAGAGTGCCTGCCCCTACCTGAAGATTCTGGGGATTGAGTGTATATGCCACCTGAGAGAGAGTCATTCCGTAGGATTCGAGGCGATTCTGGTCGACAGCGACCTGAACATAGGTATCCTGACCACCGTTGATGTTGGTTGTCGAAACTCCCTCTACCCTCTCAAGGCGATTCTGTATCACATCTTCCATCAGTGACCGCAGCGAGTTGGCATCCATCCCCTCATTCCCCTTCAAGGCGATGTTCATGATCGGCATCATGTTGGTGTTGAGTTTGAATATGGTCGGTCTGGAGGCGTCATCGGGAAAAGCGTCGCTGAAAAGGTTGATGTTGTCATTCATTGCCTGGGAGGCCTGATCAAGATCAGTGCCGTAGGCGAACTCAACCATGATGAGGGCCATCCCTTCCGAACTTGTCGAGCTTATATTGCTGATACCCGACACATTCGAGACAGCACTTTCGATCACCTTGGTCACGCGCGATTCCATCGTCTCGGGACTCGCTCCCTGATAGGTCGAGAATATGATCACCATCGGAAGGTCCATCTCTGGAAACAGCTCGAGAGCGAGATTGGGAAAGACAACGACAGCAAGGGCTGTCAGAAGAGCGAAAATGACGATAACTGTCGTCGGTCGCTTCACTACGGTATCGGTAAGACTCATGCCACTCTCCCTTACTGTACTATATTGAGCAATGCACCATCTGACACCAGTGTATGCCCTTCGATAACGAGGTGCTCTCCAGCGCTCAGCCCTTCTGTGATTTCGACCTCTGTTCCTACCTGGATACCGGTTGAGACCATCTTCTTGCGGGCAACTCCATCCTCGTCGGCAGTGTAAACATAGCCCTGGTCGCCCTCATAGAGCAGAGCGGAAACCGGTATTGAGATGATATCATCCCGGTGTTCTGTGTAGAGGGTCACAGCGGGGAACATTCCGCTTTTCACGATCCGCTGAGGGTCCTCGATGGTGAGACGGATCTCGAGTGCCCGTGTCGCCGCATTGAGCACCGGGCTCAGGTAGGTGACCTCAGCACTGAAGGTCATGGACGGGAAGGCCGCGAAAGTCAGTGCGGCTTCCGTGCCTATGCCGACCTCTCCGATGTACTGTTCGGCGATGTACGTCACCACCTCGAGGTCTTCGATCAGACCAAGCCGTACTATCGGTGTCTGGGCACTTACCATCGCACCTTCCACAAAAGGCAGAGCAAGAACTGTACCTTCACTCGGGGATGTAAGGATGCTGCTCTTATAGACCATACCGGCTCTGGACGGGTCTATGACAGCCAGTTCCTGCCCCTCCTGTACACGCTCTCCGACAGAGACCATCAGAGAAGTCATCTTCCCAGCTACCTCAGGATACACATCTAGGGAGGAGGGATCAATGACATTACCGTTCACACGTATCATCTTGTCCATGGCGGAAAGTTCGAGGGGGAGAACCCTGACACTCACCGTGCTCGGTCCTTCTGGCAGGCTATTTTCCTGGGATCCCTGCAGGGACTGGATGAGATCCTCAAAAGGATTGAGCACGATAACAGTCACCAGGCCAATGAGAACTATGATCATGATAATCAGGGCCACTCTATGTTTCTTTTTCGTCGTATTCATACTCTAGTACAACTCCTTCATGTCGATGTTCAATATGGAAGCCAGTTCGATCAGTGCGTTGATATACTGGTACTGAAGAGAGAGAATATTCACCTGCGCAGAAAGAAGGTTATTCTGGGCCTCTTCAAGGTCTATGACACTGATATACCCTGTCTCATACTGTGTAAGCTGCATGTCATACAGCTGCTGGGTCAGCGCAAGCGACTGCCGGGCCAGGTCAAGCTGAAGGGTAAACATCTGTATCGCCTGCAGCTGAGTTGCGAACTGCACACCCATCTGTTCTATGGTGAGTTCCCGCTGAAGAGCAAGCTTTCTGATAGATTCATCAATCTTCTGCATGCCTACATCACCTCTTGAGTCGGGAATATGACCATCAAGAGGTATCGAAAGAGCTACCTGATAGGTAAGTGAATCACTGAATGTATTAGAATACTGCTCACTCCATAGTGACAGTCCGTAGTTCCCGGAGACCGACAGTGTCGGATAGAACGCCTGCTTCCTGCTCAGTTCCCGGTTCACCTGCAGCTGCTTCAGGTTCATCCCGAGTAGCTGCACCGTGTAGGTACTCTGTACCAGAGAGTCTATCTCTCCGAGGTCCACTTCTCCGATCAAAGCGGGAATCTCTCCCTGAAGGGACAGCTCAGCTTCTACCGGTACCCCTATGAGCGCTTTAAAACTGAGAAGGTTTGACTGATACTCGTTCTTGGCCTGCTGCAGAGCCGGCTTCAGCTGCTGGGCTGCAAGCTGACTCGAAAGGACTTCCGTCTCTGAAGCAAATCCTGATTCAAATTTCTTCAGTGTTTCATCGTACCGCTGTTGGGCAAGATCGAGATTCCTCTCCTGCACCGCAATATTCTCTTTCTGCATAAGAAGGTAGTAGAACAGCTGCGTCACGCTCTTGTCTATTTCGGCCTTTGCCTGCTGATACGTGACACGTTCTATCTGATATGCTACCGCGTAAGCTTCCAGCTGGTCCTTCACTGCAGGATTGAGCTGAAAGGAGGCGGAAAGGCCAAGACTCAACCCCTGATTTGAAGCTGGAATCTCAACAGTAGCAGGGACAAAGGTTGTTCCATTCCAACTCATTGTCGTTGTTTCCGGTGCCTGAAAGACGGGGGTCATGCCGCTGGTGGAGATACTGAGATTGAGTGAGGGGAGAAAGAGATTCCAGGCAGTGTCCATATCACGCTCGGCACCCGCGACATCAATTGATGCGCTGGCAAGAGAAAGGTTGTTCTCATCTGCCTTCTGCAGGGCCTGTTCAAGGGTCAGCGTTTCCCCTGCCCACAGAAACACACTCAACAATACAAGGAGAGCTATGGTAGAAAGTTTCTTCAACATGGTTGTTTCCTTCGATTAGTTAGCACACTAAAGATACTATGTCATACGGAAAGTGACAACCTGTTGAGAACTATTTCGCTGTAGTCTGATGAAAAAAATGGAGAGGTCTGCAGTACCTGCACCAGGAGTGGCCGGCAATGCGGGAAACGGGTGAAGGATCACCCTTGTTATCTGATCAAATGCCGGCCATCGAGCGTACCACAACTTAGCCCCCCATTGATGAGAAGATGGCCGGCAGATACGTTCTAATCGGTTATAAGCACAGGTCCGAAATAGTAGGCAAGATCTTCCTCTTCGTTCTTCAGCGAAAGAGTGATCACTCCTGTCTCCGTTGCGCTCACCTTCAGGTTATATACGGTATTACCTATCGTGCAGGTCGCGGAGGTATCAGGAACCAGCTGGATGATACCCATGCTTTGCGTATTGCTGTGTTCTTCATCAGAGTAGACCACGAGCGTGAAGGTGGTATCACTGATCTGCGAAACGACGAATTCCATATAATCGGGGTCCGCCGAGGTTGTCTCCTTCACCCACCGGTGCATCAGAAGCACATTCGTGTCGTAGGTGAGATCGACGGGGTCGTAACTGAGATCGGGTAGATCACCATCTGATTCACAGCCGGTACAGCTTATCAGCAGAATGATACAGACGATGATCATAAGTAAGACCTGGATTTTCATGGTGTCCTCCTCTGGTGTATGACTAATCAGGTATTCTCTGGTGTATAACTAATCAGGTATAATCCCATCGTACATTCAAAGGTGGACACTGTCAAACTTTTTTTCTTATTATTTTATTATATTATATAGAGTTATATGCCTGCAAGCTCCAAAGAACCGTCCTACTCACGCCACGGCAATAGGACCATTTCGAGATACTCTGGTCAATGGGAGTGCGTATACGCTGAAGTTGTGGATATGCACATAATAGCATGATGCATGCGTTGAGTCATCAGATATATTGCAGACACAGGAAAATAATTTCTAACACCGGGATCCGCTCGATGTCACCCTCATCGAGTACGCGGTCATTGATTCTCCTCTCTCTTTATGGTATGCAGTGGTATTCATTAATGATGAAGAAGCAAGGAGTAACACATGAGTGATTTCAAGGACGCCACAAAGTGTATTCAGTCGGGGTATGTCGCAGGGAACGGTGAATTACGAACCCTTCCTATCTACCAGGGAACGACATATCGCTACGACAGCAGCGAGCATCTTGCCAAGCTGTTCGATCTTGAAGCGCCGGGACACATGTACACCCGCATCTCAAACCCCACGGTCGCTTTCGTTGAAGAGAAGATCGCTGACCTCGAAGGAGGAATCGGTGCGATGTGCACGAGCAGCGGCCAGGCGGCGTCAATGGTATCCGTGTTCAACATCTGTTCGGCAGGACAGAACTTCGTCTGCCTCAACAATCTGTACGGAGGAACCACGAACCTCTTCTCGGTCACACTGAAACGTATGGGTATCGAGGTGCGCTATGTGAGCGAACAGATGAGTGATGAGGAGATCTCCTCATTCTTTGATGAGAACACCCGCCTTGTATTTGCAGAAACCCTTGCGAATCCCTCCCTCGCAGTGCTCGACTTCGAACGTTTCAGCTCCATCGCCCACTCTCACGGTGTTCCTCTGATCGTAGACAACACCTTTGCGACCCCGATTCTGTGCCGACCGTTCGAACATGGTGCGGACATCATCATTCATTCCACAACCAAGTACATGGACGGGCATGCGACGGTCGTCGGTGGTGTCGTCATTGACAGCGGGAAGTTCGACTGGGCAAAAGACGGCAAATACCCGGAGCTGAGTGAACCGGACCCGTCGTATCACGGGATCTCCTACACCGAACAGTTCAAGGAAGCGGCGTACATCATCAAAGCTCGTGTCCAGCTGATGAGAGACCTCGGGATCACACCGCAGCCTACTGCAGCCTTTTACCTCAATCTCGGTCTCGAGACCCTGGCACTGCGAATCCGGCAGCACAGTCATAATGCTCTCAGGGTGGCGCAGTTCCTCAAAGATCATGAGAAGGTAAGCTGGGTCAACTACCCCGGTCTTGCAGACGATGAGTATCATGAACGATCACAGCGTTATTTCACTGACGGACTCTCCAGCGGCGTCGTTGCCTTCGGGGTGGCAGGCGGCAGAGAGGCAGCCGGCAGATTCATGGACTCGCTCAAGCTCACCGGCATCGTCGTTCATGTCGCCGATGCTCGGACCAGTGTCCTGCATCCGGCGAGCACGACACACCGGCAACTCAGCGACGAGCAGCTCAAAGGAGCCGGCATCAGTGCCGATTTCGTGAGACTCAGTATCGGCATTGAAGATGCTGATGACATCCTTGCTGACATCAGTCAGGCACTTGACCAGGCATAGAGAGCGCACCCCCTCAGGCCTCTGCTTCTTTTCAGAGGCCTGAGATCACATCAATCGACAATAGACACAAGCACAGCCTCATGACGATAAGGACTGACCGTGTCGACGATAACCAGTTCAACGATAACGGTCCTGCCATGCATCATATCCAGACGCTTCGCATAATCGCCGACCAGGTCATAGGTGACCCTGCTCTTGCTCGCAGGATCACTCACGAGCGAGATGCGTGACAGACCGACCTCCACGACACCGGAGACCTCGATGATGACATGCTGTTCTTCAGCCACCTTCTTCACCGAGCCCGAAGGCATTGAAGCAGGTTCAGCCTCAGCGGTCGATGCGCAGGAGACCATAGCTGCAGGAATCAGAGTAATTGCGAGAAGGATACATATCAGGTGTTTCATCTCTACACGCTCCTAGTAGTAGGGTCCGGGGTGAACACTCGGGTCTTTCGTCGGATTGAACCAGTACTGCAGAAGTTCGAACCAGCTTTCAACCGTGTTGTCATTATCTGCACTGCAGAACTCGATCTCACCGTAATAATCGGCTCCGCCCCACACATCATCATACCATGTAGCAAGGTTTGTATGCGACAGTGACGTATAGAAGTACTGATAATCCCAGTACGCATAGCCGCCGTAGGCACCGTCCCCGTAGGGGAAGAATATCGACAGGCCGTGAGAGCCGGGAAGATATCCCCCTCCACTGTTACCTAAGGTTGAGTCGATAACGGCGGCAGACACGGCATCCATGAGATCGTCACAGGCATCATCGACAGCTGCATTGCTGATGGCAGATTTCGTCTGATAGGCAAGGTCATACAGGTCGAAGCCCGCATACTCCTTCCATTCATCGGCGATTGTTGTGTCGAAGTAGGCATAGGTGTTATCCTGTACTCCCCCCGAGCCGAGCATCGTCGCCTCATACCCGCTAAGGAGGGAGGCAAGGTCATCAACCGCACGTTTCACTGCAACTATCTTCGTCAGGTCGACTGCAGTCTGTGTCTCACCTGAAACAGAGGAGAACGCTGCGCGGTAGGCATCGACGATCTCATCGGCAAAAGCATTGGCAGTGAGCTGAGCTATGGTCCGTCCGGTGATGAGCTGCGGCAGCAGGAGGTTATATTCATACCCGTCTCCCTGCTCGGTGGCAGGAGAGAAGGCCATCGCCTCGGCTGAGAACTTCGAATTCGAGGGTCTGAACTGGTAGGCAACCTCGACCATTCCCATCAGACAGGCATCCATCGCAAGAAGGTCGACCGAGTTCTCATTGCTCACCACGTTTCTGACCTCACCGGAGTACAGCACATCTCCCGAACTGTCATCCCAGCAGATCGTCCTCGAAGAAGGGGAAGGACTCTCTTCGCTGCGAACACCGCCTCCGTGATTCCACAGCACAAGAGCATAGTTCTTTGAATCATACCGGGCCTTCACAAAGTCGATGAAGGCATCGAGCGTGGCAGCATCCCCCATATTCACTTCAGTGGAGGTATCAGCAAGCAACCCGCGGCTTGGAGCAGCACTCATCTGAGCGTTACTGGTGAGGTCCACATTGTACGGCATCACATCATAGATTCCCTGTGCTGTGATGGTCTCATCATCGAACAGGACAAGGATCCGGAAGGAATCCCTGATATCACCATCAATCTGAGCCATATCATACAGCCCCTTCTCCATTTCATGAAAATCTTCTACACCAGCGCCCTCGAGGTTGTTATCACCATCAAGATAGACCATCATGACCCATTCATACTCTGATTCTTCTTCTCCTGCCGGCAATAGGAGTTCACAGGACAGCAGTACAGACAGCATGAGAACAAGCATCAGTCCCGACGCGACAGCTTGTACACGTATATTCATTGGGGACCTCCTTAGTTCTCTGTACTCTATTCTAAGACACCGCCCTTCAGAAATCAACTCAAGACATATCTCTACCTCAAACTA
>JAFGUP010000181.1 GCA_016938475.1 Sphaerochaetaceae bacterium
CGAGAGCAGGAGAAAGGCTAGAAATACAAGAGAAATCAAGAGTGTCGAACTCATTACCGTCCTCCCTGCTGATACGTGATATCTGAAAATACATCATAGGAAAAAGGGTAAGATATATCAAGCTGGCCCTCTGACCATAGGGATCCTCCGGTTTTCCCCCGATTATTTAGGACACAATATAAACTCCTTGAAATATCAGATAGAAGAAACTGTAAAGTATACCTGTATTTGTCCTGACAATAGATGACATAAGTGGTAGAATAAAAGTAATAACAAGGGAGCTGAAAAGCAGGCAGATGAGCAGAAAGAAGAAGGCCCTATCCATAAAACATACAGTAGTCATCGTACTCGGTACTGTTATGCTCACCTTCTCTCTGATTATCTTCACCCTGCTGATAACACGATGGGACACATCAGCAGAGTACACCAGCAGGCAGATTGCAGAATCCGTCGCCCGACACTCTTCTGAAAAAATCACCTCCTTTTTACGCAATCCGCTCAAGATCAATGAAGAGAATCACAAGATCATAGAAAACGGGATTCTATCACTCTCCGATGAGATTTCTCGTGAGAAGTTCTTCTTAGGAATACTCGACAGCCAGGAGGAACAGATATACAGCTTCAGCATCGGAACAACAGCGGGAGAGTATTACGGTGCACGGAGAAATGCGGAAGGAATCCTGGAGATCATGAGGAACAATGCCTCAACGGGGGGACACTCATGGTATTACTCGGTGAATGAGGACCTCACCGCTGGTGAGGTCGCAGTGAAACTGAACCTCTTCGACCCCAGAACCAGAGCATGGTACACCTCTGCCCTGGAAGCAGACGGACCGGCCTTCTCACCGGTGTACCAACACTTCGTGATGAACGATCTTACCATAAGTGCCGCCATCCCGGTACGACAGGCAGCGACAGGAGAACTCATCGGAGTGATGGGAACTCATATGCTTCTTGGTAGCGTCAGTGATGTACTTGCCGAGGAGATGGAAGAGTACAGAGGGTATTCCTTCATCATCGACAAAGAGAATGGAGAACTCATCGCCAACTCGATGGGGCTCAAAAACTTCACTGTCGGTGCAGATGAAAAAACAAAACGCCTCACATTAGGTGACATAAAGCATCCTGCAATCCAGGATATCGCACAGAACTACACCAGGGGAGGGCACTCATTCACAACCTCGCCGGGAGATATACAGGACGCTCTCTTTGTCAGTGTGAAGGAGATCTCTCTTCCCGGCATCGATTGGATACTTCTTACCGCTATCCCCGAACACATACTCTATGATACCGTTCACGAGAG
>JAFGUP010000182.1 GCA_016938475.1 Sphaerochaetaceae bacterium
CCCACCGTGCCCATTCCATCGTCCCGTCAGATCGGGTAAAGGGATCTTCCTCCGCACTCAAGATCTCTCCTGCAAGGCACCGCTGATGAACATCACGCCACTTCTGCGGCAGGTCAGGGATCACCTCATAGTGATGCTTGCCGATGATGTGAGGGTCTGTGATGTGATACTCATCGAGATATCGCTGACTCACATACATATAACGCAGATTGCGATCATGAACCGCTATGGAACTGCGGGTATGTTCGATGACATACTCCATAAGGTCGGAAACATAGGTCAGTGAAGACTCAACACGTTTATGGCGACTGATGTTACGAATAATGCATACCACTTCAAGGGAAACTTCCCCGATACAGGTAAGGGAGACCTCAATGTCGATCGGCTGACCGTTGTTGGTGCACAGCACACTTTCCAGAACCGTGGACTCTCCATCTGAAAGCTGCTGCAGCGCTTTACTGACCTTGAAACCCGAGTCATTGCCGTCACACTCCAGATCACGGATGTTCATATCACTCAGTGATGTGCTGTCATATCCTAACATGGTACAGACTGCCGTATTAGCCCTCAGAATTCGACCATCATTCGCTACGGTTAACACGCCATCAGGCAGTGCATCGAAGAGTTTTCCTGGATATTCGAGTTCCCGGCTATCCATCTGCTTCATGTATCTGATACCACTCCTCCCTGCAGGTTCATTTGCTGACTGTCGCCAGTTTCACAAGAACGTAATTTCCGCCTGACGAATACACGATACACCTACACCGTACGGTTACCATCAATGAAGACTGACCCATAGGGAACCAGTATAAACACACCACTATCTCTATACAGAGAACCATATCAATAATTGAATAATACCATAATCAGCTGCTAAGTACATCACTGAACATCGCAACCAGGAATACTTAATAGATTTTCCCGCTGGTTTAGAGTCCTGTATGCACTGTAACCATCCTGCTGATCATCACATCATCCATACGCTGAGCATACAATGAGAACCATAGCAAAAGGAAGAGAGTTGACCCCCTTTGCATTCAAAGATTCAATACAAAATGCACAATCATCCCCGCATTCCACGCGCAGGACACCAGCGAACACTGATTGATACTCTCCCCTTTGTTTTTCAAAGGAGCTGCAGCCGGGTACCATGCGTGTCACTTCACAGCGGTCTCTGAAATGAAATGAACGCACTACATGTCGGTAAAGACTTTGCGATACTGATACAGAACAACGAATGCAATACAGCTGGAGATTTCTCAAAACGGCTACGTATCTCATTGGAGTTCTTTCATGTATTGAGGCCAAGGTTCACCACTACCCGTACCGACGTCTCGAGCAGTTGTTCACACACACGGTGTTCTCTCCTGGAATTTTTCTCGCTGAAGCAGATGCATCCCAGTACCGCACAAAGGATCCAGAAAGGAATATGCCAGTCTGTCTGGTCTGGTGGAAAAGCCCATTCTTTCTCTGTCTTCAAATGGCACCTGCCTGTTTCAGCTTTTGCACCTTCGTTCAGATACAAGGGCAAAGGCATCCTTTTCAGGAATCGGCCTACTGAACAAAAATCCCTGAGCCATGTCACAGCCGTGTCGTTTCAGGTACTCCTTCTGGCTTTCATGTTCTACCCCTTCTGCAACAACGGTGTGGCCCGATTTGTGAATCATCGATATCAGGTCAGCAAGTACCGAACGCTCCTTATCGATTGAAAGCAACCGCCGGGTGAAATACTGATCAAGTTTTATGTAATGGACGTTCAGCTCCTGTTCCCGGGAGAAGGAGGAATACCCGGTTCCGAAATCATCAATGGCGAGTGAAAAACCCAGATCCTGCAGCTGCTTGAAGATCGTATTCACCTCCTGATACCCGGTGATGAACACAGATTCGGTGATTTCAAGAACGACCTTCTGTGGCCTGATGCCCGTGCTCCTGACAAGTTCCTCGATCCGTTGTACAAAACCGGTATCAAACAGCTGAAGAGACGATATGTTCACTGCAACATGAATATCCTCATGGCCCTGTTCGACCAGTAGTGAGAGAAACTGGAAGGCAGTCTTCACGATCAGATCACCGAGCGGAATGATCAGCCGGGTACGTTCAGCAATCGGAATGAACTCAGCCGGAGTAATACTGCCATAGATGCTGCTGGTGAATCGCGAAAGAGCCTCAAAACCGCATAGTCCCTCGGTTTCCAGATTGCAGATCGGCTGATAGAACAGCTGGTAACGATCCTGTCCCTCCCCTGCGATAATCTGTGTCAGTTCCTCTATAATGGCCTGTTCTCTCTCGATGCTCGCAACAAGCGACTCATCAAAGAAGCAGATAGATGAACTATGCTCAAACCCGTTTCTGCTCTTTTCCGATGCAATGAGCAGGTTCCGCTCGATCTTCGGAATGTCCCGTGCAACAAACTCTGTGAGTTCCACGGCACCGAGGCCGTAGAAAAGCCGCTCCCGCGTGAGAGTCGGTTCGATCCTTTCTCTCACCGTTTCACAGAAGGAGACAAGCTCCTCACGATCACGGTAGTCCTTGACGAAAAAGATGAAACTGTTGCCATTCGAATTATACAGCTTATGCCTCTCATCGCGTATATACTTAAAATCGTCAATGAGGCTTTGCGTCACTTTATGACAGTAGTCAAATCCGTAGAGGGCATTCAGCACCTGAAGTGCATGCAGATCAAAGGAGATCAGAGCTCGGAGAGAGGAACTGGACAGATGGGACTCTTTCTCAAGGTCCTGTTCGAGAGCCTTGCGGTTCGGCAGCTGCGTCATCTGGTCATACTCACTGAAGTGAATCAGCTGATGCTCATACTGTTTCCGCTGGGAAATGTCGAGGATGATCCCTTCAAGGAAGCGAACATCCCCCCGCTCATCATAGACGGCCTGACCTGCTTCCATCACCCACCTGCGCTCTTTGCTTGAGGTGATGATCTCATACTCAGCATGGAACGGATCGTTAAAAGGAATCACCTTTTCCCACTCCCGCCTCACCTTCTGGCGGTATTCAGGTGCGATTATCTGCTCATAGGATATATATCGGTTATCCAGGAGAGTTTCAGTGCTGTAGCCGGTCACTGCTTGGCACCCGTTTGATATGAATCGCATCGTCCAGAAATCATCATAGGAACAGCGGTAGGCCATCCCGGGCAGGTTGGAAAAGAGGATCTCTCTGCTCCTGTCACTTTCGATGAGGTCGAGCTCTAGGCGTTTGCGGTTTGAGATATCGAAGATCAGGCAGAGCTGATAGGGTTTTTCTCTCTGAGCCGTATGGATCTGAGTAACGAAAATTCGCGTCCACACATGAGAGCCGTCCGGTTTCACGAACCGTTTATCGATCTCATATACTTCGGTCTCACCCCGCATGAGACGTTCAAGGTGATTCACATCAAGGGAGAGATCATCCGGGTGCGTGATTTGTTTCCAGCCGAGCTCTGCGAGTTCCTCTCGGCTCCAACCGGTGATCTCCTCGCTCTTCGGGTTTATCATAAAAACGGACTGTTCCTCCCCTACAGGGATCGTTCCATCCTGCGAAAGGATGATGCCGAGGGGAGACTGTTCGTAGATTGCCCGGAAGAGGACTGCTTCCTGGTGTATGTTACGTGCTTCCTGTTGTGAAGCTACCATTCTCCTGTGCATCTCTATCCGGTGAGAGAGACTGACTAGGGTCAGG
>JAFGUP010000183.1 GCA_016938475.1 Sphaerochaetaceae bacterium
AGCCTCTGCGTGAAGGAGACTTCCTGATTTTCAAATACCATAGCTGTCATACTGCTTGTTTCCTCATTACCGTAGTATATCACATATGCAATAATGAATAAAATTTATAAAGAAAATTTAATAACGGAATAAAATTACTCTGTTGATATAGTTGTAAATAAATATATTGTAAAAAATTAAAAACATAAAAGCTTCAGATGTCATGTAGTTTACAGCCATAAAATATATATAAAACGAAAAAAAGTTCCATCTAAAAAATATTTTGATTGAATTTTATTTAATACGGGTGTATGCTTCTGAAATGAAAAAGGTAGCTGGCAAGATATCCCTTGGATAGTACCCCAGCAAAACACTTAGGAGGTTTCGTATGAAAAAAGCAGTCCTGGTAATGATTGTGTTGTCTCTCGTTTTCTCATCTGCAGTATTTGCAGCAGGTGCTCAGGAAAGTGAGCAGACGACGGTTAAGCTCTCGATTCCCGACCCGGCGAATTCGTCTGTCGGCATGTTCGCAGATAAGTTCGCCGAACTCGTTGCTGAAAAGACCGGTTCATCTGTAGTGGTTGAAGTATATCCTGACGGTGTCCTGTTCGGACGGGATCAGAATGCTGCGATCAATATGCTTGAGGATGGTGGACTTGATTCACTGATCCTTTCGACCTCGGTGTTCGCCTCCTTCGAGCCCCGTATGAACGCCATCTCACTTCCCTATCTGTTTGCCGGCTATGATGAGTTCATCGGTTTCCTGAATGGAGCACCCGGTCAGACACTTCTGAATTCACTCGACAGAATGAATATCGTCGGTCTGTCTCTTGCAATCAGAACCCCGAGAAATATCACCAACTCACGTGGGCCGATCGCCGTTCCTTCCGATCTTGAAGGGTTGAAGATTCGTGTTCCCAACAATAACCTGTGGGTCGATTTCTTTGGTGCTCTAGGGGCCGATCCCACACCGATGAATTTCAGTGAAGTCTATACTGCACTTCAGTTGAAGACTATAGATGCTCAGGAAAACCCAGTAGAGGTTCCCCTTGCCAACAAGTTCTATGAGGTCCAGCAGTATCTTTCTCTGACCCAGCATATTGCCGACTCCTTCGGTATCTTCATGAACAAGGATGTCTGGAATACGTTTGATGCAGCAACTCAGGAACAGATCAGAGAAGCTGCCGTCGAGGCTGCAGCATACAAGAACACGACTGATATCGAACAGGAAGCAAAGATCATCGCAGAGCTGGAAGCTCAAGGAATGCAGGTCAATGCTCTCACCGAAGAGCAGGTGAAGATGTTCCAGGAAGAGGCGATGAAGATCTATCCGAAACTCGAAGAGATGGTCGGAGCTGATTTCGTGAAGGAGTCACTGGAATTCCTCGGCAGATAATCTGACACCAGGCAATCCGGTTTCCCCGTTTTTACGGGGAACCGGTTAAGGGATAGATATGTTGAAAAGTGATGTTATTTGGAAGATCATCAGTGGCGTGCTGTTTGCCACAGTAGGCGGAATGCTGGTGGTGATCGTAATTCAGGTGCTTGGGCGTATGGTCGGTCAGTCTATCCCCTGGACAGAAGAGTTGATACGATATCTATTCCTCTGGACAGTGAATTTCGGTATGGCTGTGGGGATGAGACATGCCAACCATGCATCGGTCAATATCCTCTACCTGGTGCTTCCCAGGAAGAAGTGGATCGAGGTTGTTCACCTTGTCATCTATACGGCGAGTGCCTTCGTGTTCTTTTCGTTACTTTCATACTGGAATTACGGCATGACGATGAGACAGTTGAGAAGCGGCGAGATTTCCCCGGCACTTGAGATCCCTATGTTTCTGGTGTCTCTTCCCCTTTTTATGTGTGACCTTCTGGCGGTAGTGGGTCTAGCTCAGAGCATGTTCCTGGATATGAAAACGAGAGAAAGGGTATCTTCCTGTGATCAGGGAGAAGCCTCAGATATAATAGAGGAGGCGAGGGTATGAGTGTATTCCTCCTGATTGTGTTCTTCATTCTCAGTTTTCTGGGTATTCCGCTCGCAATCTCTCTAGGATTGGCTTCAATCGGTACAGTCGTCCTGTACGGACTGCCCATAACGATCATTGCAAGGCTGATGTACACATCTATGAACAGTTTCCTGCTGGTCGCAGTTCCTCTGTTCATCCTGGCCGGGACGGTGATGGAAAAAGGGGGAGTTGCAGACAGGATATTCGCGGCAGCCAAGTCGTATGTCGGAAGGTTTCGCGGCGGGTTGGGGATGGTGAACATCATCGCTTCCTTTATATTCGGCGGTATCTCAGGCTCTTCGGTAGCAGATGTCGGAAGCCTCGGGCCACTGGAAATCAAGGCGATGACTGATGAAGGCTATGATAAGAGCTATAGCGCAGCTCTTACCATGGTGACCTCAACACTCTCTTCCGTTGTTCCTCCCTCCATTTTGATGATCATAGCTGCGGTCGCTGCCAGTCAGTCAGTAGGCGCCTGCCTTGCCGGAGGGTTCGGACCTGCTCTTACCATATCAGGTATCTTCATGATTCAGAACTACCTGATCGCCCGTCGTCGCGGGTTCGGTATCCGGGTGAAACGGTCTTTCAGGGAGATTGTGGGTATCGTGGTCGGTTCCCTGCCGGCGCTGTTTTCTCCCATCATCATTCTTTTCGGAATGTTCAGCGGTTTTGTGACACCGACTGAGGCAGCTGCGATCGCGGTGTTATACACGCTGCTTGTTTCTTCTGTCGTGTACAAGAAGATGCCATGGAAGGATTTCCCCCGAATGGTCATCAGTGCAGGTATTACTTCAGGAACGATCCTTCTTGTCGCGATGACCGCTTCTGTTGCCACCTATATCTTTGCAGTCGATCAACTGCCTATGAAAGTGAGCGCTCTGATGCTTGGACTCTCCCAGAGCCCGGCATTGATCATGGTCCTCATGGGATTCATCTTCATCATCGTCGGTATGTTCCTCGATATAACTGCAGCGATTCTTCTGCTTACTCCCGTGCTCATGCCGACGGCTGTGCAGGTAGGAGTGAATCCGGTACATTTCGTCGTGTTCATGGTCACTGCACTGTCAATCGGGTTGAGTACTCCACCCGTCGGTGTCTGTCTGTTTGCTACTTCGCTCGTCTCGCATACATCGATTGAGAAAATCGTAAAGGCTTCCTGGCCGTTTTATGTGACGATGTTCCTTTTCATCGGCGTCTTTGCCATGACGCCGCAGATCTCTCTGATTTTCGTACGATTGTTTACATAATGATATATGGATATTGTACCATTGAATACAATAATGAAAAAATGTGGTAATAAGAGGTATTAACATGGGTGTAGGAAAAGAGATTCGATTGGCGAGATTACTGAATGAGAAGTCGGGCAGACTGCTTGCTATCACGATGGATCATCCGATTACCAGAGGAGTTCTCCCCGGTCTTGAAGATATCCGGGGAGTGTTGGAGAAAGTATGTGCCGGGGGGCCCGACGCAGTGACTCTGCAGAAGGGGATTGCGCGAAACTGGTTTCAACCCTATGCAGGGAAAGTTGCCCTCATCATGAAGTCAACAACCTACTCGATCCCCTATCATCCCTACTATGATACTCCGGTCGCTGACGTAGAAGAAGCTGTTATTCTCGGAGCTGATGCTATCAGTGTTGGAATGATCGTAGGGGGACCTGAGCAGGCAGCCCAGCTGACCCAGCTCGGGAAGATCAGTAAAGAAGCAGACAAACTGGGAATGCCGTTGGTCGCTCATATCTATCCGAAAGGTCCGATGGTCACAGATTCTTCAGATGCTGACAGGATAGCGTATGCTGTGCGAGCAGGAGCTGAACTCGGAGTCGACATCATCAAGACAATCTGGAGTGGTTCGGCAGATACTTTCCAGCATGTAATAGACTCCTGTCCGGCTAAAGTCTGTCTGGCAGGCGGAGCGGGAGGTAATGAGCTGATTGACTATCTGCAGCTTACCCGTGACGGACTCGATATCGGTCTGGCCGGGGTTACATTTGGAAGAAGTGTCTGGGGTGATGCCTATCCAACAGCAGTTGTTCTGGCACTGAAAGCCCTCATCCATGATGATCTGTCAGTGGATGAAGCAATGGCTGTGTATCAGGCACATGCGAAGTAGTATAGCAGTAAGGAGATAGCGCAGTGAAAGCAGGTATGCTGAAACAGGTAGATGAACTGGTGTTTACCACTAGTGCAACACCTGAGATTGATGCCTCGGAAATCCTTGTCCGCGTCGGTGCCGCATCAATCTGCGGTACTGATCTCAGGATTGTCCGCGGAAAGAAAACCAAAGGTGTCAGGTATCCTTCGATTATCGGGCATGAATTCGCCGGAGAAGTTGTACAGGTCGGAGACGAGGTCACCTCTTTCCAGAACGGTGATCATGTAGCTGTGGATCCCGTTCTTCCCTGTGGCGGGTGCTACTATTGTCTTAACGGGATGGAGAACGTCTGCCAGAACCGGGTCGCGATCGGATATGAGTACGATGGGTGTTTTGCTGAGTATGTGCGTATCCCCGCAGCGTTCATCTCTCAGGGAAATGTCATTCGACTGCCCATGAGTATGCCGTTCACTTCAGGAGCTCTTGCAGAGCCACTTTCATGTGTGATTAACGGTCAGAGAAAGCTCGACATCACAGTCGGTGACACGGTTGTCATCATCGGTTCAGGTCCTATCGGAATCATGCATATGATGGTAGCGAAGGCTTCCGGTGCCTCCACGGTTATCGTGAGTGAACCGAACAGGATGAGACGACAGACGGTCGAAGACTTCGGGGCCGATGTGACTGTGGATCCCCAGGAACAGTCATTGAAAGATGTCGTCATGAAACAGACCAATGGACTGGGTGCGGATGTTGTCATCCTTGCCATCGGAAACCCCAACATCGTGAACGAAGCCTTTTCGATTGCACGAAAGGGGGGGCGAGTGAGCCTGTTCGCGGGGTTCTCTAAAGGGGATATGCCTCAGGTGGATGTCAACCTCATTCACTACAATGAACTTGTGGTAGTGGGTGCAAGTGCTCTGCAGCGCAGGGATATGAAGACGGCGGTGAATCTTATCGCCAGTGGAGCTGTCGATGTCGGCCGGTTGGTAACCGATACCTTCCCTTTGGAACAAATCGAAGCTGCTTTCAAGAAGGCGGAGTCAGGTGAAGCCATCAAGGTGGTTCTTGTCCCATGAAAGAGCTTACTGCGCTCCTGGGTGTTGATGCGGGCACAAGCGGGGTGAAAGTCTGTGCTTTCACCCTCGATGGGGCTCTCATCCGCAAGGAGGAGGAGAAGGTCTCAATCATCTCAGAAAGACCCGGGTATGCTGAGCTCGATGTAATGCAGTACTGGCTCATGGTGCGAAACGCCATCAGCAGAATAACAGCGAAAGATCCCCTTGATATAGTTGGCATTGGACTGTCCACGACCTGTCCGACAGTCATCACGATGGATCAGGAGTATCATCCTATCGGAAGGGGCATCACCTATCTGGATAACCGTGCTTCTGCAGAGGCAGCTGAGTACCTGGATATATTTTCTGACCAGGAGACGTACGTCAGGAGGATAGGGAATCGTTGTTCAGTCTCCACCTGCAGTTCATCGACGATGCGTTGGATCAGGAAGAACGAGTCCGACAGGTGGGACGCTACGACCCATATCGGGATGTTGAACAGTTTTCTTGCCGCCCAGCTTACCGGTTCAGCTGCCATTGATACGACTCAGGCTTCCTACTCGGGAATTTTCAGACTCGAGAACCCTGTCGACTGGGATGACGAGCTTCTTGAACTGGCCGGAATCCCGCGTGAGAAACTGCTTCCAATCTCTCAGCCTTCCAGTATGATCGGGGGTATCAAGAGAGAGGTCGCAGAGCAGCTTGGGCTCAAGGAAGGAACCCCGGTCGCGATCGGTTCCGGAGGTACTGCTGCAGCGGCATATGCTCTGGGGCTCAAAGATCCTCAGGTGGCATTCGAGTCGGTAGGCACCTC
The DNA here is from genome assembly GCA_016938475.1 of Sphaerochaetaceae bacterium. Lineage (GTDB taxonomy): Bacteria > Spirochaetota > Spirochaetia > Sphaerochaetales > Sphaerochaetaceae > SABI01. Next base: position 5,955 of record JAFGUP010000183.1, read on the forward strand.
CGGCGTCTTCACCTTCCTGTTGGATGAACCTCGATTCAATCCTTCGTTCATGAACCGATGTCATGTGATTTCAGGACTCTGGTTATCACATGGTGCCAGTTCGATGATGGGAGGGTCGATCGAATGGCTGAAGAACAATATTCTCAAGGAATTCCATGACTACTCTGTTCTTGATACGGCTATACACGGTGCCGTTCCCGGAGCTCACGGTGTGGTGTTCCTTCCCTATCTTTCAGGTGAGCGCTGTCCGGTCTGGGATCCTGATGCGAAGGCAGTGTGGTATGGCATGTCATTGAAAACAACAAGTCTTGATCTGCTGGAGTCGGTCTTCGAGGCCGGAGCGTATTCGCTCAGACAGATACGTGAAAACGGTGAGAGGTTTCTTCAAAACAGGATAGACTCGGTCATCGCAGTAGGAAACGGCACCAAGAGTGAACACTGGAATCAGATGAAAGCGGACGTTCTTTCGGTCCCCTATAGAACAACTGCCTTCAGAGATGCTTCTGCCTACGGAGCTGCTATCATGGGAGGGGTGGCCTCGGGTATCTACGCTGATACCACTGACCGGGCTATCCCTGTGCTGCAAGTAGACGGCCATGTCTACCATCCACGCACAGAGGGCACCAGTGAGTATGAGAGGGGGTATCGTTCCTATCTTCAGTTGTACCCTGCGGTTAAAGACCTGGCATAGGAGTGGAATGTTGTTTACTCAGGTTCAATGGGTTCCCTTCAGGCATCAACCGGGTACAATCGAGGTGTGCTTCGGGGACCCTTTCTTCGAACAGGAGAATCAGTCAACCAGCTGAAGTCCGAATGCAGTGAATCTTTCGAAGTCTTTCCTGTTCTCGGTAGCCAGGGATGCATTCGAGACCATAGCTGCTGCAGCAATCATCGCATCAACTCTGAGATTCCGTTTCCTTCCGGTTTCAGTGTACAGGCGGGATGCTTCCTTACTCTGATCCCGGGTGAGTGAAATGATTCGGTCTTCAATCAGGGCACTTACCACCAGAATTCCTTCGCTATCTACAGGACCGCACAGAAATTCATACCAGGAGATAGCTGATGTGATCAGCTCTTCCCCCTCAGTAATCCACTCTGTGATCCTCATGGATTCCATCGTCCCGTCAACCAGAGCTCTGATAAGGTAGTTCGTATCCAGAAGGATCATTATTCACCTCTCCAATGGGTTCTTTCATCCGCCACCTGCATCAGGTAGGCGTCAGCCTCTGAGGATGAGATTCCTTTCTTTTCAACATATCTCTGCAAGAGCTGTAACTTGTGGTGAGTGCGATGCTGCAGGTCACGCTCAGCCTGTTCAACGGCCCTTCGTACGACCTCTGCCTGAGAGATGTGCAGTATCTCTGATAGTGTCTTCAGCCGTTGGATCGTAATATCATCAAGGGCGAATGTCGTTCTTCGGTTCATCTGTGCCATACCATAAGTATGTACCATAATACAGGCGTTGAGAAGGTGTGATTGATAAAATTTCTCTCGTTCATTGCATGTACTGTGCGACCTGCAGGCCAGTATGCCCTGCAGGCGTTAACGGAAGACGCATGTTCACCAGCCGCTCATACTCTCTTCAGCAGTTCCGTTGCCCTCTGTGCATAGGTGAGGTAGGTCTCCCGCATGCTTTTCTCGTTTCCTGCGTTTCCTGTGTGAATCTGCACGCTCATGTGGGGCTCGATCGAGTACATGCCGGTATACCCGCTGGTCTCCAGATCCCGTACGATGGGAAGAACCTCACACTGACCTTCTGCAGGATAGCAGTGAATGATCTTTCCCTCACCGTCACGGTAGCAGTCCTTGATGTGCACATGTGCTATGCGTTTTCTTGCTGTATGATAGAAATCCCATACCGACTGTGGAGGAAGGCCGTGAGCAAGGGGATTGCCGGTGTCAAAGACCACCTGAAGGGCCGGGTCGTCTATTTCCTCGAGAAAGATACGGAAGTTGTCGGGGGTGATAGAGGCCCAGCCGTCACAGTTTTCAAGAAGGAGTATGATGCCATCTTCGTGAGCCATACGGGTCAGTTCCTTCACCCTCCTGATAGCTTCGCTCTTCCAGGTTTTCTCATCCGCATCACCTCTGGTGTAGCTCATGATCCTCAGGTATTTCGTTCCCAGGCGATGCATTCTCAAAGCAGAGCGTCTGAGGTCCCGCGTATCCAGAGAGAAATCCCCGGTAACATCTCTGGCCCAGTTCGCGATCGATGAGCCGAAGGAGATGACAGGCTTCTCTCTTTCCTCAATAGCCGCGGCGACGAGGTCGAATTCCTTTTGAGGCATCTCACAGACATTCATGCCATCAACAGAGCGCAGCTCGATACTCTCCCATCCCAGCTGTTCATGGAGTGCCAGCTGGTCTTCTATCGTCCTGGCCCCTTCATCTGCTATGCCGGTGATTCTCTCTCTCAGATTGTTCATCGTTCACTCCAGTGGACGAGTACTCCTGTGTACTCACCCGGATTCTGTATCAACTGTTCGTACGTCAACGCGATCTGCTCAGGTTTAATCCTGTGGGTGACCAGGGGTTTTACTATCAGATCATTGCTGGCAAGCTTATCAAGGCTTTGTGAAAGGATTTTCTTTACACTCTCTCCCTGTATGGTCTCATGGGCTCCGCAGATTGAGACCAGGTTTCTGTGAACGTGTTTGTACAGATTGATATCCACCGTTCCCCGAGTCGATCCCAGCAGTATGAGCTGTCCATGGCGTTTCAGCCTTCTCAGTGCAGCATTGACAACCGCAGGCGAACCGGTTGCTTCCACAATGGTATTATAGGTCGTCTCTTCTGAAAGCTCGGTATCAAGACCGCACTGCTTCGCCATCTCGAGCCTCGTTTCGTTGAGATCGGTGATCCTGGCATGTGTACTTTCGCCTGTGAACCATTGGGCGGCGAGATTCCCTACGATTCCTGCCCCGTAGACGAGTACTTCACCGGGAGCTCTGGCGGTAGCGAGGAGCGAACTGTAGGCAATCTGAGCGAAGCGGCTGAATACGGCAGTCTCCGGGTCAAGGTGGTCGGGAACAGGACAGTAGGTGATGGATGAGTCCACTACGGTAAAATCGGCATGCGCACCGTAATGCATCACCTGCTGGCCCGCTTTGAGAGAAGGATTTCTGCTGTCAGTCACAAGACCGACACTGGCGTATCCCGCTTCGATCGGGTAACGAGCCCAGGAAATCTCCGGGTCGTCAAAGCCTACATGTGTTCTCATGTACAGGGCCAGTTCAGTGCCCGGGCTGAGAAGACTGACCTGGTTCTGTATTAGAGCCTGCCCCTCTTTCAAAGGAGAAATTTCATGGCTGATGAATTCAGCTGTTCTTTCGGATGTGAAGGTAAGTACCCTGGCTTTCATGTTCGTGTTTCCTCCTCAGACCCTGTAGGACCCGTGAATGTCGATCGATATGTCAGTGAACTCACCTGCATACGGTATTACTGCTGTACGTTTTTCATCCTCAAAGGCGAACCCGTCCGGGATTTGCAATGTCAGCATTCGATCGGTTGACGGGGGAACCCACATGCCCCCATCAGTTCGCCTGAGCTCAAGCGTGTACTGGTCCTTCTCTACCCGTATCAGGCGTACCCTGATCACCCGGTAGTTGTGATGTGTCAGGATCGACTCACCGTCATCCTCAAAGATCTCACTTGAGTAGACACTGCCTTCCCCTTTATTCTGTTGTGAAGGAGGGTAAATATCAAGTACGGGGTGTTCGACCCAGCCGTTGAACTGACTATATCTTTCGCCGCTTCTAATGACAGCAGAGGGGGCCTTTACAAGGTAGCGGGCTCTGCGATCACTGACCGTTGATGTGAACACACCACCTCCGCTTATAAGCTTCTCCTGATCAGGGTCGTACCAGAACGTATCCTTCGGCAGGTGCTGCTGCACCTTGTCCACCCCTTCGGTCACGATGGGTAGAACGAGTATGGCATCTCCGTACTGGTAGGCACTGTCGGTGCTGCAAAGCTCATGATCTTCGGGGTACTCAAGACAGAGGAGGCGTTGGAGAGGAATGCCGCTCGTGTGGGCACGGTAGGCTTCAGCATAGGTATAGGGTAGGAACTCATAGTGCTGATGAACTAATGCCAGATACGATTCGAACAGCTCGGGATACGACCATAGTTCGGTCGGTTCTCCGTGAGGGTTCCAGGAGTGAATGACGAACCTCGGTTGGAAGACTGCCGACTGGCACCAGAAGAGGAACTGTAGAGCATCAGGCTGTTCACCAAAGAAGCCCCCGATATCATGTCCGAAGTAGGGCAGACCACTGAGTCCCATGGAGGAGCCCATCAGGAGGTTGACCCGGAGGCTGTCCCAGTCGCTTCTGTTGTCTCCGCTCCATGTGCGGGCGTAGCGCTGGATCCCGATACCCCCTGATCGTGTGATCACCCACGGACGCCTGTCGGGTTCTCTTTCCATCAGCCGCTCATAGGAAGCCTGAGCCATTCTGAGGGCCATGGTGGAGCGGTACGGGTAGGCCGGCACCGAAGAGTCCTCTATCTCGTACTCGTTGTTGTCGTTCCAGATTCCGTCCACATTCACTTTGAGGAGGAAGTCTTCGAGCTCATCTTTCCACCGTCGGGTCGCTTCGGGTGAGCTGAAGTCCCACAGAGAGGCATTCAGACCCCAGTAAAACTCACTGTAGGGAAGGCCATCGGCATCGCAGATGAGATTCCCCTCCTGTGCGAACTGCTGGTACCGGGGGTGGTCCACAAGGATTCCCGGTTTGATGTTGCATGCCACATGATAGCCCCGGTCTCTGATGTTCGATATGAAGCTATCGGGGTCAGGAAACTTCTCTCTGTTCCAGATGAAGGTGTGACGATGACCGTTCTGAGCCTTATAGTAGCCACTTGAGAGGTAGATCCCCTCACAGGGTATCTTTTTTTCTTCGATGGTCCTGAAGTAGGCATCCACTCGCTGCTGTGCGTCGGCCGGTTCGACGTAGTCCATGGAGGAGCCGAGAAAGCCGAAGGTGAAGGCAGGGGGAAAGGCAGGGCGTCCGGTGAGGCGGGTGTAGCCGTCGAGAATCTGAGCGTAGGAGGTGCCGGTGATGAGGATATACCGATAGGGTCCGTTTCTCAGACCGAAGGAGTAGAAATAGGGACTTTCCACGCCGAAGTCGGCATGACTCACGTCGCTTGCCATGATGGCGATACCCACCCAGGTGCCGCTGATATGATTCCATTTGATGATGAAAGGGATGGACTTGTACAGAGGGTCGTTGATCTGACCACGGTAGCCCAGTGCATCACGGCTGTTCAGCAGGAATCGTCTGCCTCTTCTGTCGGGGTCTCCCCCCTTATCACCGAGGCCGAAGAATCGGTCCCCCTCCTCAAGGGGAAAGTTGAACTGTCCCTGAACGTGGCGGGGTGGTGCACCGTGGACACGTATGGGGTAGCGGGGAACTACGGTGTCGCTGGTGCCGATAGCACCCCCGTGGATCCGTATGCCGTCCCTGTCCATACTCAGTGTGCCGGTAATTGTATCTACCGTCAGGGTGACATCTCCATCCTCAGCGATTACATTCTCACCATCTTCCCTGACCGTGAATGGTTGTGGCGTGCTTTGGAATGAGCTGTCATAGAGGATGGCGGAAGCTTCCTCTATATCCGGTTGCACCGGGTAGGCGGTGAAATCATAGCGTACCTCGTAGATGCTCTGGAAAAGGGACCGTATCCTCAGCGTGGCACTCTCACCGCTGAAATTGAGTTCCCCTTTCGGGGTGTTCTCCCTGTGTACATAGGTAAGTGATGCCGGTGCCCGTTTTATCATCCTTTTACTCCTCCTGCTGTCAGTCCCTTGATGAAGTACCTCTGGAAAAGGAGGAAGACGAGAATCATGGGAAGGATCGCTATGACGGTCATCGATAGGAGTGATGACCAGTCGATATTGTACTGACCGACGAAATTACTCAGGGCAAGCTGGATCGTGTACTTGCTCTGCCGGCTTATGACGATGAATGGCCACAGGAAGTCGTTCCACCTCCACATGAACGAGAATATCGCAATGGTCGCGATGATCGGTTTCGCTAACGGCATGATGATCCGTATGAAGATGTATCCCTCTGAAGCTCCGTCGATTCGGGCAGACTCGATTAGGGAGTTCGGAATCGTCATCATATACTGGCGGGCAAGGAAGATTCCTGTCGGAGTTGCGGCAGGGGGTATGATGATCCCCCAGAGTGTGTTGAGAAGACCGAGATTCTTTTCGAGCAGGAAGATCGGCACCATGATCACCTGCAAAGGTATCATCAGCGTAGCTATCATCACATAGAAGATGATATCACGACCGGGGAAGATGAACTTACTGAGTGCGTAGCCTGCCATCGTGTTGATCAGTACGGTGATGAGTGTCGAGATGACCGCCACGAAACTGCTGTTGCCGAAGTACCGGAGGAAGCTCCCGCTGCCCAGTGCTTCACGGTAATTATCGAAGGTTGCATTCGAAGGAAGGAAGGTGAGCGGGTAGGTGAACAGCTCACTCTGGCTCTTCAGGGAACTGATGAATATCCACAGGACGGGAAAGAAGAAGATAAACGTAAGCAGGATGAAGAGAGCATAGCGCAGTGCGTAGCGTGGCCTATTCATTGGTATACTCCTTGGAGTTCATTCTGAACTGGAAGATGGTGAGCACTCCGATGGTGATCATAAGGATCACAGCCATCGCGGAGGCGTACCCGAGCCTGTCCTGCTCGAAAGCCACCTGATAGATATTCTGCACCAGCAGTTTCGTCGCTGTTCCAGGTCCCCCTTTTGTCAGGGTGAAGATCAGTTCGAAGGCCTTGAAAGAGTTGATCGTAGCCAGCACGATCACCACGAGCATCGTGGGTCTGATCAGGGGAAGTTTGATGTTCCAGAAGATCTGTGGCTTCGATGCACCATCTATCATGGCAGCATCATACAGTTCTTCCGGGATCGCCTGCAGACCTCCGATGAACATCACCATGTAGAACCCTGTCATGTTCCACACGGTGATGAATATCAGTGAGATATTCGCTGTGAGCGGAGTCGTCAGCCACGGAACTGCATCGCTTCCCATAAGGGTAAGGGCGTAGTTGAGGATTCCAAGCTGATCACCGAGTATCCAGCGCCAGATGATGCCGACGATGATGAGAGAAAGCATCGTGGGGAGGTAGAAGAAGCCACGGAACACGGCCACACCGCCTATGTTGTCAGAAGCGATGAGGGCGATGGCAAGGGCACTTATCGTGAGCAGCGGAACGACGAAGAGGACGTATCGCAGGGTGTTGAAGAAAGTCTTCCAGAACATCTCATCAGCAAAGACCTCTTTGAAGTTTGCCAGGCCGACATAGGCTTTATCACCCAGGATACCCCACTCATAGACACTAAGACGAAGTCCCGAGACTGCCGGCAGAATGATGAACAGAGAGAATATCACCAGATTCGGTAAGAGAAACAGAAGTGGAGCCCTGGTCTGTTCAAAGGATCCCTTCAATGCCTTTCGTTTCATAACAACTCCTCAAGCAGTCAGTTGGAATATCAGGTTACACGAACACGAGCGGGGAACAGAGGGTTCCCCGCTGTAAGGACATAGGACTAGAAGTACTTGTTTCCTTCGTCGTGAATATTCTGCGCAGCCTGCTTCATCGAGATGTTCTCAAGAAGACCCTCAACAATCTGTTCCCGTATGTAGGAGTAGATCTTGTTGAGTTCAGGGCTCTTCCAGTCTTCGGCCGTGATCGCGGGAGTGACGTTCAGATCGCTTGCCAGTGCGTTGAAATCATCAGAGCGTGAAGCATACTCGATCGTTACATCAGTTCTGCCGCTGAGATTGAACGTATCACGACAGTACATGGAGTTGTGTTCAGGGTCACTGAAAGCGAGCATCAAATCGAGTGCTGCCTCTTCATTCTCTGCTCCCTTGAAGCTTGCGATGAACTTACCGCCGGCAACTGAGCTTCTGATCGCTCTCTTGGGCATCTGGACCGCAGCCCATTCGAAATCGGTGATCTCGTTCGCATAGGCATTGATCAGCCATGAACCGCCGATGTGCGAAGCAACAAGACCTGCCTGGAACAGTTCCTGAGGATTCTCGGAGCCCATCCACACTGACGGAGGAATCAGGTCATCATCATGCAGCTTCTTGAAGAACGTGAGAGCGTCGATCGTTTCGGGGGTGTTGAAGTTCATGGCAGTCTCGTCTTCGTTGAGGAATCTTCCGCCTGCCTGATAGAGGATAGTCGACCAGCGGTGGGGACTGAAGTCGTACCCGAGCGCGTACTTGAGACCCGGGTTCCCTCTCTTTACCTGCTGCATGGCATCATACCAGTCATCCCAGTCCCAGGACTTCGACAGTTCTCTGATATCGATACCTGCATCGGCAAACAGATCCACATTGACGATCATGCCGTTTGCAGTCGCTTCGGTGGGCAGAGCGAGAATCGATCCGTCCGGATGGGTCGCGAAGGCAAGGGAGGCGGGAGAGAACCCTTTTAGAACGGCATCCAGGTTCTCAACATTTCCGTCAAGCGGCAGCAGTTCATTGACGAACATAGCCACATGGTTGTTGGTGACACGTGCAAGGTCTGGTGGATTGCCCCCTGCGATCATCAGCTTGAGACGCTTCTCGTAATCAGAGAAGGGGACGAGCTGCAGGTCTACCTTCACATTGGGATTCGCTTCAAGATAATCCTGTATCGTGTCCATGAACACTTCGGATTCATTCGCATCGTTGAACCACAGCACACTGAGTGTGACCTCTTCTGCTGCCGATTCCTGTGCACCTGCCGCCCAGAGGGCGCCTGTCAGGACGAGCCCTAGAACTAAGAGCATCATCAGTTTTTTCATAACCTTTCCTCCTTGTTAGAAAGTAATCAAATCAGTTTGAGATACCCTATCTTAGAACCGGATGTTTCAACTGTCAAGGAAAATCATCAAAACGTTTTGATGAAGCTGTGTGTTAATCACTTGTGTTTTCAGAGGATTCATACTATAACAAGACATGGTCAAGATAACCGATGTTGCCAAAGCCGCCGGAGTTTCTCCTTCAACAGTATCTCATGTGCTCAACGGCAAGCGGCCGATCAGTCAGCGTACACGTGAGCGTGTGCTCAAAGCGATCAAGGATCTCAACTATGTACCGAATGCCTATGCTCAGGCGATGAAGAGCGACCGTACCGGTATCATCGGCTTCATTGCTACCGAGATTACCGATCAGTTCAGTAACATGATCATTCAGGGAGTCGAATCGGTCTTTGTTCCCTCCGGTGACCATCTCCTGTTCGTCTCCGGTAGCGAGTTCAGTGAAGACCTCGGTAAGACCCTGAAGTTTCTCGGATCACGCAGGCTCGACGGGGCGATTATTTCTCAGTCCATCACAGAGAGCAGACGGAAACTCAATTTCAAACTTCCGGATATTCCCCTTATTTCGGTTAACTTCGACTTCGGTTCAGATATCCCCAGTGTTGTGCTCAACAACTATAAAAGTGGCTGGGATGCTGCCTTTCACCTTGCTCAGAAGGGTTGCCACCGGGTAGGAGCAATCGGTGGGCCCCAGGACAGGGTGGCAAGCAACGACCGTCTCATGGGTTTTCATAATGGTGTAGAGGAATTCGGTCTTGTAATGCCGCAACAAGAGCCGATCTACTCATCTTTCGGGTTCGAGGGCGGAGTGCAGGGAATGGAATCCCTGCTGAACCAGAGTCTCAGCCTGGACGGAATCTTCTGTGCAAACGACTATATCGCCTCGGGGGCAATGTATCGTGCCACCACAGAAGGGATACAGATTCCCGATCAGCTCAAGGTGATCGGCTTTGACAACCGCGACTTCTCTTCCTTCACAAGTCAGGATATCACGACCTTTGATCAGCCGCTGTACGATATGGGTCGGATCGCAGCCCGCCACTTAATGGAGAAGATCAGGGACGGACGTGATATTCCTCTCCAGACCATCCTCTCCAGCCGTCTGATCGCCAGAGGATCGACACAGTCACTCAGCTGTTCAGGGAGCTGATCGCGAGGTGAAGGCTTCACCTGTGTGTGATGTGCCCGCACGAGATGCAGGCAGGTTTTTCCGTCGTTTCATCAAAAGGTTTTGATGAAAAAGGGTGTGTAAACATCATGCCTCAGAGTATTCCTTGAGCCATTACAACAAGGTTCCTTACGTAACATGGTATGACACGTTAGTTTCCCGGGTCTGACTTGGAATTTGCTTGTATGAACGAGGGAATAGTGATGAAGTGTGTAGCAAAGACGGTCAGGGTGGTACTGCATGCACGGGACCCCTTGTACAGAATAGAATAAACCGGCACAAGCACATCCTGATGTGAGAATAGCTGTTTCACCCGAATGCCCTCTATATGAATGTGCATGTGGTCACATTCAAGTTATTGGTTGGTTCTGTGTAATATCTCCTGACAGGCTTCGAATTAAACCAAAAATAGCCTATGAACAGATTGAATACTATCTGTTCAATCCACGTGTTCTCTTTCGTGACAGAATCTAGTGAGACATAGTATCTGGCAATCACACATCTCAGGATTCAGGTCAGGCCGTGATGATATTCTCGAAGATCCTCATCTTCCGCAGCAGCGCTTGTACTTTTTTCCGCTTCCACAGGGACAGCTCTCGTTCCGCCCGATCTTCCGCCGCCTGGGGGCAGTCGTCTCCGGCTCCGGTTGTTCACGAGGTGGTGTTATTCCTTTGTCCCTCAGGTACTCCCCGTATAGTCGGACTATGGTGCGTCGATGCTCACGGAGAGTCTTGAGGTATTCAGGGTAAGCCTCTTTGTAGGCACTCATCAGATCAGGCTTCACATCAGAGGCAGAATCGACATTCTTCCAGATATCCTGTTTCAGGTGGATAGCTATGGTCTCGATATAGTCTTTTGATTCTCTGACAAAGAAGCTGAGAAGGGCTACCGGTTCCTCGATCGTCGGGTTGTACTGTTCCATGAGGATATACGTAACGCCATCTGCTGTACAGGTCTGAAATTCCTCGAGAGGGAAAAAGCTCTGATAGGTATACAGGTCATGCCCCTCCTCATCAAACACTGTATTAGGGTCTATGACCAATGCGTCATGTTCGATCTCCAACAGCTTTTTCTTCTCCGTGAGCTGAATCATTCTTAATTTCAGCCAGGAAAGTTCATCCATGTTCTCTACAATCTGGAGAGTCAGCTCGTAATCTGGTTCCTGTGGCTCAGGGGAGATAAGTTTGTGCTCTACCACATCCACGACTGCTTCCATGGGTTCCCAGATGGCGTTCTCTTCCTGTATTCGGATACCAAGCAGGGTGCAGGAACAGCGAGCCTCGGGACAGAACAGGGAAGCCTCCGCTGAGAAATACCGTCTATTTTGCTTGTTCCGGCTTTTCTCCAACACGAAGTCGATACGGTGGGCCTCTTCGAGCTCGACCGGTTCAAGGTGTTCCCTCCTCATAGTTTGAACCTCAGCACTACTTCACCCTTCTCCCGGTCGATCTGTATGTGGTTTTCTCCACTTTCTCCGCTGAAAAGCGCTTTTCCTGTGGTTGCCATGGTGAGGGTGTTCAGGAAGGTGAGGCCCTGATTCAGTACCGCTTCGAGCTTCTCATCTTCGATGCGAGGTGGTTTCTCTTCCGTGATATCCTCAATCGATTCCTTTGCTGCAGCATGTGCGTTGTCATTTGAAGAGCCCCCCGGTGATTCATCTCTCACCTCACGTTCTGGTTCTTCTGCTTCGATATCAACCGCAGGCAGATCATCAGGGACCGGTGATGATTCCTGGTACTGAGGTTCTGATGCATCCTCATCCCCCTTGTCAATCCAATCAGAGTCCACGAGATGTGAATCCGGCTCTTCGCTGTGCTGGACCTCTTCACAGAGGTCTTCACTGAACATCTCCCTGAGCTGGCTCAGGAAGCGGTTCTGTTCCTCACGGCTGAAATCAACATGATCGGCACTTCCGGTGAACACAGCGTTGAACAGTTCCTGCTTCATTGCGATACCGGCCTGGATTCTCTCTTCTATTGATCCACGACTCACAAGGTTGATCACGTTCACCTTGCTGCTCTTCTGTCCGATCCGATGTATCCTGCCGATTCGCTGGTTGAGCCGGGCCGGGTTCCATGGAAGTTCCACGTTGATCAGGAGGTCACAGTTCTGCAGATTGAGCCCGACGCCGCCGGCATCGGTGGACAGGAAGATAAGACACTCGGGGTCGTCCAGGAATCGGTCGATAAGACTCTGGCGTTTCTCGACCGGAATCTTCCCATTGAATTAGATGACACGGATCACCCGATTCTCCAGTTCACGGCCTACCAGGTGCTCCATTTGTGTCCACTCGGTGAATATGACCGCCTTGCGTCCGTTTGCTACCACTTCCTCGTCTATGATACTGGCAAGTTCGGCGAGCTTTGGTGAGTGGTTCGTCTTTCTGTCGATCAGGAAAGTGGAGTCGCACACCATACGCATGCTCAGCAGGATTTTCTGCATCATGAGAAGGTCAACCGGGGTGATGAACTTTTTCGTGATGATCTGCATGAGACCGGAGGCGTAGCCTCTGTGGATCTGTGCCTGTTTGGGATGAAGGGGAATCGTGTACGTGTTCTGTGTGATCTCAGGCAGAGAGTCGAATACTTCTTTCTTTGTCCGTCTAAGAAGAACGTTGGTGAGTTTTTCATGAATGATATCGAGATTCCGGTATCCGACGATCTTGTTCTTCTTCTCTCTGCTGATGCGGTAGTGTGTGGCGGCGAATGCCCACAGAGGGGTAAGAAGACCTGGAGCACAGAACTGCATGATACTGTAGAGATCTTCGAGCTTGTTCTCAAGTGGGGTGCCGGTGATGACGAGGGAGTGCGTGCGGGGTATAGCATTGATTGCCTGATGTGTCTTGGTTTCGAAGTTCTTGATACGCTGAGCTTCATCGAGAATGACGAAATCGGGAGACCACTGGTCTACTGTCGTGATATCACGCATAAGTGCTTCGTAGTTTGTGATCTTGAAAAATGCTTCACTCAGGAGGTACTGATCCCTTCTCTCCTCTTTTGAACCTGATATAATCAGGTTCGTTTCATCGGTGAACCGTTCGATCTCCTGTGCCCACTGACTTTTCAGGGAGGCGGGACAGATTACGAGAGTCTTCTTGAACCCGAAGTGTCTTTTTTTGAGCACTGCTACGGCAATAGCCTGCAGTGTCTTGCCGAGTCCCATCTCGTCGGCGATGACCGTACTGGGACGGAAGGCGGCAAAGGTGATGCCTTCCCTCTGGTAGTGGTACGGATCAACTTTGAGAAATGAGAGGTCAACACGTTCGTGTTCAGTCTTCTCATTCAATTCCTTTTCGTAGAATATTTTCCGCATGGTATCAACGAGATGATCATCAAAGATCAGCACTGAGCCTTCGACCTGTTCCAGATACGTCTCCCAGAGCCTGTAAAGAGGGAGGATACTCTCTTGTGTATAGACCCCGAAGCGTTGAGATGCTCTCAGCTTGTCGCCTCTTTTTCGTTTCCCTGTGGTATTCATCGGGATTTCGTAGGGGAGTTCAACCTGAGTCGGGCGAGTGAAGATGGATTCAACCTCTGCCTGTAGAGCCTTATCCTCGATGTGATCGTATAGACACACCGGCTTATGAAGCAGTGAATTCCAGGTGAAATGGATGAACGGGAAGGGCATGTCAGCACTTTCAAGGAGACCTCCCTTTGTTTCCCGTAGAGCCCGGTGCGTGTAGATCAGGTGCTTGCACAGACCGAGATGGTTGGATGCATAATCGGCACACGTGCAGTGACCCTGAATCGATTCAGAGTCATAGATCGTGACGATGTACTCTTTTCCCTTCTCTCCGAGAACAGTATGCTGACCCTTGAACCTCTCTCCCTTGTTCAGCTTCAGGAGCTCTTCATACGAGCGGGCGAAGCGGGCATCAACAGCTGTCTGCCGCACTTCCTCCGGAGTAAGAACCTCGAGGTATTCTATGGTATCCTCCTCACTTCCCTGTATCTCGTCTTCCACGCTGCGGTATTCTGGAAAGAGTGAGTTCTTGATGCGTCTTGAGAGGTCGAGATAGGCGGCAACGGTATGTTTGCAGCCCCTCTTGGGGTAGGGACAGGTGCAGGTGGACTCTATATGGTCCTCTCCATCGTCGCCTTGTACTTCTGTGAGTGTAACCTCGTACTCGCCGTATTGCCCGCTGAAAGCGTATGTGCATCGCATCGGGGAAGGTTCATAGTCGACAAGAGCATACCCTCCTATGTAATAGAGGCTCTCTCCCCGATTCCAGATTGTTTTACTTTCGGCAAGTTCATTCTTGATATGCTTGATATGGAGGTCTTTGTTCATGATTCTTTGTAGCATGAAACTCTTAAGCGTGCTAGAACTAAAGAACAAGACAGCAAGAAAAGCTGAAGACCGGTTAAGAGCGTGTTGAGTTCACTTCATACTGCAGAAGTGTGCGCCGGAAGGAGTCAGGATCATGCGACAACTCAGACATTTCATCATCATATCCTTTGCCTTTGTACTTGTGAGTATTAGTATAGGCTGTGCACATCAGGAATCGGTTGTGTCGTTTGAACCAGTAACGTCACTGGCCACGGAAGAGAGTTCTTTCGTCACCATTGATGATATCACCATTCACTGGGAGTCGGCAGGAGAGGACCTCTCAACGACTCCCCTCGTACTTCTGCACGGCTTCGGTGCCAATACCGGTTCCTGGATGTATCTGATGCCGCCTCTCAGTGAGAGCTACCCTGTCTATGCCTACGACCGGATCCCCTTCGGTCTGTCAGAGCGCTACATCTCCGAATCCTTTGACAGGGAAAGGTCCCCGTACCGTAGTGAAGCTATCATTGAACGTGCTTTTTCTCTGCTTGATGAGTGGGGCATCGACGAGGCTGTTCTCGTCGGCTCATCTGCAGGGGGAACTGTCGCTCTCCAGATGGCGCTGGCTGACCCTGAGAGGATCAAGGCTCTGATTCTCATCGATCCGGCTGTCTACAGTGGCGGAGGTCCGGGCTTTGTCCGCTTCCTTCTTCGCTTCAGGTTGTTTCAGGGGATTGCACTGAACAGCATCAGAGGCCTCAGGGAAGAGCCTGAGAAGCTCCTTGAAGACTCATGGTATGATCCTTCCAGGTACCCTGAAGAGCTGAAGGAGGCCTATATTCGGGCAACCAGGGTCGAGAACTGGGACAGGGCCCTTCTTGAGTTCACCAGAGCTTCCGCTGCGCTTGATCTCAAAGACCGCCTTGAGGATATCGGTCAGAAGGTACTGCTCATTCATGGCCGACAGGACAGTATCATCGATGTGAAAGAGAGTATCCGTCTTGCAGAGGAGCTCCCTTTCGTGGAATTTCACATCATCGAAGAGAGCGGCCACCTGCCTCATGAGGAGAACACGGAAGAGGTTCTGCGCCTCATCCTTGATTTTCTGAAACGGATAGAGAACGGTCAGTGAAGCCTCTCAGGTTCCATGGTGAGTGTCGGTAAACGGCAATCAGGTCTCACTGGCTTCCGAAGGTGACCCTTCGATGTACTCATACAGGTCGGGGGGAACCGGGTGGTGCAGTGAAAAACGCATGGCGACAACTGGCAGTTCCTGACCTTCCCCGTTCTTCTTCGTACGTTCGGTATTGCTGATGAACTCGAGCTTTCCTATGTAGTAGAAGGTGCTTCCCTCGTCATTGTTCTTCTGCACAAACAGATGCTTGGACATTTCACCCTCTTCGTTGCGGATAGCTTTCGGTTCTCTTGAATCGAGGCGCACTCTGGTGCGTGTCTCCCAGGCGAATTCCTCAGGACTGATGAAGTGGTCCTCATAGTCGATGGAAGGATCGATCTCTTCAGTGCGCTTATGATAGGTGACAAAGATGGGACAGGTCATCGTCTCTCGGTGGATCTTATAGCCGTATATTGTTCCATGCTCATCACGGCTCCACCCGAGGAGCCTGCATACATCCTCACGGGAATACTTGTGATGGAGAACGAGGTCTTCGCTCTTTCTCTTCGGCAGGATGGCACTTTCGTATTCATAGAAGCCGAGAGCGAGAATGTCTTCAATCTCCTGCCGATACACCCTGTTCTGAAGGAGTCCAAGGAACCTTTCGCTGATTGTGAGCGTATCACCCTGTTTCTGGCAATATGGCAGCTGTCCGTAGCTTTTTTTCATCGCATCGGGATAGAACTGATTCGTGAGAACCCGGGCGGTCGATTCAAAAAGTGACCGTGACAGTGGAAATGCATAGCGTTCCTGTAGAATCCGGGAGAGTTTTGAGTAGGTGATGGATTGATCTCCTCTGAGAAGATGGTCGATGATGAGGGCTTCGTAGGGACGGATGCCGGGGGCGATGACGTGAGAGAGGAAGTTGAGACTTCTCAGATGAGATTCACTGAGTTCCCTTCTGAATGGCTTTTCGACTTTCTCTAGGAATGAGTAGTAGTTCCTGCTGTATTCGATGAACAGGAGGGGAGAGATAGTCCCGTGGGCGATGAAGTCCATCATTCGGGGGCTATGCCCTACCTTCGTCCTTACCCGGTTGTACTCTTCCTTGAGGAGTTTTAGGTTCCTGAAGGATGCGGCATTGATCGACTGGTATATCCGTTCCTTCGAGACCCTGTCGAAGTTCACCGTTGAGACGCCGTGTATTCCCAGTGACCCGCTCGCAACAAGTTTTCTCAGCGAGTCCTTCTTGTAGGAGGATTCACCGAACAGGGCGATGGGAATCAGGTAGTTGTTCTGATAGTTCCCGATGAAGTCGATGACCGTGAGGAACTTCTTTCCCCGAGCCTTTCTCAGTCCGCGCCCCATCTGCTGGACGAAGATGATGGCCGACTGGGTCGGGCGAAGCATGATGATCTGGTTGAGGCTGGGAATATCGATTCCTTCGTTGAGGATGTCGACAGCTATGAGGTGCTCAATCTCACCCCGTTCAAGCCTGTCAAAGGCTCTGTTGCGTATTTCATCGCTGTCCTTTCCGCTGAGAGCAAGGGTGGAGAGCCCGGTGAGATTCAGCTTCTCACTCAGGGATGAGGCGAACTCGTTACGGGAGACGAAGATCAGCCCGCGCCGTCTGATGCCGGGGACCGTGTAGCGGTCGATTGCCTCTCTGATTATCTTCACCTGTTCATCGCTGTCCAGACGGGAAAACGATGCGAGGTCCTCATACTGCTGTTCGTCGATGGCAAGGTCACTGATGCCATAGTAGTGGAAGGGGCACAGCAGGTCTGCTTCAAGGGCCTGGTTCAGGCGGATTTCGTAGGCGATGTTGTGGTCGAACAGACGGTAGATATCATACCCGTCGGTTCGCTCTGGAGTGGCGGTCATCCCCAGAAGAAAAGATGGTGTGAAGTAGTCCAGAACCTTCTCATAGCTCGAAGCGCCTGCCCGGTGCACTTCATCCACGACGATGTAATCGAACTCATCACGCGCGAAAGAGTGGAGGGTGTCGTCTCTGCTGAGACTCTGGATCATGGCGAAGGTGTAGATTGCACTCGGGTCATAGGCATTACCTCCGCCAAGAAGACTCGCAGAGATACTTCTGCCGATGATCTGACGGAACTTGTGCATCGACTCACGGGCGATTCTCTCGCGGTGGACGATGAACAGGAACTTCCCTGGAGCGTAGCGCCTTACATCAAAGGCACTGAGGAAGGTCTTTCCCGAGCCGGTTGCCGATATGAGGATCGCCTTTTTCTCTCCCTGCTCTCTCAGCCGTTCAAGAGCAACCAGGGCCTCCCTCTGCATCGTGTTTGCCGTGATCTGCTTCTCGTTGAAGTACTCTGTTTCCTCTTCGGGTGTCTCCTGAGGCAGGATCGAAGGTCTCTGAGATCTTTTCTGTCGCATCCGCTCTCTGAGTATCTCGTACTGGATGATCAGTGCTTCACTCACCTCATGAGCATTTTTCCATGCGGAAGCGAATTCAGCTCTCGTGGTGCGCAGGATCTCTCCCTCGTGGAGAGACACCATGCGGACATTCCACTCCCTGTTCGTAGACAGAGCCGTCTCGGTGATATTCGAACTGCCGATGATGATCGAAGAGTACTCATCACCATGGTGAAAGAGGTACCCCTTGGCATGGAACGGATCGTCCCGGTACATGCGCACTTCAACGTAAGGCAGTTTTTCTATGATCAGGCGGAGAGCGGCCGGTTCGGTGAAGCCCAGGTAATCGCTGGTGAGGATCTTTCCACTGACTCCCCGCTTCTCTGCCTCATAGAGTGCCTGAAGAAGCATCATGATACCGCCTGTCGTAATGAAGGCCACCGAGAACTCGAATGAGGTGCAGGTGGCGATTTCTCTGTTGAGGGTATGGATCACCTTGCTCTGCGGCGGGTCGTTCAGTACGAGAGAGGGGCGGTGGGACGTGAGCGAAGGACTCGCATGGTTGATAAATCCGGAAGTGAGAGAGGAAAGGAGTTGCTCCGCCGGAGTCTGCATCCTCATCTTGATGCTTCCATGAGCTTCTTGAGCTGCCGTGCTATGGGGATATCGGCTGCGGCCCAGTCGAGACTCAGCAATTCAGAGGCATTGACCCACTTGCAGTTCACGTGCTCACTCAGGGTGATGGTCCCTTCCTCAATGGTGCACAGGTAGGCATCCATCGTCAGGAAGAACGAGGTGTACTGGTGAGAGACCTGAAGAAAATGGCGCTGAACGGCTACGGTGATGGAGAGTTCCTCTCTGATTTCACGGATGATGGCCTGTTCACCCGATTCTCCCTTCTCGAGCTTGCCGCCGGGGAACTCCCACTTGAGGGCAAGTTCTCCCGCGTCTTTTCTTCGTGCGACGAATACCTTGTGGTCATCTAGTATGACAGCAGCTGCTACGTGTATGTTCTTCATGGCTTTATCTATCGTATAGTAGCAGCTGAGCGGCAGATGGTCCAGGAGAATGATGCAGGAGGAACAGAAACATGGCGGGAGAGTTCACCTCGCTGTTCCCTATCACAGCACAGTGCCAGGGTGAACGACCGACCTCTGCACAGAAGTGCCTGATCCTCTCCTGCTATCTGCAAGAGAGAGAAGGTGTGAATATTACTCTTCTTCCAGCAGCCACTCACTCACTTCTTTGACGGAAAAACCATCTTCAGTGCCTGAGAGAACAGGAGTCCCTGAAATAATAAGCTTGGGGTACCCGTTCTGGATTTTTCTCAGTGGAGCCAGCTCCCTCTCCCGTGTAGACTCCTCTACCATTGACTGCGTCACCTGGATATACAACACTTCTTCACCTCGCCTTGCAACAAAGTCCACTTCCAGGGAGCCCATTTTCCCCACTGCCACATCATAGCCGCGCCTTCGCAGTTCCAGGAATACTACATTTTCAAGAACCCGTCCGACATCCCGTCCGGTGAATCCAAGCAGGAAGTTCCTCAGCCCGGGATCAACAATATAATATTTTCCCTGAGTCTTCAGGTGTTCTTTACCTTTTATATCGAAGCGTTTTACTTCGTAAAAGACGAAAGAATCAAGAAGAGCTCCAACATACGCTTTTACGGTGTTCACTGCAGGATGGTTTTTCCTCTTCCCTTCATCTACGTCTCCTTCAGCAGCGATCATCTTTCCTATTGAGTGAAGCGATGTCGGGTTTCCGATATTGTCTGCAAGAAAAAGAACAATTTTTTTCAGGAGAAAGGGATCTGTTATCTGGCGTACTGCCGGTCTGCGTCTTTCGTCTCTCTCGAAGATATCCTTTAAAACCACCGTTGAATATATTCCGTCAAGCAGAGTCAGGACATGTTCCTGGCTGATCTTGATACTGGAAATTGCCGGCATGCCACCATACCTGAGATAGGTATTCAGGATATCCAGGGGAGTGAACACCTCATTATCGGACTTCCTTCGTATTCTACTCTTTTCCTCTCCCGAGGGAGTTGTGTACATTTCTCTCACATATCCTTGAAATCTGATAAACTCAGAAAAGGAGAGTGGAAGCATTTCTATCTCTACATATCTACCTGAAAGGTATGTCGAGAATTCGCCTGAAAGCAGATAGGCATTAGATCCGGTGATATATATGTCGCAGTCGAAATCCACCTGGAACGAGTTTATTGCTTCAGGCCAATTCTCTACTCTCTGCAATTCATCCAGGAACAGATACATCCGCTTGTCTTTGACCTCATGAGAAGCTACATAGCGGTAGAGTCCCTCAGCATTCATACCAGAAAAGGTGTGAGATTCGAAGTTCATTTCAAGGATCTGGTCCTCTGGGATCCCGTTCTCACGCAGATCCTGTACCATGAGTTTCAGCAGACTTGATTTTCCACATCTGCGGATACCCGTTATGATCTTGATCAGGTCAGTGTCCATATATGTGCTGAGTGTTCGCAGGTAGGTTTCTCTTCGGTGAAGCGATCGTTTCATAGGATTCCCTCTCCATTGATGATCATACCATACCTGCAAGAAAAAAGAAAGTTTTTAACATATAGGTTATAAAACTTTTGTGTTTTAAGATTTTGTACCATCAAGGTTGAAAAACTATTACATTTAGGTCGTTCTCTATGAGAGTATATATGTACTGTGATTCCCGCTCGATGGAAACTCGGGGATTGCCTCATCCATGCAGCGTGCACATTCGTCAAGGGATGGAGCTCTTCTGGTATGCTTGATCATGTGAATACATAACTAAAAGTTCGTACCTGCTCATGAGACCTGTCTCAACTGATCTCGCATCAGATCTGGCATGGTGCTGACGAATATTTCCGGGAAGGAAAAAGGACTGAAACCGGCCTTCCCGTGTGAATAAGTCACGGGAGAGGCTCAGGAATAGCTGAAACTCCACGAGGAGGCAGTCCCGTGCCTACCGGCCTCCCCGGTCGTACAGAGAATCACATTCACTTCTCCTCCTGACACATTTGCGTCATATTTCACCCTTAAGATGTGATTCAGATAACGGGTATCTACCCACAAGGAGTCACAGCATGAACATGAAACGAATCCTGATACTGAGTAGCATTCTGCTTGTACTGACAGCTGCCACAGCCTCTGCAGGCGGTTCATCTGAGAGCGAGGCTCTCACCACGGTGACAGATCTCCAGACCTACCTTGCCGAGGAGGGAACCTCAGGCACAGCGCTGAGTGAAGAGGAACTTGCCTCTCTTGCTGATATTCTGGGTGTGGAGGATTTTGAGACAACCACCGTTGATTATACTGCCCTCTCCGACGTTGTCGGGTCGGGTGAGCTCACCGGTAATCAGCTGCAGTCCATAGCGGACCTTCTGGGGCTGGTTGATTTCGCACCCGGGGGCAATGCCTTTTCTGAAGGTACGGGTGATGGCGGATCAGAGGCGGCTCAGTACCAGCATCAGGTTCACACTTCCGTCCAGACACAGAACATGGTTCAGGAGAGGATCACCACCATGAATTCTTCTGGATATCATGAAGGGCCGGATCCTGCTTACGAGGGATCCAGGGGACCGGCTGAAGGGACTTTCGGAGCACATAAGCGCTGAAACAGTGGTAAAGCTGCAGCTCAGGACCGGGTGACCAGGCTCATCCGGTCCTGAGCTGTGTTGCTCCCACCTGCACCGCGTGGTACAATAACGGTAGCCTATCGCGGAGAGGAAGGACGTTCTCATGATCAGAAAACATATCATCTGGCTGGTTGTCTTCATCCTCATGCTCCCCTTCACCGGTGTGTATGCACGGGGATCAAAAGAATCAGAGTATCAGAACAGGTTGCCACAGACGTTCTCACAATTGAGCCTTCAGGTGAGTTCCGGTGAAATCTCCGTGTCGAAAGCCCAGAGTGCTCTCGAGGAGCTGAGAAAAAGCTACCGCATTCCCTTTACTGATAAGGCTGGCGTTCTCAATGTCCTGCTGTACCGCATCGGAGAAGGGGAACTCAGTGTCGATGAGGCTCATTCCCTTTTTCTCCGGATGAACAGCGACACTGATTCCGGCGTATCAGCACAACAGGGCACTATCAGTCCTGAGGCTCCTTCACCGGGAGAGCATACCGGTCCACCTGGAACTCCTTCACCCATCCCCTCCCATGACTCAGAGCCGGGGAATACCACCTCTGCGCCCCACCAGAGTTCACCTGGAAGCCAGCAGGGAAAGGCAGGCCAGCGATGAGTGAGCCGAATATCCTCCTTGTGGAAGACGACACACGAAGTGCCAGGCTGATCAGCACCTACCTGAACCGTGCCGGCTTCAGTACTTCACACGCACCTGACGGGCAGCAGGCACTGTCGATGATCGGCGCCGATACCTTTGACCTGATTCTTCTCGATATCCTGCTTCCGGGGATTGACGGCAGGAAGCTTCGCAGGATCATACGGAAGGAATCGGATGTACCGATCATCATGGTTACTGCTCTCGGCTCGCGAGAAGACCGGCTTGAGGGACTTGACGGCGGTGCCGATGACTATATTGTCAAACCCTTCGATCCCGACGAGCTCGTTGCACGGGTACGCTCTCTCCTTCGCCGGACGAAGTCTCAGGTGAGGGAGACACTGACCTGCGGCCGGCTCAGTGCCGAGAGGGATTCCGGGGATGTCCTCCTCGACGGAGAGAAACTTCCGGTTACGCATGCCCAGTTTCTTATTCTCTGGACCCTCCTGAGGCAGCCCGGTGTGATTCTCTCCCGCAACCAGATTATCGAGCAATCATTCTCCGACTCGTTTGAGGGGTATGACCGGGCGGTCGACTCTCATATCCGACGACTGAGGAAAATCCTTGATCGAAAGGGCTATTCACCTATTCAGACGGTCTACGGAGGGGGGTATCGACTGGTATGCGAGTGAAAAAGGCTCCCGCGTATGTATACGTTGCGGCATTGTTCTTCCTGATTGTCCTTCTTACATCGACGCTGAGTATGACCCTGGATTATTTCCAGTACCGCCGTGACCTGCCTCTCCTTCTCACGAGCTTCCGCAGTGAACTGATCAGCGGGTACCTGAGTGCTGTGTATACCCGGGATCAGGGCTGGAGCGAACTCGAGACAGAGCTCGACCATATGATTTCGCTCAACTATCTCGGCGAACAGCAGGACGCTCATATCCGGCTGGTCATCCATGATTCCGAAGGAAACATGCTCCTCAACAGCTTCGAAACACTCACCTCAGTCGAAGACAATCCCCTGATTGAAGGGGATCGCTCCGATATCAGGGATCTGGAAGCATCGCAGGTCGTCGGGTCGGTCACGCTGTATATCGGAGCTGATTATATGCAGACGGAGAGCAGGAAATACCTGAAAACACTTCTCTCCTCCCTGCTTATGAGAGAAGCGTCAACTGCCGTGATAGCGCTCTTTCTGCTGACCGTACTCTCGAAACTGGTCACGCGGCCCCTATCCGATCTTCAGAGCGCTATGGCCGCAACAGCATCGGGCCAGAAGCAGGAGCTCACCCCGTCAGGCAGCGCCGAGACGGTAAGTCTCGGGGAATCCTTCAATAAGATGGCTACACAGCTCGATCGTCAGAAGGCCCTGCGACGGCAGATGATTGCAGATCTTGCTCACGATATCAACGGCCCTCTGCATACAATCCGCCTTGAGGCCAAAGCTCTCAGGGATGGGATCAGCACCCTGGATGAAGCAAGTGAAGGGATCATCGAGAGTGTCGATTCCCTTTCCGGCCTGGTGTATGATCTTGAATATCTTGCTGAGGCTGACAGCGGGGAGATTACCGTGCACCTGAGCCCCGTCCAGCTGAACACATTTCTCTCTGGTATGCAGAGGCACTGGAGGACAGCTGCTGAGACAGCCTCGCTGTCTCTCTCCTTCGAGCCATCGGCGAACACTCGTGACACGGTCCTGATGGATGAGGTCCGTATGGAACGGGCAGTCGGGAATCTGATCCAGAACGCTATCCGATACAACCTCAGGGGGGAAAAGGTCATGCTCAGCGGGAGTCTTGAAGACGGCAGGTGCCGTATCAGGGTATGCGATGACGGCGAGAGGATCCCGCAGGCGATGCAGGAGAAGATATTCGAACGGTTTTATCGGGTAGATGCCTCCCGCGGACGGTCAAACCGGGGCAACGGTCTGGGACTCTCGATTGTCCGTCAGGTCGTTCATCTGCATGGAGGGGAGGTACGCCTTGAGCTCAGGGAGGAAGGAAACTGCTTCCTCCTTGAATTCCCCCTCTCCTCCTGATCAGAACTTGAATTTTCCCGAGACTCCTATCGTGCTGTAGGTTTCCATGACCTGTATCAGTTGAGCATTGGTAAGATCAGCAATTCCCCTGATGAAAGTCGGCACATCCTCTACGAGGAAGTCTACCTCCGCACCGATAGAAAAGGATTCACTCAGGTTAACATCAATACCGCCGCGCACGTTGTAGGCGAACGCACTCTTATCGACATCGAAGGTTTTTCCTATCACGATTCCGCTGTAGGCAGGTCCTGTAGCGACATACGCATCGATCAGGCCGAGGGGAAGACGGAATACCAGATCAACGATATACGTCGAGTAGTACACATCTTCGTAATCGGCGGACGGTCTGAATATTGCGTCCCCTGATACCCCCAGGAAGTCACTCAGGTAGAATTCAGCCCGTACGCCCGGGATGAATGTTTTATAGTTGCCTTCGCTCAGATCTGTATAGGTGTAATACCCTACTCCTGCGACACTGAACGTGTTCGCTGCGAAGAGACTTCCGGACACTGTCAGAACCAGAAGCATACAGACCATCAGTACCGTCTTCTTTCTCATGCTGTTCTCCTTGTGGGGCTGTTCCCCGTTGTATAACATCAGCATACGAAGGAAATATGGCCTAATTTTGTCAGGGGCGACATATCTGCTTCTCTTTTTCCCACGGGGGAACCTGTACCTGAACAGGACCTGGTCAGCACTGCCGATTTCAGAAGGAGGGAAATACATCGAATATCAGGTTGATGATGAGCCGGTTATGATCAGCCATAGGGTACTTCCCGAGGATAAAGCTAATTCACCCGTACACATGATCGTGGTACGAGGGATACTCACGCTCAAGTTTGAGGATCAGAATCCCCGCAGCCACCAGAAAAGTTCCTAGCTAACCATCCGCTGTAGTAGCTTCATGAAGATCCAAAATGAGCACACAGAAACCTTCTAATCTTTTGTCATCAAGTCCCCGTCCATCCGCGTCTGGGGAAAGGATAAAAAGTGAAGGAGAGCAGCCCGTTATTCATATGGAGAGCTCTCCTTCTCAGGATATGAGGAAGGTCTTCCCTGAACCGGTTGCCGATATGAGGATCGCTTTCTTCTCTCCCCGCTCTCTCAACTGCCCGAGAGCACCAAGTGCCTCTCTCTGCATGATGTTCGCCCTGATCTGTTTCTCATTGAAGTACTCCGTCTCTTCGTACTGACCGGGCACAATATCTCCAAAGACTGTCTTTAACCCGTACACAGGTACTCACTGATCTCACAGTTCTCTTACTCTGTCTTTCCGCTTGTCATGCACAGGGTGTATACTGTTGAAAGAACGTGTGAATGGTATGAAGGTGAAACTGTCAATAGCGGCTATCCTACTCGTGTTTCTCGTATTGCTCCTGGTCTTCAGCGCATGCAGCCTTTTTACCCATGTAGAGGGTCCTGCTGTGATCTTCGTCATCGGGGATGGCATGGGGCAGAGCCATATCGATGCGGCTTCGATCTATCTTGAAGGTCAGAAACATTCCCTCTCATTCGAACAGTTCCCCGTACAGGGAACAATCACCACTCACTCGGCAGCTAGTACCGTGACAGATTCGGCAGCTGCAGCTACTGCCTTCGCGACCGGTCAGAAGGTGTATAACGGTGTAGTCAGTGTGGACCTGCCTGGTTCTGGAGCGGCACTTACCACGATTGTCGAATACTATCAGGAGAGAGGACTGTCGGTGGGAGCGGTGACGAGTACGGCCGTGACCCACGCCACTCCTGCCGCGTTTCTCTCTCACAGTCCGAGCCGAAATGCCTATCGTGATATCGCAGACCAATATTTCCATGATACACGGGCCGACATCATCATGGGCGGTGAGGGAGAATCGTATGGAATACTAGAGACTCTGGTCATGGATGCGGGCTATCTGCTCCCTGAATTCCAGAATCTGCCCTATGCCCGCAAACCCATTGCATTTTTTCAGGGAGATGGTCATCTTCCTTACGAGTATGATGTAGCTGATGGAGTGATCGGGCTCAGTGAGATGACTGCATCAGCTCTTGCCTCACTTGAGGACTCTGCGGGGTTCTTTCTTCTTGTTGAAGGAGGACGAATCGACCATGCCGCTCACAGCAATGATCTCAGGAGAATGATAGGGGAGGTGCAGGAGCTGAACACCACTGTGGAACTGATTCTTGACTGGGCTGCTTCACGGGACAATGTCACGCTCATCGTGAGTGCCGATCACGAGACCGGAGGGCTTGAAGTAAACGGAGGGGCACAGGAAATCTACCCGGATGCGTTCTGGAGTACAGGCGGCCACACGGCCACTCCCGTTCCATTCTTTGTGTGGGGTGCAGGTGCTGACCTGTTCTCCTCGGTCTCTGATAACACGGACTTCTTCGATATCCTGGTCTCTCTTGCTGATCATCGGTACGAATGACTTCGATATGTTCCTCTCCTCTGTACAGGCATACTATCTCCATGAAAAAGAAAACGTTGTTCACATAGAAATTCTAAAACTTCTGAAGTCGCGAAGTCTTTCCCATGGAAGTGCACTTTTTTTACGTTCCGATGGTGTATAAGAAGGCTGAGTCTTCATCCTTGCAGATTGTACTCTCTTCAAGGGATGGAGCTTTTCTGGTATGTTTGATCGTGTGAACAGAGAAACCGTCATAGAGAACACAGTAGAGTTCGTGAAAGAGACACTTCAGGGCGCCGAGGGAGGTCATGACTGGTTCCATACCCTCAGGGTATGGAATACAGCACAGCGTATCGCACGTACCGAGAACGTCGATCCCTTCGTCATCTCTCTCGGAGCCCTCCTTCATGATATCGCGGATGCGAAGTTCCATGGGGGGGATGAATCGGTGGGGCCGAGCCTCGCGTCCGGGTTTCTGCGTCTAGAGGGAGTGGATGAGGGAGTAGTGGAACATGTCGTTCAGATCATCACTCATATCTCGTTCAAGGGCGGCAATGAGGTTCAATCCTTCCGCTCACCTGAGCTGGATGTCGTTCAGGATGCTGACCGTCTCGATGCTGTCGGAGCCATCGGCATAGCACGTACGTTCAACTACGGCGGGCATATGGGAAGGAAACTGTACGATCCTGATATCAAGGCGAACCTGAACATGAGTAAGGAAGCGTACAGAAGCAGTACTGCTCCCACGATCAACCACTTCTACGAGAAGCTGCTCCTTCTGAAGAAGCGGATGAACACGAAGGCAGGCAGGGCCCTTGCTGAGGGCCGCCATCAGTTCATGGAAGAGTTCCTTGACCGGTTCTACCGGGAGTGGGAGGGCGAATCATGATCTGAGCACTCGCTCGTGATCTCTGTGATTGCCTCATCGAGTACATCTTTCATCCTGCCATATCTACTCATATCAAGCTGCCCGTCAGTGGAAAACATGCAACCTGCAAGAGCCTCAGGTACCTCATATGCCTGGTTCTTCAGATTGCTTCCCTCTTCGGTGAGCTCGATCATGACAGTTCTCTCATCTTCTTTTCTTCGCTGTCGCCTGATCAGGCCATTGCGTTCCATTCGTTTTAAAAGAGGTGATACAGTTCCCGTATCAAGGCCGAGTGCTTCACAGATGCCGCCAACCGTGCTTTCTTTCTTTTCCCACAGTACAAGCATTACCAAGTACTGGGGGTAGGTGAGGCCGAGCTTATTGAGCACCGGTTTGTACGCTGCCATGATGGCTCTCTCAAGGGTATAGACACGGAAGCAGATCTGATGCTCGAGGAGCAACATCTCTTCCTGACCCGATTCGGCCTCTGCAACTGAGACTTCAGCTCTCACTGAAGAGCCTTCTCTATGTCATGCTTCAGGTCAGCGGGTTTCACTGTGGGTGCATAGCGGGTGACGCTCTGCCCGTCTCTGCTGACAAGAAACTTTGTGAAATTCCATTTTATCCCGCCTCCCATGACTCCAGGAGCCTTCTGCTTCAGCCATGCGAATACTGGATGGGTACCCGCTCCGTTAACCTCGATCTTCTTCATGATCGGGAAGGTGACTCCGTAGTTCACGCTGCAGAAATCTTTGATCGCCTCATCATCTCCCGGTTCCTGATGAGCGAACTGGTCACAGGGGAAAGCAATGACTTCAAGTCCCTTCGAATTGTATCTCGTGTAGAGTTTCTGGAGTCCCTCGTACTGAGGGGTGAACCCGCACTTGCTCGCTGTGTTCACGATAAGGATAACCTTACCTTTCAGGGTATCGAATGAAAGCTCTCTGCCGGTATTGTCTGTTGCACTGAAATCATAAATTGTATCAGCCATTGCTCGTACCTCACTTTTATATTGTGCAATATATAATAGTGAGCTATGTTTGTCAAGCGTATCGACTAGGTGGGTTGTGTGCAGGTGCTCAGCGTTATTCTGCGTGCATTCTTAAACCACTGGTCGAAATGAGTATCAACTCGCTCGTAATGGATCCGGACATTATCAGGGTCGCTCTCACACACGTCTTCCTGCTCTGCCAGCTTTATCCATCTCCATGGGTTTCCAGACACTTTCAACTCTTCATCGTTTCCCATGTAACGCCCATCCATCTGAAAGCGATTATTGAGCAGTTTCAGCATGAATAAACCATAATGATTGGTGTTGCTGTTCATCCATGAACCGGTGTAATACTTCCCATGATTATACTGAAAGACTAGTGTGTGCCTATGCGGGTATCCGAGAGAGGAGGCAATCTGAACATTCCTGCCCGTGATATGACCCTCTGCATTCAGGGTGATGTGTTCGATACCATACTGCCGGTCTTCCTTGTGGTCACCCGATGCATTTATCTGATAACATGAGAGCCAAATACCGGGAAGGAAGGCTCCACTCTCTTCATTGATCGGGTGGAAGCCTTCAAGTACCGGGTCTTCTGTGTGATGACCGGTAAGTTCCCGATAGGTGCTGAGGCGTGAGAACCAGGCTGCAACAGATGCTCTGGATCTGTGCTTGAAACCTTTACTGAATAACAGGGAGATGATTTTCTTGATTGAATCTACGGAATATGTATCCATGCTTTCGTTACATGGCACGGTCTCAGCGATTTCTTCGTTTGACAGCCCTTGAGCGATATAGGAAGCTATCAACATCTCGGTCTGAGACAGCTTCTCTTCTATGCTTATATCTTCAAGGTATTGAGAATACATAACACGAACAGTATACTGCGATTTCTTTTCAGGTTAAAGGAATTTTCAATTTTTTTTACGTACACGGGAGTACAGAGGCACCAGAGTCCTTTGGTGCGATGTACCATTCCTCTGCGGCATATCTCTTCGCTGGCCAATGATACTGAACTTTAGTTCCTGATAGATACTCTTTAGTGCGGAACATTTACCCGAAAGAAACCTTTGCTTAGCAAATTCCCCATGGTAATATTCACATAACTATGCAAAGAAGTAAGGAGGACCTGCTGTGACACCATTCGATCACATTCTCAGTGATAAGCGCCCAGATCTTCCTTTCTGGAGCAACCGCTGAGCGTATCCCATGCAACAGCATCCGATACGTAGTTTCCCAGATTCATCGTTTGACCCTCAAGAGGGTATCAGTTTTTTGTGTAAAGGACAAGCCGTTGATTCGGCCCACGATGAATTCACCTCATCTAACATGCTGAATTTCGACTGATGTAAGGGACCCCTCTGTTCAGTCGACCTGTCTCTCAGGGACCATCCTCAGTCGGTGCGCGAGAAAGTTGTGCGCACTCACCACAGGAAACCCCTGCGCTGAGATGCGCATGTCTTTTCAGGAGTTTGCCATGTACAACGATCCTATCATCACCATCTCATGTTCCAGTCTTTCTCAGCTGATCGACCACAGTACCCAGGAGGGACCTTCAGTGTCCGGTGTTCACGATCCGGAAGCGACCGTACGTGATGCGATCCGTCACATTGCCAGCATATCCCGTCTAACGGACCTGCAGAGATTGACACTGCTTCAGAATGTTGATCTGTATTTCCGTGCCCTTGATAATCCCCTTGCGACTGCACACATCCTTGCGAGGAGTATCAAAGGCTCTGGTGAAGCTTCTCAAGCATTCTCTGCTATTGCCATGCGGTACGCATCTTCTGGTGATGTGTATCTGGCCTTATCCTCTGCCTCGGAAATTGATGATCCCCACATACGGGCTACGACACTGTGCTCACTGGCCCCCATCATCAGACCTCAGAATCCGGTCCTTGCAGAGCAAACCTTCTCTCAAGGGTACCATCTGGTCGAATCCATCAAGCCCCCCTTCCTTCGGCTCGATGCTCATCTTCAGGTTCTGGATGCATTTGCCGAAATGTTCCCTGAGAGCGAAGTTCTGGACCATATGAAATATCTTCTTTGTGATGGCTGCCTGATTTTCTATGATCCCGAGGAGGAAGCCGAATCCCTGCAGAATCGCATCATCGAGAACCTGATCGCCTCCAAAGGAGTGTCCGAAGAACTGATCTCCCGGGTCTACCTTCGAATTCAGGAGCATATGGCCAGTGGCCGAGGATTGTTGCTCCTGACCACCTTAGCCAGGCACCTTCTGGACATCCATCAGGAGTCTGCTGCCATCAACCTGCTCGACGAAGCATTGATGAAAATTGGAGCGCTACGGGAAAACGATATTCTGGTAGATCAGACCCTACGGAGGATCTTTGATCTCTACTCACGCATCAGTGACGTGAGCAAAGCAGTTCAGGCAGCATACCGTTGTGAGAGCATCTATGATTCCCTTATCGCCTTCGATGTTCTTTTCACCAATTGGACCAGTAGTGGCCTATACGATGATACCATACATCTGATCGACAGAGAAATCATCCTTGTCGAGTTCCTCGAAGATCAGAATCTCCAGGACTATACCCTTTGGAGAGTATCGATGCACCAGGCAACAATCAACAAGTATGAGGATGCCATTGC
The DNA here is from genome assembly GCA_016938475.1 of Sphaerochaetaceae bacterium. Classification (GTDB taxonomy): domain Bacteria; phylum Spirochaetota; class Spirochaetia; order Sphaerochaetales; family Sphaerochaetaceae; genus SABI01. Next base: position 36,849 of record JAFGUP010000183.1, read on the forward strand.
CACTGTCCATCGCATCTATGATACGGACCTGAAGAATCAGGCGATAAGCGATGTCTTCGACCTCTGTCTCGAACATGACCTGCTCAAGGCATTGTCTCTCATTGACGACATCCAAGATGAAACTCAGAAAAAGCATCTGAACGTCAGCTGGGTGCAGCAGGCGTGGAAGAATGATCAAGGGGTCAGTCCATACGGGGCGCAGTCAGAAAGCATCCTGCAGCTGCTGACTTCCACCTATGGAAAGAACATCCCACTGTTTTTGATCCTCAGTTTCCTTGAGGTTTCGATCAGCAAAGGTCTCATCCGTGAATCGCAGGACCTTCTTTCCTTGGCACCAGGTGACTCTTCACGTCTCTCTCTGCTTCTCAGAGTCATTGAACATCAGAAGTCCGATACCGTACTGAATGCCTGTCAGATCATCCTGGAGTCCCTTACAGTTCGAATCGAGCCCACACGTACAGCTCTTCACCAGCTCTGCCTGGCACATGCTCATCTGGGTAACCATGAAGTTTCTGAGATGCTGTTCCGCCGTATCCGATGGAGTGAAGGGGATCAGGATCATCGCGATACCCTGATTGCCACCCTTGTCAAGTTGTTCAGTGCTCATGGAGATTTCGGTCGGGCTCTGCGAATGGTTCTGCAGCTTTCTCGGCCGTTAGATCAGGTGACTGCCCTGGTATCCATGCACGAAGCGGGTGTTACGCACTATCGGCACGCTGCGAATGAGAGCAACCCACTAGCCTGCTTGGTCCGTAATGCAGTGACGATGTCAACATCTGATACAGAGCGGAAACTCGATGAACGGGGGGTCACAGCATGAATTTCTCTACTGCATCAATGCTCAGCACATGTATCCTTCCCAGTGACGCCGGGACCCCTCAACTCCTGTATGATTCTGCTGTCTCCCTGATAGAAGAAGCCTCAAAGCTCGAAGATCACCAGATGGCTGCACTGCGTATCAATGAAGCCTCAGATTGTATTGCTGTCATAAAGCATACCTATCCTCAGAGTGCTGAAGCAACGGGTCTGGCCGAGGGGACTCTGACACTGAGCGGATTCACTGAGAGGGAGCTCTCTTCTCTTGCAGATCGTCTTGAGCTGCTTAGTCTGGCCACCTGGGATCCGCTTTCATGTGCCGAGGCTCTTCTTTCAACCATTGACGATCCCTTCAGACAGTATGCCATGAAGGTTTCTGTAGCTGCCGCCCGCCCGCGAGATCCGATGAATGGCCTTCGCAGCCGTCTGATAGAGGATATCAGGGAGGAGGTGTTCTCCCGTCTGTCCTCCAGTGGCAGCACAGAACCCTGGCATCTGCTGATAGAGACGCTTTGTCTCCTTATTCCTGCTCAGCAAACCATCCAGCTGCTGTCACTGGTGACCGATGAAGCTGTTCGTGATTTGATCTGTGTCCGTTGTATCAAAAATCTGATGACACGAGGAGCATGCCCTCAGGCACAGAGTATCGCCTCAGCAATCGGTACACAGAGGGTCCGGGATTCTTATACCCAGATGCTGGCACGCGACCTTGTGAAGCAGGAGAGGCTTTTTGATGCCTTTGAAACAGCCCTTCGCATACCAGATACCGAGGTGCGTGATGACACACTCAAGGAGATTGCTCTGGTCATGGCAGGTTCATCTCTCTTTGCCTGGGCATCTCACGTGGCACAATCCATCAGCGCTTTAACAGGGACCTTTACTGTCTACGAAAGGATCGTGAGGGTACTGTCAGAAAATGGACTATCCTCGCGTAGTCTTCAGGTGTTGATGGATATGAGGGAGCAGGCGGCAGATGTGCAGGACAGACCTCTTCGGAGCCAGCTCATGAGGCTCGTCTGCAGAGCCTGTGCCTCGAGCGGCAGAAGCCGACAGGCTCAGGAGCTCCTTCCTCTGATTGACGACGGGGAAGGGCAGTTGGATTGCCTCAAGTCAATTGCCGATGCCCATATTTTCCAAGGTGATATCGATTTGGGGGTCACTATCTACCATGATATCATCGAGAAGGCCTCATCCTCAGGCTTCCTCTCCTTCCGTGACTGGTGTCTTGATGATCTGGTTAAGCTTCTCATCGAACACCGTGATACTCATCAGGCTCTGAACGAGGTAGAGAATGTGTTCACCATCAGTTCGTCAGTTGCACTGCAGATCAGGGTCGCACGTCAATTCATTCGTCGTGGAGCGTTTCTTGATGCTTCTCTTCTTCTCTTTTCTGCCGAGACGACAGCCTCTGGGCTTATACAGACAGAAGAACGTATCGCTTCTCTATGCGACATCGCCCACGGGCTCCTCGCGATGGGCCGGATCGATGATGCACTCAGGATCCTGTATCTGGTGAAATGTGATAATGCCAGTGACCATGTATCGGATGCTGGCTGTGCGACTCAACAGATCAGGAAAGCCTTCCATGGCAGCGAGGAAGAGGGAGCAGGTCCGGTCAATCACCTTGTCCGCGCTATAGCCCGGTCGATGATTCAAGACAGGCGGGTCACTGAGGCGCTGGCACTCGCCTTCAGCCAGGGAAACATATTCCTGCTGATTGAGACTCTTATCGAAACAGCCACGTTCCACCACAGAGAAGAATCGCCTGTTTCGCCCGGTGAAGAAGCGTTTTTTCAGAACCTTTTACGGATAATCCTTCCCGTCGCTTCCATCTTTGAGGAAGTCCGGGGAAGGAAGCGGTCAGGACACAGAGGGAGGAGGACGAGATGACAGAAAAACAGCTTACAACCGATAATCTTGCATCACAGCACACACGTTTCGTGCAGGACATCGAATCCGTGTTTGAACGGGGGCCTTCAATCCTCGTTTCGTACAGTGATTCTTATGAGGCCCTCTCTGAGGCCCTCGCACGGGTCCCGGCGATGGACATTGAGGATGGAACGTTCTGTGTGCAGGGCCTGTCACTCCAGGAGCTACGGAAGGTGGAAGGAGAGCTCAGGGAACTCAGGGATGCGGAGCAGGATATTCTCAGTACCCTGTCAATGGCTGCGGTTCTATACCCGGATTCCACGGAGCGGGTTTTGTTTGCCATACGGATAGCATCTCTCCTGCTCCGAAGAGGATTGGTGAAGGAAGCGGTAGATGTGCTTGACCATGCGGGATCGACTCTGCTGTCCGATACGGTCAGACATCCCGATGAGTTGTGGGTGATGATCGCACATCAGTATGCTGAGCTGGGTCGATGGGATCTGAGTGAACGGGCCCACGGCAATATTGCCAGCAGATATCATCGAAACGAATCGTTGTGCTTTCGAATTGCCGCCATGCTGCGACACTCAGCAGATGGTATTGATCAGCTCGTGAATCGCCTTGAAGATGACCCAGAGCGTATATCGACTATGCAATCCTTTATCATCGACCAGTTTTCCACTGCTGAAACCTACGGTTCTGCTTGTGAGTTCATCCGTCATGTGCCCGATGCACATGAGAGGGACCTCCTGCTTTCCCACCTCGCAATCATGTTGACCACCAACGGTGCGTATCATGAAGCTCTCAGCGTCGTGGATGAGATCCACGGTGATGGAGCAACACTTACCACACTCTCAGCCCTGGCAGATGCATGGGTATTGCAGGGCAGTAAAACAAAGGTGAGAGACCTGTGTGCACGTGCTTTGCAGGTGCTTGAAAGGAATAAAGTGACAGAAGGGAGCGAGGATATGGACCGAGTATATGCAGCTTTGTATTCAGCTTATGCCTACCTGGAACCAGATGTTCCAAGGGAGACACTGCTCGAAATGATCGCCTCCCCTGAACGGGCACGCACAGCCCGGGCAGTTGGTGAAGTGCATAGGAGTCCCGAGTGGTCCTCTGATACCGTGCTGCACATCGTATCCTCACAGGAACCCGGTCAAGGTGAACAGGAGAAGCCTTTGGGAGAAGAAGAACTACTTACAATCTGTATCGCGATGTCACACTGTGAGAGAACAGACCAGATGCTTTCTCTGATCGACGCTGTGCTGACCGGCCAGGATGCAATCAGGTTCCTTCTGACCCTGATTGATAGGATAGAATCTATCTCGCAGGAGCACGAGGGGGGTGACAGCAGAAGTAGGCTTTTTCGTGCACTACGTGAGCGGCTCTCACGTGAAGATCTCATCACTGAACAGACTCTCCGTCTGTACCGGATGTTCGTTTCCCGTCTTGTGAGATCCTCACGGTTTGAGGAAGCCTTCACGGTATTGGAGCATGTAAAAGATACCTATGAGAGATTGTCTCTGACCCGGGAGAAGAAACGACACCGCCGTGCAGCTGAGGTGTATCATGTCTTTTTCATCACCTACACGGCAGGTCTTCTTTCGATCATCATCTCGGCAGGTGAGAGAGGAACAGAAGAGGGGTTTCTGATATCGGAAAGAGCCCTTCTCCTACTCAGCGACACGCAACGATTTTCCCTGGGAGTTCTCGCCTATCTCACAGTATGGACTGAGAGTTCAAGGGAACAGGATGCATTGCCACTGAATTTGATGCGGTATCTTGTCATAACGATGAAACCGTCGCGGGAATTCTGGTCCCGCTTCCAGGCAGATGATATTCTGGCTGGTTTCTCGGTATTTCAGTGACGCTCTCTCGGGCGATGCGCACTGATAGACAGAGAGATCACCTTAGGTGCCTGTTCAGACTCTTTCGGGCCTTCTGGAGGATGAGATTTACCCGAAAGAGATCGTCATTGATACGAAATACCATGGTATGCTGGACATACCTATGGTTACAAGGAGGGCCTGCCGTGACTCACAGGATTACAGGCAGCAGTGTACTGCATCCGGACCTTTCGACCCGTAGCGTGCACTGCTAGTATCACATCTGATACGCACCAGATCCACCGTCTTGAACCCGAAAGGGTAGCCGATTTTTGTTGAAAAGATAGCCGCACTTCGTGCGCACGGTTGGATTCACCACCTACCAGACAGAATCACCTGAATCCGGAGTCGTTCCGGTCAGACTGCATTTCTCAACGGGGAGCCCCTCCGCAGTGTGCTCAGACTATCTGCGCAACCGTCATAGGAAATCCCTGTCCTGAGATCATGCAAGTTGATTCTGAAGAAAACACCCCTTTGAAAAAACCGGCACCCTGTGCCAAAGGAGACACCTATGAACAAGAATTCACTCACTACCCTCATCCAGATCGAATCCGAGGAGCTGCTGAACCGCATCACTGATGCTGCCGAGACAAGACGTATTCGTCCCTACCTCATTGACCAGATCGCTCAATTTTATGCCATGGAGGGTAACGTCGATCAGGCCAAAGCGTATCTTGGACGCCTCACCGAGGATCTCAACTCAGCTCCTCAGGAGCGACGCGACATGGTTTGCTCCTTACGGGCTTACACCTATGCGCTGATCGGTGACTTCACTCAGGCTCTGTCCACGCTGCAGCAGACCACCGATTCCGATAAACGAGATCTCAAGCTGGCCTACTTTGCAGTTAATGCAGCGGACGATGGGGATTATGAAACCGCTGACCTCTGTGTCTCCCTGATATCACGGGAGGAAGCCCTCTCATTTGCCTATAAGCACCTGGCACAATCCTATGTGGAGCAGTCCATGTATCACAAGGCTCTTCAGTGCCTGACCTACTTCAGTCTGTCAGAGGAGTTCGTCGATATCTTTGTGAACGCCGTTGAATGTGTCGGGGAACCCGAAGGTCTTACTGCTCTCTTTCCTGCTATTGAGGCTGTGAAAGACCCTGTCATGAAGCAGAAACTCCTTGCCTCCTTCTATATCGCTCATTGTCGGTTTGGCGATGAAGCTGCGGTCCATGAGGTTGAACACCTCATGGAAGAGCAGGTTGAACATTGCGATGAATATTCCCGTGACCCGTTGTACCTCATGCTCATGGCAGCCAACTCAAAAAGCATCCGATTCTCGAAAGCCCTGCACTACTATGCGCTGATCGAGGACCCGAGTATCCGTCGAGAGGCAGCTGTAAAATTCATCGATGATACCGTCATCGAAAACCGTTTTGAAGACCATGAGAGACTTCTCGTTCCACTTCTTGTCGAGGCTGAGGCAGAAGAAGAATCCGATGAAGTGCAAAAAATCGTGATCAGCATCGCCTACTCACTGTGCGCTCAGGGAAAGGTTCCCGAGGCTTATCATCGTCTGATCGAGTATACTCATCCGGAATCGGCTCTCTACTACATCATGAGAATTTTATCATCGTTGTCTGACCAGAAGATCTTGATCCCTCCTCAAGCCATTTCAGATCTCACGGAGCACCTATCGCAGGTCGCCTCAACCCTGGACACCGAAGATGCTTTGAACCTTAAAGTACAGTTCGCTGAGTTTCTGATAAAAGCACATGTTGATGACGCTACCCTGCAGCAAAGTTTCGATTCGATTTCCGCCCACACCAATGAAAGTCTGGAAGATGGCATCGATGCTGCGCTCGGCAAACTGGCAGAAAAAAGACATGCCACCTGTCTGAGTCGATATGACTACCTCAGTGCGCTGAAAGTGCTTTCTGCTTGCCGTAATTTGTATAACTATCTTCAGCTGACCATAAAGAGCATCACCAACCTTCATCGCTGTCCCCCCGAGGATATTCAGAAGGCTCTGGCCAGATTGATTTTCATAACCGAAAAGGTTTCCTCCCTGTTGAAAGACCGTGCCGAAGACTCTGCAAAACAGGAAGAAGTGGGCATCATGGAAAGTCAGGTCTGAGGAGGTGACAATGAAGAAGAAGGAAGTTACCACGGTCTTCGTCTATGGAACGCTGCGTCAGGGTCAGAAGCATCATGATGTCATTGCAAGGAAGATCGTTTCCATCGAGAGTGCGTGGATCGATGCACGGCTTTATATCACCAGAGACCACTACCCTGCAATCAATGTGTCACAGGACATCATCCTGCAAGAAGGAAGTCGGGACCTGCATCGAGATGCAGAGGCCGAAAAGTATTGGGGGGGTGAAAACCTTTCTACCCGTCTGGAAGGGATCAGCATCGTCCCTGTTCTCGCCGGTGAGCTCGTTTCCCTGTCGTCGCCGATTCATACCCTGTGGTATCTGGATCGCTTCGAAGGATTCGACCCGCTGGGCGAGAGTCTCTACCTTCGCTCCCTGGTCCCTGTCGTATGCGCCAAGGAAAGCATGCAGGCCTCTTCCTTGTGCCCATCGGAAGTCCCACCTGGTGACACAGACTGGTCTCTGAAGCCGGCCTGGGTCTACCGCATCCCTCAACATCACATTGCGTATGCACGAAGAGTTCTGCATTAGGTGAACAAGACCAATGCTTTTGTGCTGCACAGGTGATAGGTCGGCAGGTGCTCATGGCACCCGGCCGATTTCGAATTCGATCATTTCATAGAGGAGGTATATCATGAAAGGATCAACAAAAAAGATGTTCGTCGGTATCATTTTTCTGACTGTTATGCTCAGCACACTCGCTGCAGGTGTCGGGGAGGTTCTCGAAGATCAGATCAAAAAAGCTCAGGACTTCCTGTCGGGAAGAACTGAACTCACCATTTCCGATTCAATGGAGATTCTCAAAGACCTTGCCTCTGCTGCAATTGATGAGGTGATGGAGTTCTCAACCTGGGACGAAGAGAGATTTGAGCAGGAGAGCACTGTGCTTTTCGATACGACAATCGCAGAGATCTCCAAACATCTCGAACTTCTTTCAAATGACGGTCTAGTATATAAAACGATCCGGAAGATCAAGAATGAAGCGATCATCCAGGCAGAGCGAAATCGGGCTGCTGCGGAGAAGGAACGAATTAACGGGCTTGCACGGCACGTTGATGCCTATACCGCTCTTGCTACTCGGAATGAGGCACAGATCGTAGAGCTCGACCGGCAGTGGACTCTCCTTGTGCAGGGAAGGAAAGCCGCCGAGAGTGCGCTCAAGGAACTTGAAGCAGGGCGTGAGTTGTTTATCGCCATCGCAAAAACCGAGGCGCTGGACGCTGCGATCATCGAGCTTACCAATATCAGCAAGTCATTGAATGATCTCACAGCTGAAATGACCCGCGTCAAGGATTCAATTCTGTCTTCCGCCTTCAAAGGCTAGAGAACAAAAGGGAGGTCGGCATGAGAAGATTACCAGATTGTATATCAGTATGTATCGTTATCCTGTTCGTTGTCTCTCTGCCGTCCTTGTATTCCTCTGAGCTTGCCTATCTGGAGGTGAGACGTTCTGTTGCCCTGAACCGGTATGATGCTGTGAGTGAGCGGGGAACACAGCTGCTCATGGCAGAACCCGGAAGTGTTAGCCGGCAGGACTTCGAGCGTCATCTATCTGAAGCAGGTTCACTGTTGACCTTTCTTGGAACACTCTGTGACTCCTATGATGCACAGATCACACGTGTCCGGGAGATCATCACAGGGCTCGAGGAATCTGCAGCAAAACACACTGATACACTCCTGAGGGAGAACATCAATGATATGATCGCTCAGCGTCAGGACCAGCTGAACGAGTTGAAATTGCACAGGCTATCTAGCAAGGAGAAACACGATCAGGTTCAGTCTCAAGTCGTTGAGCTGCAGCAGTACCTGCAGATGCTGGACACGTCCAGTCTGCTCAAGAGTATGGAGACTGAACAGACAGGGGCGCAGTCTGGTGAACTGGTGAAGGGAACCGACTCAGCCCTGCTCGATATCTCTTATGACGAGTACCTCCCCGAAGGACTGAGAATCCGTGTCGGGCAGGTTATCTACAAAGCCGATGATATGCCTGTAACGGTCAAGGGAGGAAAACGCACTGCTATCGAATTGATGGTACTGTCAAGAAATCTCTATACATTGTACCACACCTTTGCTGAAGGCTCTGAGAACGAACTCAGGCTGTCTTTTCCGCTTCCACTTGAACCCTATCGTAGGGCAGAACAGCAGTATATTCCCGCACTGGTTCTGCCAAAAGAGCCTGAGTACCTGATGGAAGAGAAACCTGTCTATAGAGAGGAGATCTCAATCGATTATGACAGTAAGGTAGCCAATATTCTGACACTGGTCGGTGCTTTGGGAGGTCTGATCTTCTTTTTTGCCGATGATTCATTGACGTTCGAGGATCCTGCGATTCCCGTTGCGATCGGAGGGTTGACAGGTGCTTTCCTCGGGGGTGTGCTCCAACCCTCTGTCACGTTAGTTGAGAACGGTTACGAGACGGATGTTGAGGCGGTCGCCTATAACACTCAGGAACGACAGAGGTGGCTTGAAGAGGTTGAGCGAGTGAAGAGGGAACACCAGCGAATTGTCGATGAGGCAGCAGTTCGCCTGGAACGTGCGAATGAAAAGATCCGGCAGGAGAATACCCGACGAATCAAGGCGAATGAACTGAGGGACTTCGTGGCGATCACCGATGTCACCAATGGTTCTGTGCGTATGATCGAGGATGTGTTCTCTACCCGTTAGGAAATTTTTCGTTCATCGTGTCTGACACAATGGAGGTTGCTATGAAACAGAGAACACCGTTCCTCTTGTATCTGACCCTGTTCCTGTGTGTATCAGGCACGGTGGAGCTATCGGGAGTTCCTGCGGAGGTGATGAAGGAATATGATCTGATAACACGTAGATTCAAAGGATATCACACGATCTATGAGAGCTACATAGCCAAAGAACCGGAGGACCTCTCTCTAGCAAATCTGTTTCTTCTCAGTGAGAATATCCGGTACCTGTCTGACCGCACTGATACTGCCGTCAACACGATGAAGGAGCGGTTGAGTGAGATCGAAACCGCCCGGGCCAAGGTGAAACAGCAGGTGGGGGCCAGTGACTCCCTGGTGCTGAAAAGCAAGGGTGAGGCGATTGATGAAACACTCGCAGGTGAACGGAATACTCTTCTTGAGTATAATGACACGCTTTCCTCGAGCGGGACACACATGCTCTACCTGGCTGACAACCTTGATACGGTACGGCGTCTTCTTGAACTCTGTGATTTTGACGAATCACTCTCCACTCGTTCCCTTCAGCGCTCTTTACGCGCTGAAAAGCATTATGCGGAGAGGCATGCAGGACAGCTGGAAGAGTATGAGCAGCTCATGACACGTTCGGTAGAGACCCTTCCTCTCAGTGAGATCGATTCTCTTCTCACCAGATTACAGGTGGTGAGTCAGGACCTTGCGCAGGAACGCAATGATGTGAGGGATCTGATAGCTCATGGAAAGCATGTGATGCAGATCATAGAGAAGGAGGAGATCCAGGGTGACCGATGGGTTCGTGAAGTTCACACCTCTATCGTGCAGAGCCTCAATTCTCGTATCACTCACCTGACCGAAGTGAACAACCACAACGGGGAAACCCAACGGGAGTATGCAATCCTCATCAAGACCCTTTCTGACTACCGCACGGTCCTGGTGATCGCTGATTTTCCCGCCTCTGGGAATTAAGCGATATGAGAGATCTCTGGTATCGGTAGGTCTGCCTACGAGAATCAATTTGCCATCTCGATACAGTAGGCAGGTCATCTGCGGTAGGGGGATGCGTTACTCCTTGCCTTTGTGCCCCTCTGGTGCTATGATTGCACAGGATGCTGAGCACGGTCCTCACCGTGATCCATTTCACTCCCTCAGCTTTGTTTCTCACAAACTGGAACCGAAGTGATTGACACGCCTTCTCTGATTTGATATGTTGTGTCCTGCTTGAGTTACGAAGGATGTTACCTTTTGACTCATGTATTGTAGTGCCCTTGTAGCTCAGCTGGCAGAGCACCACCATGGTAAGGTGGGGGTCACCGGTTCAAATCCGGTCGAGGGCTCTTTTCTTTTTTTGAGCATAATTGTACGATATATATGCAGGAGTTTTACCATGGCTAGCAAGAAAAAGGGACCGGTCGAGAAGATCGCTCTTCAATGCACAGAGTGCAAGCAGAAAAACTATACGACTGAAAAGAATCGCCGTAACACACCAGGAAAGCTTGAGTTGAACAAGTATTGTCCGTTTGAGCGGAAACACACGCTTCACCGCGAGACAAAAGTAAAATAAGTCTCACCCTGAACGAGAGGTGGACAGGTCAGTAGCTCCAATGGCTAGAGCGTCGGTCTCCAAAACCGAATGTTGAAGGTTCGAGTCCTTCCTGACCTGTCGACCTCTTGTTGATAAGGAAAATGCAGATGAAAAAGATTATACAGTATTTAAAGGAAGTCAGGCAGGAACTCAAGAAGGTCGTTTGGCCCGGTAAAGATGAAGTTCTTGCTTCCACCAAGGTCGTGATTGTTTCAACTGCCGTGTTCGCAGTGATCCTTGGACTTGTTGACTTCCTTCTTGTCCAGGGTATCGATCTGCTGTTCTAGGAGTTCTCATGGCTAAAGGCTGGTACGTCGTCCATACCTATTCAGGGTATGAGATGAAGATAGAGAAAACAATCCGCAAGATCATGGAAACAGACCTCACGTTTGCTGAGGTTGTTCTTGATGTGAAAGTCCCTACTGAAGAGGTGGTTGAGGTCAAAGACGGAGTGAAGAAGACGATCAAGAGAAAGATCCTTCCTTCTTACATCCTCGTACAGATGGACCTGCCCCAGCACATGTGGGAAGGGTACTGCTCACAGATCAGAAGAATCCAGGGTGTTACGGGATTTGTCGGTATTCAGCCGGGTAAGAAGCCAGTCCCCCTCTCTTCTGATGAGCTCAAAGGAATTCTTCAGAAGACCGGAGAGATTCAGAGTGAGAAAGTGTTGCGGCCGAAGCAGACCTTCAGTGTCGGCGAGCACGTCAAGGTCATAGAAGGACCTTTCGAGACATTCACCGGTGTTGTCGAAGAGGTCAATCTTGAGAAAGCGAAACTGCGCGTCCTTGTCGGGATATTCGGACGGAGTACGCCGGTTGAAGTTGATTTTTTACAAGTCGAAAAGATCTGATGCACGCCTGAACGTGTTCAGCTCTTCTCGCATAAATAATTCTTCCTGCCTTTCAGAATAGTTCTGAAAGATACGTTCTTTGGAGCGTGAAGTGGGAGCCTTATCGTTGATGAGGCGTTATTACCAGCGTGGCTCATATACATGGAGTACACGTAAGGAGAAAAACTATGGCAAAGAAAAAGGTTACTGCTGTTATCAAACTGCAGTGTCCGGCCGGTAAGGCTACCCCTGCGCCCCCGATCGGTCCGGCTCTCGGTCCTCACGGAGTAAGCGCACCCCAGTTTGTCCAGCAGTTCAATGACAAGACGAAAAATCTTGAAGCTGGCCTCACCATCCCCGTTGTGATCACTGTCTATGCAGACCGTTCGTTCACCTTCATTCTCAAGACGCCACCCGCAGCTGTTCTCATCAAGAAGGCATGTGGTATCACAAGCGGAAGCGGAGTTCCTCACACTCAGAAGGTTGCAAAGATCACTGATGCGCAGATTGCAGAGATCGCACAGACAAAGTTCGAAGACCTGAACGCCAACGATATGGATGCTGCAAAGAAGATCATTGCAGGAACCGCTCGTTCGATGGGTGTCGAAGTGGAGGCCAAGTAATGAAAAGAGGTAAGAAATACGCCGAAGCTGCTGCACAGGTTGACAAGACTCAGATGCTGACCTTCGTCGAAGCTGCCGAGCTCGTCAAGAAAGTAGCATTCGCTAAGTTCGATGAGACAGTCGAGATGTCCATGAACCTCTCACTCAAGAAGAGTCAGTCTGTTCGTGATACTGTCGTCCTTCCCAACCAGTTTTCAGAAGAGAAGAAAGTTCTGGTCTTCGCCAAGGGCGAGAAGGCCGAAGAGGCCAAGGAAGCTGGTGCCGCCTATGTCGGTGATGTCGACCTGGTCGAAAAGATCCGCGGTGGATGGATGGAGTTCGACGTTGCAGTTGCCACTCCCGACATGATGAAAGATGTCGGTCGTCTCGGTCCTATCCTCGGTCGTCGCGGTCTTATGCCGAACCCGAAGACACAGACTGTTACATTTGATATCAAGGGAGCTCTTGCAGAGCTGAAGAAGGGAAGAGTCGAGTTCAGAAGTGATAAGACCGGTGTCGTTCACCTTGCTGTCGGTAAGGTGTCCATGGACGCAGATAAGATCGCTGAGAACGCTCACATCGTCCTTGCTGAAGTTCTAAAGAGAAAACCCGCAGATGCAAAAGGTGAATTCCTGAAGAGCATCTCACTCTCTTCTACCATGGGCCCCGGTGTCATGGTCTCCACCAAAGAGAACTAGGAGGTACGATATGGCATACGAGACAAGAAAAGCACAGTATAAAGTCGATGCAGTTAAAGAGATGAAAGGCGAATTCTCAGAATACGATGGTTTCATTTTCACCGATTACCGCGGTATGACTGTTGAACAGATCACAAACCTCCGCAGCGAGCTCAGAAAGAACGAATCAGCCTACCGTGTCGTCAAGAACCGGTTTGCAAAGATCGTCCTTGCTGACCTCAACCAGGAAGGATATGAAGACAAGCTCGTCGGACCGACAGCTGTTGCACTCACCAAGGGTGAGGATGCTTCGAACGCTGTGAGTAAGGCTATCGTCGCTTTCATGAAGGATGCTCCCATCGACGTGAAAGGCGCTATCCTGAATGGGCAGCTGTACGATAAAGATGCGCTTATCGCATATAGTAAGCTTCCGACCAGACTCGAACTGATAGCGAGCCTGATGGGAACCATGAATGCACCGATGAACAAGCTTGCCCGCACTCTGCAGGCAATGGTTGATGCACAGACAGAAGCAGAATAAACGGTATTAGTCTTCGCATTAGACGTAGACCTGCTATTACCGTGAAGTATACAAGGAGAAGATAATATGGCTACAATCACGAAAGAAGACATGCTCGAAGCAATCGCAAGCATGACAGTGATGGAGATCTCGGAACTGATTTCAGCAATGGAAGAGAAGTTCGGTGTAACCGCAGCAGCACCCGTTGCAGCAGCCGGCGCAGCAGTCGCAGCAGCTGAAGAGGTTGAAGAGCAGACAGAGTTCGACGTCGTCCTCACCGGTCTCGCCGAAGGTGCAAAGCCCATTCCTGTCATCAAGGAAGTCCGCGCTATCACAGGTCTCGGCCTCAAGGAAGCAAAGGACCTCGTTTCAGCTGGTGGACCTATCAAGGAAGCAGTATCCAAGGAAGACGCTGCAGCCATGAAAGAGAAGCTTGAAGCTGCAGGCGCTACTATTGAAGTTAAATAATTCGCTTTTTCCTATGCATAGTAGTCGGGCATCACGCCCGCGGCTGTAACAGCCCGTTGAGGAGCCACCGGACATGTGTTCCGGTGGCCACTCGTGTCAATCTATCGGAGAGTGTTTTTCAGGTCTCGCCTGGAAGATGTCTCATGATCCGACCTTTGGAGGGTAACAATGGTTGCCAAAGGCAATTCAATCAATAGAACATATGTTGGAGCCCACTATGATACTGTCTGTGAGTTACCTAATCTTGTAGGTATTCAGCTTGAATCGTACGAACGGTTTCTTCAGCTCGGACGTGTATACAGTGGTCAGGAATTGGATACCACCAGCGGCCTTGAACAGGTCTTCCGTTCGACATTCCCGATCGAGAGTCCCAATGGTGAGATGACTCTCAACTTCGGTTCGTACACAGTCGACCTGGACAATATCAAATTTTCGGAACTCGAGTGTAAGCGTAAGGGTCGTACCTATTCAGCTCAAATCAAGGCAACCATCTCCCTCTATTTCTCTGCGACCGGAGAGTTGAGAGAGAAGGAGATCTACTTCGGTGATATCCCACTGATGACAGACCGCGGTACGTTCATCATCAATGGTGCCGAACGTGTCGTCGTTTCTCAGATCCACCGTTCTCCCGGTGTTATCTTCAGTAACGATAAGGGCATCTACTCTTCCCGTATCATCCCGTACCGCGGCTCCTGGCTTGAGTTCGAGATCGATGACAAGAGAAGAAACCTGATCTACGCGAAGGTTGACCGTAAGAAGAAAATCCTCGGAACGCTCTTCCTTCGCGCCATCGGCGTTGATACCAGAGAGAAGATCGTCTCCTCATTCTATCTCTCTCGAAGTGTTGAGCTCAGTGAAGACGCAAGCGCGAACAACGAGCTCGTCGGGGCCATCAGCTATCGCGATATCTATTCCACCAAGGGTGGCAAGAACGCTCCTAAGCTCCTGAGAGCCGGTGATGAGCTTTCTCCTGCCTATATCGAAGCCCTTGTGATGGATGGTATCAGAAGTATCGAGGTGATTGATGAAGATCATCCTGATTCTCTGCACTCGAGAGCTATCATCAACTGTCTTGATGTAGAAGATGCTAAATATACTCAGGAAGGGAACGACGAGCCTACTAAGGAAGACGTACTCTCTCCCATCTATGCCGTTCTTCAACCCGGTGAGATGATCGCTATCGAGCGGGCTGAAAAAGACCTTCCCGATATGTTCTTCTCCTCCCGTCGATATGATCTGGGAAACGTGGGCCGCTATAAGTTCAACAAGAAGTTCGGAACTGATGAGGAAGCTGATGATGAAGAGGCCAGCACCGATCTGACAGTCCTCACTCCTCAGGATATCGTCAACACCATGGGGTTCCTTATCAAGGTGTATATCGGTGAAGAGAATGTCGATGATATCGACCACCTCGGTAACCGCCGTGTGAGAAGTGTAGGTGAGCTGCTGCAGAATCAGCTGAGTGCCGCCTTCGCACGTATGGAGCGGATCGCCCGTGAGCGGATGAACCTTGAGACCAACCAGGTGCGTCCCCATGATCTGATCAGTAACAAACCGATTGTTTCCGCTATCAAAGAGTTCTTTGGTTCAAGCCAGCTCTCTCAGTTCATGGACCAGGTCAACCCGCTTGCCGAACTGACCCACAAACGACGACTCAACGCTCTGGGACCAGGTGGTCTTTCACGTGACAGGGCTTCCTTCGAAGTCCGTGACGTTCACTATACCCACTACGGGAGGATGTGTCCGATCGAGACTCCTGAAGGTCCGAACATCGGTCTTATCGTGTCACTGGCAAACTATACCAGAGTGAACAAGCATGGATTCCTCGAATCTCCCTATCGGAAGGTGGTCGATGGTGTGGTGAGCAAGAACTACCGCTACCTCGATGCCAACGATGAGGAGAAGTACTTCATCGCTCAGGGAAATGCTCCAATTCGAGAGGATGGATCATTCGTTGAACAGGAAGTACCGGTGAGACGCAGCGGTGACTACACGACCCGTTCGGTCAAGGACGTCAAGTACATGGACGTTTCCCCGATGCAGGTTATCTCGGTAGCCGCCTCTCTCATCCCGTTCCTTGAGCACGACGATGCGAACAGAGCTCTCATGGGTTCGAACATGCAGCGTCAGGCTGTTCCTCTCTTATTCCCTGAGACCCCCGTGGTCGGTACCGGTATGGAAGGCAAGACTGCCTACGACTCAGGTGTCCTTATCAAGGCAAAGAGAGCAGGTGTCGTGTCCTATGTTTCTGCTACCCGTGTGGAAATCACACCTGATGCTCCCCAGATCGAAGGAGAGGTCGATGTCTACACCGTCCAGAAATTCGAGAGAACGAACCAGGATACCTGTTTCAACCAGAAGCCGATCGTAGAGAAGGGACAGAAGGTTCCTGCAGGTGCAGTCCTCGCAGATGGACCTGCGACTGAAAAGGGTGAACTGGCACTGGGAAGGAATATCCTCTGTGGATTCGTCCCCTGGGACGGGTACAACTATGAGGATGCCGTCCTTATCAGCGAACGTGTCGTCAAGGAAGATATCTACACCTCGATCCATATCAAGGAGTTCGTCACCGATATACGTGAGACGAAGCTCGGACCCGAAAAGCTTACACGCGATATCCCTAACACGAGCGAGAAGAATCTCGAACAGCTTGATGAGGATGGTATCGTGAGGGTCGGTACGGTTGTCCGCCCCGGCAATATTCTGGTCGGTAAGGTGACTCCCAAGAGTGAGAGCGATACAACTCCCGAGTTCAAGCTCCTCAACTCGATCTTTGGTGAGAAGGCGAAGGAAGTGCGTGATACCTCCCTCAAGGTTCCCCATGGAACTGAAGGGACGGTCATTGACATCCAGCGCCTCAAGCGGAGCGAGGGTGATGAACTGCAGCCGGGTGTCGATGAGGTGGTCAAGGTCCTTATCGCTGTAAAGCGTAAGCTGCGGCAGGGTGATAAGATGGCAGGACGCCACGGAAACAAGGGTGTCGTAGCCCGGGTTCTTCCAGAAGAGGATATGCCCTACATGGCTGACGGTACTCCACTGGATGTATGTCTCAACCCTCTGGGTGTTCCTTCACGAATGAACATCGGGCAGCTGATGGAGACACAGCTCGGCTGGGCCGGAAAGAAACTTGGTGAGTGGTACTCCTCTCCCGTATTCCAGTCAGCATCAATGGAACAGATTGAAGAAAAGATGGTTGAAGCGGGACTTCCCAGAACCAGTAAGACCGTCCTGCATGACGGACGAACCGGGGTAGCCTTTGTGAATCCCGTCTTCTGCGGATACATCTACTATCTGAAACTGCACCACCTTGTTGATGACAAGATGCATGCCCGTTCCACCGGCCCCTATTCGCTGGTCACTCAGCAGCCGCTCGGTGGTAAGGCACAGTTTGGTGGACAGAGACTCGGAGAGATGGAAGTGTGGGCTCTTGAAGCGTACGGTGCTGCCAATACCCTGCAGGAGCTGCTCACCATCAAGAGTGATGATATGAACGGAAGGGTGAAGATCTACGAAAGTATCGTGAAGGGCGAACCTGCCACCAACGCAGGTATGCCTGAGGCTTTCAATGTTCTGATTCAGGAAGTTCGCGGCCTTGCGCTCAATATGTCCGTCTTCGACTCGAAGGGAAGACAGGTGCCGCTGACTGAGCGCGATGAAGAGTTGATCAACAAGCGCGACTCGAATAACTAGGAGATTTCGGATGAAAGAAATTCAGGATTTCGACAACATCATGATAAAGCTGGCCAGCCCCGAAGAGATTCGGGCCTGGTCGTACGGTGAAGTCAAGAAGCCGGAGACCATCAATTACCGGACCCTACGACCCGAGCGCGATGGTCTGTTCTGTGAGAAGATCTTCGGTACGACCAAGGAGTGGGAGTGTTACTGCGGAAAATTCAAGTCGATCCGGTACAAGGGCGTCGTCTGTGACCGCTGTGGTGTTGAAGTCACCCACTTCAAGGTGCGTCGTGAGCGAATGGGTCACATCGACCTGGCCTCTCCCGTATCCCATATCTGGTACTACCGTTCGGTTCCCTCACGGATGTCACTTCTGCTTGACATCCCCCGTTCATCTCTTCAGTCCGTTCTCTACTATGAGAAGTACATCGTCATAAGCTCAGGCGAGACAGATCTCAAAGAGAAACAGCTCCTCAGTGAAGATGAATACTATGAAGCCCGCGAGCAGTGGGGAGAGTCCTTCAGCGCCATGATGGGTGCCGAAGCGATCAAGATCCTGCTCGAGAACCTTGACCTTGAGGCGATCAGTGCTGAGCTGCGTGAGCAGATGATCAGCAAAGGTGATAAAGTCGATAAACGACTGTTGAAGAGAATCGAAGTAGTCGAAAATTTCCGTGACAGTGAGAATAGGCCCGAATGGATGATCCTTTCGGTCATTCCCGTCATCCCGCCCGAGCTGCGCCCGATGGTGCAGCTGGACGGAGGAAGATTTGCGACGAGCGATCTCAATGACCTCTACCGTAGAGTGATCAACAGAAACAATCGTCTTACCCGTCTGATGAGCCTTCATGCTCCTGACATCATCATCCGTAACGAAAAGCGGATGCTTCAGGAAGCAGTGGATGCTCTATTCGACAACTCGAAGAAGAAGCGTGTGGTCAAGGGCTCCTCGAACCGTCCCCTCAAGAGCCTCTCTGATATGCTGAAAGGGAAGCAGGGACGTTTTAGACAGAACCTCCTCGGTAAACGTGTCGACTACTCGGGTCGTAGCGTTATCGTCGTCGGACCGGAACTTCGTCTCCATCAGTGCGGACTTCCCTCCAAGATGGCACTCGAACTGTACAAGCCCTTTATCATGAAGAAACTCGTCCAGAAGGACATCGTGTATAATATCAAGAAGGCAAAGGCCCTCGTGGAGCAGGAGACCCCCGAAGTGTGGGCGATCCTCGATGACGTGGTCAAGGAACACCCGGTGCTCCTCAACCGTGCACCGACCCTCCACCGACTGGGGATCCAGGCCTTCGAGCCGGTACTCGTCGACGGAAAGGCCATCAAACTCCACCCGCTCGTATGTCACGCCTACAACGCTGACTTCGACGGTGACCAGATGGCTGTCCACGTACCGCTCACTCAGGCAGCTCAGATCGAGTGCTGGACGCTGATGCTCAGCCCCAACAACCTGCTCGACCCTGCCAACGGAAAACCTATCGTCTTCCCCAGTCAGGACATGGTCCTGGGTATCAACTACCTGACCCGTGATATGAACGGAGCCAAGGGAGAGGGCAAGTATTTCGATAACCTTGATGAGATCCAGATGGCCATTGAAGCAGGGTCTGTTGCCTACAACGCCATGATCCGCTACAAGCTTAAAACAGGTGAGATCATCCAGACAACCCCAGGACGAGTTATCTTCAACTCCAAGATGCCGAAAGTCATTGAGTTCCAGAACTTCACCTTCGGTGATAAGGAACTGAAGAAACTCGTAGGAAGTGTCATCCAGGACCAGAAGTCTTCGGTAGCCGTGCAGATGCTCGACACGATCAAGGACCTCGGGTTCAAATATGCCACCCTCTTCGGTGCGACCATCGGCCTGTCGGACATGATTATCCCCGATTCGAAGTATCAGCTCGTCGCTGAAGCCGATAAGCGTCAGAACGAGATTCGTGAACAGTATCAGCAGGGTCACATCACCCAGGACGAACGGTACAACCGTGTCGTCGAGGTGTGGTCAAAGACCACTGAAGATATCTCGAACTCCCTGATGGAGGAACTCAAGAGAAGCCAGAACGGTTTCAACCCGCTGTTCCTCATGGCAGACTCCGGAGCGAGAGGTTCGAAGACTCAGATCCGTCAGCTCGGCGGTATGCGTGGTCTTATGGCCAAGCCTTCCGGGGATATCATCGAATTCCCGATCCGTTCCAACTTCAAAGAGGGACTTTCGATCATCGAGTTCTACATCTCCACCAACGGTGCCCGTAAGGGACTTGCAGATACCGCTCTGAAGACTGCTGAAGCAGGATACCTCACTCGTCGACTTGTCGATATCGCGCAGGACGTGGTCATCAACGAAGATGACTGCGGCACTATCAACGGTATCGAGCGAACAGCGATGAGAGATGGAGACGAGATCGTTGAGTCTCTAGCTGACAGGATAGTCGGCCGTTATACACTCGAGAAGGTACTGCACCCGGCGACGGGGGAACTGATTCTCGATGTCAACAGCGAGATCACTGCAGTGAAAGCCATCGAAATCGAGAACTCGGGAATCGAGAAGGTCCTTATCAGGACAGTGCTTACCTGTGAAGCAGAGCATGGCGTCTGTCGTAAATGTTACGGACGGAACCTTGCCACAAACCGCCCGGTTGATATCGGGGAAGCTGTCGGTATCATCGCAGCTCAGTCTATCGGACAGCCGGGAACACAGCTCACGATGAGAACGTTCCACGTCGGTGGTACAGCGACTTCCTCCTCCGAAGAGAACCGCGTCGTGTTCAACTACCCGATCTATGCCGGCAGTATCACAGGTAGTATTGTCGAAACTCTGGAAGGTGAGCGGGTGTTCACCAGAAAGGGACACCTCTACTACTCGAAGGTCCTCGAATCCTTCAGTGCGAAGGTGTACAGGGAACTGCTCGTTTCCGAGGGTGATACCGTAGCTGTAGGAACTCCGCTATACGTGAGTGCAGAGGGCGAGAGCGTCAGCAGTGACATCATCGGTCAGGTGAAACTTGATGCCGAAGGCACTCTTTTCATCCTGGCTCAGGAGCAGAGGATAGAAGTAAGAAGCGGTGCTCAGCTGAAGATCGCCGTCCCCGGATATGTCGAGAGTAATGAAGCGATCGCGTTGTTCGACCCGTTCAGTGAACCTATCATAGCAGAGCAGGACGGTACGGTTGAGTTCATCGATATCAAACTTGGTACGACACTCAAGGAAGAGATCAACGTCGAAACCGGTTCGGTCGAGAAGAAAATCACCGAACATGTCAGTGAGACCCTTCAGCCCCGTATAGCTATCGTCGGAGAGGATGGTGAGACCAAGGCACTCTATTTCCTCCCCGCATCCTCCTATCTCAGTGTCGATGACCACAAGGTGATCCGTAAGGGTCATATCCTGGCAAAGATCCTGAAGGAATCGGTGAAGACGAAAGACATCACAGGTGGTCTTCCGAGGGTCGGAGAACTCTTCGAGGCACGTAAGCCCCGTAACCCGGCTATCCTTGCAAAGGTGGACGGAACTGTTCACTTCGGTACAGTGGCCAAGGGAAAGAGAAGCGTGGTCGTTGAAGATG
This sequence comes from Sphaerochaetaceae bacterium, assembly GCA_016938475.1. GTDB lineage: Bacteria > Spirochaetota > Spirochaetia > Sphaerochaetales > Sphaerochaetaceae > SABI01. The sequence goes on from JAFGUP010000183.1 coordinate 58,122, forward strand.
ACTTCGGCAACGAGTTCAAACACCTGGTACCGATGAGCAAGCACATGCTGGTGAGGGATGGTGACCGTGTGGAAGCTGCAGAGCGGCTCTGTGATGGCCCGATTGCTCCCCACGACATCCTCGATATTCTCGGTGAGAACGCACTCCAGTCGTTCCTCCTTGATGAAGTCCAGGAAGTCTATCGCCTTCAGGGTGTAGACATCAACGACAAACACCTCGGTGTAGTCGTACGTCAGATGCTCAGAAAGGTGGAGATCATCTCTGTAGGTGATACCGTGTTCATTCAGGGACAGCAGGTTGACAAGTACCGCTTCCACGAAGAGAATGCAAGGGTTATAGCACAGGGTGGGCAGCCGGCCGACGCCAGACCGATGCTGCTCGGTATTACCCGTGCCTCTCTCTCGATCGACTCGTTTATATCAGCTGCTTCATTCCAGGAGACCACGA
>JAFGUP010000184.1 GCA_016938475.1 Sphaerochaetaceae bacterium
ACTCCCCGTTGCCGAAGTGATTGATGCTGTGATGGATTGGCTTCTGATTAATCTTGATCCGGTGTTCGTATTCATCCGGGAGGTGATTCTTGTTGTTGTCAATGCGTTCGAGTGGATCTTCACCACGACACCCTGGTTCATCATCATCCTTCTTGTAGGTCTTGCAGGCTGGAAGCTTCTCAACAGTGTGAAGTCTGCCGTAGTCTTCATGATTCTGATGGTGCTGATCGGCAGCTTCGGGTACTGGGACTTAGCGATGATCACCCTCTCTCTCGTGATCGCCTCGGTTGTCTTCTCTCTCCTGATCGGTTTACCTACAGGAGTGCTGATGGCGCGAAGCGATAGAGCGGAGAGAATCATCACTCCGATCCTGGATGCGATGCAGACGATGCCCTCCTTTGTCTATCTGATTCCTGCACTGATGTTCTTCGGAATGGGGAAGGTGCCATCAATGTTCGCAACGATCATCTACGCTGTACCCCCTGTCATTCGTCTCACGAATGTCGGTATCAGGACGGTGGATGTCGAGGCGCTCGAGGCGGCAAAGGCCTTCGGTGCCACTAGCAGACAGGTTCTGTTCGATGTGCAGCTGCCACTGGCAAAACCTTCCATCATGGTCGGTATCAATCAGACAACGATGATGGCCCTTGCGATGGTCGTCATAGGTTCCATGATCGGAGCAAAAGGTCTGGGGATGGAAGTGCTTCTCTCGATCAGCAGGATCGAAGTGGGTCGAGGGTTCGAAGCCGGTATCTCGATCGTCTTCCTGGCGATTGTCATAGACCGCATCACCCACTCCTTCAGCGAGAAGAACAATAAGAATTGACCGTCTGATCAGACAGTACACGGGACTGCTCCACCTGCTGGTGAGGCAGTCCTATCTGCTGATCAGAACATAAAGACTCAACCTGTGAGCAATGGAGAATTCTGACTGGGACACCTGTCGTTTTCCACCTCTTTTCTTTATTTTCTCTTGTGAACATCTGATTTCCCGGTACAATGATACATCAGGTATCAGGAGTAGCGCATGGTAACCATCAAGGAAGTGACAGGATGGAGGGACTGGGACCGTTTTTTCAGATTCCCTCTTGATCTGTATCAGGATAACCCCTATTACGTTCCCACCCTCACCTATGATGAGAAGTGGAATTTCAATCCCCGGAAGAACCCGGCATACGAGTATACCGAGACTGTCGCCTACCTCGCACTTGAGGAGGGCAGGGTCGTCGGACGTATAGCAGGACTTATCAACCACAGACTCAACGGCCTGAAATTGATGAAGCAGGCACGGTTCACCCGCTACGATGTCGTTGATGACATCGAGGTGTCCCGGGCTCTTATTGACTCGGTAATCACATGGGCAGGTGAGAGAGGCATGGTGAGCATCATCGGTCCCATCGGATTCAGTGACCTCGATAAACAGGGGCTGCTTGTCGAGGGGTTTGATCAAAAAGGGATGTTCATCACATTATACAATCACCCGTATTACCGTGAACACCTGGAACAGCTCGGGTTTGTCAAAGATGTGGACTGGGTGGAGTATCAGATCAGGGTTCCTGAGAAGAATGACGAAAGAATAGAGCGCATCTGTACCATCGCGATGAAGCGGCACGGGTACAAGATCAAGGAATTCAAGCGGAAGAAGGAAGTGATTCCCTACGCGTATCAGATGTTCGCTATGTATAATGATGCGTTCGCCGAGCTGTACGGTTTCTGTCCTCTGAGTGAAGGTCAGATTAAGATGGCTATTGACCAGTTCATTGCACTGGTTTCCCTCGAATATATCTTCATTGTGGTGGATCCGAAGGATCAGGTGGTGGGCTTCGGGATTATGGCCCCGTCACTTGCCGATGCCGTCAAGAAATCAGGTGGTCGCCTGTTCCCCTTAGGTTTTCTGAGGATCCTCTCCGCCATACGTCACCATACTGTCCTCGATCTCTATCTGATCGCTGTCAAACCCGAATACATGGGGCGAGGCGTCAATGCCGTCATCATGAATGAAGGTATCAGGCGTGCTATTGCAAACGGGGTGCAGTGGGCCGAGACAGGACCCGAGCTTGAGGATAACAACAACGTCCAAAGCCAGTGGAAGACATTCGAGACCCGTCAGCACAAGCGAAGACGTTGTTATATAAAAACGATATAGCTATGACAGCTGCTCCTTCTTGTACGGAGCCAGATATGTGATCGCTCCTGAGGTGTTGCCTTAGTGCGTCAGATTTCGCATACTGTACCACCTGTAGGAGAGATATGATGGGCAATGAGGAACTGAGACAGAGGCAGAATGCTGCCCAGACGGCAGCGAGACGAGCAGGGGAATTCCTCCTTTCCTCCCACTCCGAGGAGTCTCTCAACACCACGGCAAAGGGTCGCAACGACTTCGTGACAGCCATGGATATCACATCGGAGGAGATCATCAAGGAATACCTTCATGAAAGATTCCCTCAGGATAACTTTCTCGGTGAAGAGGGAGGCTATCAGCATCACGGTGATGGGGGGACCTGGGTGATCGACCCGATTGACGGAACGAGCAATTTCATCCATGGACTACCGGGGTTTACCGTGAGTATCGCCTATGAGAAGGAACAGTGGAAGCCCGTTGTCGGTGTCATCTACGACCCCTCAGCTGATGATATGTACTCTGCCGTACAGGGGGAGGGTGCCTTCTGCAACGACCTTCCCATCTCCGTTTCCCCTATCGCTGACCCTCATAGAACGGTCGTTCTCAGCTCACCGCCTCTGCGGGATACGCGGCGCCTCTCCGACTATCTCAGGATCTTCAAGGTCCTCTGTACGGAATCAGGCGAGATCAGAGGGTTCGGTTCCGCGGCCCTTCATCTGTGTTACGTAGCTGCCGGAAGGGCGGATGCATATATCGAATTCAATCTGAACTACCATGATATGGCCGCAGGCCTTGTGATCGTGAAGGAAGCAGGTGGAAACATCTCTGATCTCGATTTGAACGATATCGGTGAGTTTCCTTCTCACTTCATCATCTCCAACGCTTTCACTCATCAATGGTTTTGTGATACAGTACAGCTCCCGGGAGAACAGGACACCTGTGATGAGTGAGAGAGTTTTCTGGGCTGATCCCTACCTGAGTGAGCTCGAAACAAAAATCGCCTCAGTCGTGGGGACAGTGGTTACCCTTGAACAGACCATTTTCTACGCCTTCTCAGGAGGGCAGGAGAGTGACAGCGGGACGATCGGGAGCTATCCTGTGCTCAGTGCACGTCAAGAGGGAAGCCAGATCAGCTACAAGCTTCCTGAGGGCCATGGGCTCTCACCGGGTGATACGGTCCTTGTGCTGATTGACTGGGAACGGCGTTACCGCCTTATGCGGCTTCACTTTGCAGCAGAACTCATACTTGAATTGATATATAGGAAAGTTCCGGAAATTGAGAAGATCGGTGCTCACATAGCTGAAGATAAAGCCCGACTCGATTTTGTACTCAAAGAGAATATCTCACTTTTCTTTCCTGAGCTGCTCGAAGAAGCTCATGCCCGTATTCTGCAGGACCTTCCTGTTACCAGCGAATTCAGTGACAGAGAAAATCTCAGGAGATACTGGGAGATCAAAGGGTTCGCCCGTGTCCCGTGCGGAGGGACACACCTGAAACGAACCGGTGAAGTTGGAGAAATTTCGATGAAAAGAAAGAATATTGGGAGAGGGAAGGAGAGGATCGAGATCTTCCTGAAGTCCTGAATGCGTATGTACATCCATCCCTGTCCTTGAATCTGACCGCCCTTAAACTCCGCATAGCTCTCCAGTTTTTCCTTTTTATTTTGACAGAAACTCCTGCATATGTAGAGAAAAGATCTTTCAAAATTGTCCTATATCGCGTATCGTTGTCACATTACTATTCGTCACAAAATAGTCTTGAAGGAATGAATCATGAATATATGGACATATAAGAAATTTCAGAATCTTGTGGAGTCTGTCAAAATGAGACTCCCCATGCCTTCTCTTCAGGTCGGAGATATGCACTCAGACACCCCCATCATTCAAGGCGGTATGGGCGTGGCAGTTTCCCTCTCTTCATTGAGCAGCGCTGTTGCTGAATCCGGCGGTATCGGCGTTATTGCGGCGAACGGGATCGGAATGATCGAACCTGATTATTTCAAGGACGGAAGGGCAGCAAACATCAGGGCGCTGAGGAGTCAGATTCGCTCGTCCAGGGAAAAGACGAACGGTCTTATCGGTGTGAATATCATGGTTGCACTGCAGGACTTTTATGAGCTGCTGGCTGTCTCCATTGAAGAGAAGGTCGATATGGTCATCATGGGGGCAGGTCTGCCGATTAAGAACATGCCCGTGAAACAGATGCGCGAAGCGGGAGTGAAGGCGGTTCCTATCGTCTCGTCCTCCAGAGCAGCGAAGCTGATCTTTTCGATGTGGAAGCGTATGTACAAGGATGTTCCGGATGCTGTCGTTGTAGAGGGCCCGAAAGCGGGAGGTCACCTGGGTATCCCTCTCGATGAGCTGGACGAACCGGCCCATGCACTGGAGCGCGTAGTGCCCGAGGTCGTACAGGAAGTGAAGGCCTTTGAAACGGAATTCTCAAAATCCATTCCCGTTATCGCGGCAGGCGGAATATTTACGGGCGAGGATATCTACAGGATCATGAAACTCGGTGCTTCGGGGGTGCAGATGGGAACGCGGTTCATCGCAACTGATGAGTGCGATGCTGAACTGCCGTTCAAGGAAGCCCTCGTTGCCTGCCGTGAAGAGGATATCGGGATAATCAAGAGCCCGGTAGGGCTTCCCGGCCGAGCGATCATGAATGACTTCCTCCGTTCCACGACTGAGAAGAAGCGCACTTTCTCCTGTCCCTGGCAGTGTCTTGCCGGATGTCAGGCGGAACAGTCAAACTATTGTATCTCCATGGCATTGAACCAGGCACGACGGGGCCACCTGAAAAGCGGTTTTGTCTTTGTCGGCTCCAATGCTCCCAGAGTGAAGAGTATCGAATCGGTGGCTCACCTGATGGGCGAGCTCAAACGCGGGTACTTCACCGCCTTTTTCGCTGATAAGAAGCAGCTGCTTGTTGATACTGCTGAGCGGTTCAGTGCACTCAAGGCAGAACTCTCTCTTGCAGAGAGCCGCTTGAGGCACCTGAAGGAGAACATGCAGGCGATCAACGTCAATGAAGAGATCGCAAAGGTCTCCGCCAGGCTGGAGAGGCTGAGAGACGATATGATGCGCTGTCTCAACGGGCTGGTCGAACCAACCACCGTATAGGGAAATGCAGAGAATTCGTTTGAAGAGAGCTGAATTCAGCTCTCTTCATGGTGTGCTTCGATCGCACGGTTGATGAAAGCCATCAGAGAAGCGATATCCTCTCCCGAGGTTCCCAGGAGGAAAAAAACCCTTTATACCGTCCGAAGGGGTGAATGGTTCCCTTCTCTCCCTTGCGAGTGACCATATCGAACCTTCTGCCGTACCTGCTGAGAGTCGAGTGGATCGGGCTGATCCCAAGATACGTACGGTCACTGCTGTCCTCGCAAACATCACAGCCTGCACACTCGAGGGCTGGTGAATTGATGAAGGCAAGTAATCTTTCCCGTCGACATGTACTGCCGGAGGTGAAAGAGAGTAGCAGGGAATTCTGTTTCAGCCTCAGGTCGGAAGGACTCAGCAGTATGACTGAGTACGCCTCGCTGCCGTCTCTTCCTCCTCGTCCCGACTCCTGAAGGAAGGCTGCTTCATCATAGGGAACATCGTAGTGGATGACACTTCGAACATTCTTCTTGTTGACACCCATAGTGAAAGCTGTCGTAGAGAAGAGCAGCCCTCATCTTTTTATACCCAAATAAGTTGAATATTTTCAAAAGAATAACAAATCAGTCAGGAAAATTAAGAAACATATTTGTTGAGAGATTCAAACACTTGTATTTTACTGCCGTTATGGAATCTGTTAGACTGTGGACAACAACAGATCCTGATACATACCAGAAGCTCCTCTTATATATTGCTGTCTCTGTTGATAAGAGTGGTAAAAAAATTAAGATTGGAGAATCTGTAGAACAGGCAGTTAAAGAAACATTGGAAAGACCGGGTTCTTCAAATGAGTAATTCAGTGCCAGAAAGCTTACCTTTCAGATACTATTCCAATTCTAGGGAGAGAGGTAACACGTGATCCATGCATCGTATGCCACCTGCATTCGTAGATGAATGTAATCGAGAAAAGGTATTCACTCCGTGTCCTTGCCATTGCGGTCAAGGAGAAGCAGGGGTACACTATCAACATATGGCGCACACTGCTGTACTGGTACCCATTCGACATCCGTTGAGCCCGGCATCCCTATCGAGAAGCATGAGGAGGTATCGTGCAAAGAGGCGGAGACAGAAGAGAAAACCACAAGATGCTTCATGTACTGCTGACTGTCCTCATCCTGCTGGCAGTAAGCGGGCTCACCGATTGTTCTATGAATCCTGAGGATGAAGTATACACGATACAGTATGTACTGAACGGTGGTATCAATGGCGATAACCCTGCAACCTATTCATCCGGAGATAGTCTGATAACCCTGACAGACCCTGCAAGGGAAGGATATGACTTCAGTGGCTGGTATGCTGATGCGGAATATACTTTCCCGTCAGATACAATACCTGCCGGTTCCACGGGGAATAAGATCTTCTACGCGAAATGGACGATAGCTCCCTATATGATTACCTATATGCTGGACGGAGGGGTCAACGCCCCTGAAAACCCTGACAGTTTCACGATAGATGATATCCCGATAACCTTCAGCGAACCCGTTAAAGACGGCTACGAGTTTGACGGATGGTACAGTGATCCAGAGTGTAACGTTCCCTCTCCCACCATCCCAGAAGGGACATTCATTGACCAGGTCATCTATGCAAAGTGGACACTCGAAACGTACACGATCACCTATAACCTTGCAGGTGGTACAAACGGAGCAAACCCTGCTACCTATACGATGCTCGATGCTCTTATCACCCTCGATTCTCCCTCAAAAAGTGGAAGCTATTTTGTCGGCTGGTATGCTGATGCGGAATATACTTCCCCATCAGATACAATACCTGCCGGTTCCACAGGGAATAGAACGTTCTCAGCCCGTTGGATGGAGTACACTAAACTCCTGGGTGCCGATGGAGAATCCCTCGATTATTTTGGTGTTACTCTTGCGGTTCAGGGGGATTACGCGGTCATCGGAGCCTATGGAAACGATGACGATGGCGACGCTTCAGGAAGTGCGTATATCTTCCACAAGGACACGGAAGGCCTCTGGGATGAAGGGACGAAGGTTATCGCCCCTGATGGCTCAGCCGGGGCTGCTTTCGGTCTCTCAGTCGGCATCAGTGAACAGGATGTCATCATTGGCGCTCCCTGGGATGATACCGAAGGGGCTGTTTCCGGCGCAGCCTACATATTCCACAGAGACGGGAGCGGCACCTGGGATACGGGAACACGTCTCCCTTCCAGTGGAATCACAGCGTTTGATGAGTTCGGCTCAGCTGTCGACATAAGCGGTGATTACGCTATCGTCGGCGCTCCTGTTCAGGGAAGCGTATACGACCCTCCTCAGGGGAGCGTCTATATCTTCCACAGAGATTCATCCGGGGACTGGAACCTCCAGGCAAAGCTGACACCTCCGAGTGGTTCTGGAGGAGACCGCCTTGGTCAGGCTGTCAGCATCGATGCTGCGTGCGCTCTTATCGGTGCTCTTCATGATGATGACAAAGGAGCGGATGCGGGAAGCGCGTATATCTATGAAAAAGATCTCTCTGAGGATTGGAAGCTCAATGTAAAAGTGACCGCTTCAGACGGGGAAGCAACGGATTACTTTGGCAGTTCTGTATCAATTGACGGGGAAGTGATAATTATCGGATCCTCCCGGGATGATGATTCCGGAAGCAGCTCAGGAAGCGCTTATGTCTACGAGAGAATGGGTGGCGTCTGGGACTCTGAGGTCAAGCTCACCGCTGACGATGCAGCGGGTGATGACCGATTCGGTGGTTCGGTGTCGATAAGCGGAGATCTGATTATTGTGGGATCGGATTACGATGACGATGACGGTCTGAATTCAGGCAGCGCCTATCTATTTAAAAAGGGTTCCGGAGGCACGTGGGATACGGGGACAAAGATTACTGCTCCTGATGGAGCTGCCTCTGATTATTTCGGATCGGCTGTATCGGTAGATAGCGACACTATACTATGTGGATCCCCTCTGTCGGACGATAAAGGGAGTGAGTCCGGCAATGTCCATATATTCACCTTTGATCGCCCCTAAAAGATCTGCCCTCTGTGCTCGCCGGGCACACTTCCTCAGATTGATCCTTCCCATTCCTGATAGAACTCATCAAGCAGTATTTTCATGAATCGGCGTCTCTTTGCAGAAAGAGCTTGTCCTGTTTCAGTGTTCTGCTGCTGAAGGGGGAGTAGGGCAGGTTAGAGTAGGAACAGGTGTTTTTTATTGGTTGTAGTACTGGTAAATTACCTATTAAATTACCTGTTTATGAACCTGTATTCTGGTGTAGATCGAGATACAGCTTGCCTTTTTCGGTAATGCGGCAACCGGATCTGCCGCGCTGAGCACTTATGAGCTCAGCGTTGGAAAGGACTGTGAGAATACTGCGGAGCTTTCCCTCTTTCATGCTCCTCGAGGAGAGTTCAAGGTGCTCGAGCAGGTGCTTTCTTCCGGCGGTTTTTCCGATGGAATTCAGCAGCCTGATCCCCTCGAGGACCATACCGGCAAGTTCGGGATCGCTTTTGTGGGAGATAAGCAGCTGAAGGTCCGAGTAGACCTGTTTTTTCTGTCCGGAATCCGGCTCTCTGTGGGGTTTCACGAGGTAGAGCGGCAGAGATTCGGTTCCTACAGTATCCCCCTCCTCGACCGTACTGATATACTGCGCTACATTGTGCAGCTCTCTGATATTTCCTGGCCAGGCATAGGAGAGCAGCAGATTGCTGCATTCAGCTGAAAAGGAATACCGGTCTCTCGTGAACTCCTTGAGCAGCAGCAGGATATCCTCTTTTCGGTTTCTCAGGGCGGGCAGCTCGAGGGGAAAGACATTGAGACGGTAGAAAAGGTCCTTCCTGAAATTTCCCTGCTGAATCATTTCGATCGGTGATTTATGCGTTGCGGCGATCACCCGAATGTCGATGTCGATGGTCCGGTCGGAGCCGATCGGC
>JAFGUP010000185.1 GCA_016938475.1 Sphaerochaetaceae bacterium
CTCATTCATGCAACAGGGCTATCGCATTGAACGCCTTGCCTATGCAGATATGTATCCGCAGAGTTCTCACACCGAAACTATCGCAGTGTTTTGCAGAAACGACTGAGAGCATCCTCTGCAGTTTCTGCCCAGATGATCTGATCACCACAGTTGCATTCATAGATGAAATCAGTGAGAGCCCTGCTGGTAAACTGTAAGGGGCCGGTAATAGCAAGTCGCATCCGGTAGGTGGAGAATTTCTGCAGCACCTCACCGGCAAAACCACTGGAGAGGTCGAAGAATGTATCGCAGATATTCTTTTGAGCAATGATCAGCGAATCACCGCTGCTGTGATACCGTGTGACTGCCATCAGATCAAGTGCATCAGAAAGAGAGTCGATTCTGTCCTGTTCTTCCGCGATTGCGAAGGGGATACCTTCATGTTGGATGATCTTCATATCTTTCTCCTCATTGTTCACTGTAGATACTGAGTGACTGGAGGATAACGGAAACCGGTGCGATGTCTCCCCAGATGGTGATCCGTACGCTCATCTCCGGTTCAAGGATCTGAGCATGCATCGTACATGTACCTGAATCCATGGGTCTGGCATTCATCAGCGCCGTAACAGAGTTGAGGATATGGATAGCTCGTTCCTTTTCACCGGCATCTATATCAGCCACGACAGAGACGCGGGTATGAACAGGGCCGGCAGCTGTAGGAGTATCCGTTTCTGTATGCCCGGTTCCCTCCGTGAAGCAACTCAGCTCGTGACCCCCGATACGCCAGCTCTTGCCGATTTTGATCGCCTTGAGCTTTCCTTCCCGGATATAGCGCTGAATAGTTTTCGGGTGGATACTGAGCATCTGGGAAACCTGTCCTACAGTATAAAATGTCTCTTTCATTTCTTCTTATTCCTTTTCATCCATTTTTTTGATAGTAATAAGTTATAATAAGGAATAATTAGTAATATTGTCAAGAACGGGTTGTTACGAATATCTGCCTGCAGAGGATGTGTGCTACGATGCAGGAAGGAGGGGGCGTGAATGATTTCAGAGAAGGATCAAGATGCAGTTCTCAACAGATACAGGCTGGGTAATGCCCTACTCTTTACGCCCGAGAGTGAATTTCTCGCTCTTCTGATGGGGCAATTGAAAATTCAGGGTAAGAGAGGTGTTGTTCTGTGGGCTCTCGAGTGTGCCGAGGAGGCCTGTTCACGATTTGAACAGATTGCTGGAAACCAGCCTGTTCCCCGTGATACAGTCTCGCTGTGCAGATCATGGGCAAGAGGAAAGGTCACGATGATCACAGCACGGCCTGCTATCCTTGCCTGTCATGCTCTGGCGAAAGATCTACAGGATGCAGAGTGTATCGCCTTGGTTCACGCTGTCGCTCAGGCCTGCTCAACCGTTCACGCTAAAGACCATGCACGTGCCTTTCCTCTCTATCGGCTGACTGCAATGATGCATCAGGGGGAAGGTGCCGCTTCGTGGGACATGGTCGAGTCAATGGTCGAATATATGCAGGAGCGACTGGAATTCTGGAGACTGCATGCAGATGATGCGAATCTTTCCTGGTCGGATTCTCTTGCTACGAGTGATCCGGTGACGGGAACCCGGGGGAGAGCATGAAACAGTTCATGCTCTCGCTGCAGATATACGACCTACTTTCCGTATATCCTCGGTGAAGGGGATTTGACGACAAAAAACTCGCAGATTTCCCGATGTTCGTTTCGGATCTTCATGAACGTATCATAAGGTACATTGATGATCGACCCCCTTTCATACGTATGCGGACCTTGTTCCCCGAGTTCGAGTGTCAGCAGTCCACGTACCACGATCATATGAACCAGAGAGTTGGCCTTGTGATCGGGAACATACTCTCCCTCGGGAAGAACCATGTGGTTGATCATAACCGGGTCGGCATCAATGAGTTTTTCTATATGTTTCTGGTCATCCGTTGCATAGGCGTACCGTGTTTCAATCATTGTCATCTCCTTGTTTTGCAGGTACTATGTACTCTAACAGGGAATCAGAAAACAGTATGTTGCATATGCAACGGCAGAAAGAGGGGGAGATATGAAAGTGAACAACGAAGGAAATGTTTCAGGTGTCCGGGCTATTGCGTTCATCGCAGTAGTTCTCTTTATCATGGCCTTATCCCCGATATCGGAAATTTTCTCAGCCCTGGTGAACATCATGAAGCCTGTGCTGCTCGGTCTGTTCCTTGCCGTCCTGATAAGTGTTCCCTTGAAGTTCTTCGAACAGAAGGTGTTTACCAGAGGATCTGCCTTCCTCAGACGGTCAGTCTCGCTGAGTGCGACTTTTCTGGTGACTCTTCTGATCGTCACGGTCCTTCTTTTCATCATCATCCCACAGCTGTCCCAGGCTGCGAAGGAGGTTGTAGAGAGACTGCCTGCGCTTCTGCAGGGGCTTTCAGACAGAATCGATACGCTCAGGACAGATCTTCCTGACTGGCTTGTAGGGGTGAATCTCGATTTTCAGAGTATAGAGACAGAAGTGCTGGGTTTTGTTCAATCAAGTGCAAGGAAGGTCGTCGGCTCGAGTCTCTCGATTGTCCAGTACACCTTGTCGTCGGTCCTCACTGTCCTGCTTTCAATCGTGTTCGCCCTCTATATCCTGGCAAAAAAGGAAGTGATGATCAAACAGTTGAAGGACCTTCTCAGGGCGTTCAGTTCTGATGACGTGTACAGGAAGCTGATACACGGGGGCTCAGTCTCGACTTACACAATGCAGGCATTCATCGCGACCATGGCCGTGGAAGCACTGATCCTCGGTGGTCTGTTTCTCATCACGATGCTGATCTTCTCGTTTCCCTATCCGTTCCTGGTGGCCTCGATCGTAGCCGTCTCTGCATTCATTCCTATCGTCGGGGCTTTTCTTGCCGCTCTCATCGGTGCCCTCCTGATGGTAGTCAGTGACCCGATTCAGGCTCTCTACTTTCTGATTCTGTTCCTGGTGCTTCAGCAGCTCGAGGGCAACATCATCTATCCGAAGGTTGTAGGAGACTCCATAGGGCTTCCGGCCTTCTGGGTGCTCTTCTCTGTCATCGTGGGAGGAAACCTTTTCGGTGTTCTCGGTATGTTCGTGGGGGTCCCGGCTGTAGCGGTCATCTATGCTCTGGTGCAGGAGAGCGTGAAGGTCCGTCTGGAGAACAGGCAGTGAAGGTCCTTCTCAGGAAGAAGACTCTTCTGCGTAGCCTTTCTGTGATCGCCTATCTTGCTATAATCAGCTTCTTCCTGGTACGCAATGGCAGCTCTCTCGTTGAGGGTATCACCAGTTTCGCCCATGAACATAAGGTCCTTTCGATCTGGATATTCCTGTTTCTCTACCTCCTCAAATCAGTCTCTTTCGGTCTCCCTTTCGCGCTGCTGTATGCAGCGGTCGCTGTGATCTATCCCTTCTGGTCTGCACTCGCAATCAATATTGCCGGGATTTATATCAATCAGCAGATCCCGTACTTCCTCGGACGAAGCAGGGGAGTGATGTATGTGACGCAGCTTCAGGAGCGGTTCCCCTTCACCTCTTCTCTGCTACGTCTTAAGGATACCAGCGAATTTCTGTTCACTTTTACGCTCAAGATCATCGGGAAGATCCCTCATGAACTTACGAACCTTGCCATCGGCTCACTTGGTATACGCTATCATACTGCTGTGGCTGCAACGATTCTCGCATTGTTTCCGGGCATGGTCTCCACCATGATCATAGCACGTGAATATACCGATCCTGATTCGCCTGCCTTCATCATAGCTTCCTTGGTGTTCATCATCATACCGTCAGTATCCTTTATCTATTTTCTCATGTATCGCAGGCACTCGAAGTCAGATGGGGATACAGATAGGGGAGAATGATTCTGCGGGGTTGTGACAGCGAGCCCCAGCTGTATATAATGAACCGTGCATCACAGGGAGGATGAGATGATCGATGGATTTGTGAGAGTCGCAGTTGCGTCACCGAAGATTAAGGTCGCTGATGTCCAGCACAACAGTGATGCTGTCATTGCCCTGATGAGGGAAGCGGTCGATAATGATGTAGCCCTCATCGTCTTTCCTGAACTTGTGGTCACTGGCTATACCTGTGCGGATCTGTTTTTCCAGAGACCGTTGATACAGGCAACGATCGATGGTCTTGAAAAAATCGCCAGAGCGAGTGAAGGTATCGACCTCACGGTCATCGTAGGTGCTCCTCTGCTGGTGAGAGGTAAGCTGTACAACTGCGCTGTGGTGATCGAGAATGGACACTTCCTTGCCGCCGTTCCCAAAACTCATCTTCCCAATTACAGTGAGTTCTACGAGAAACGCTGGTTCACTCCCGCACCCGTCGCCCTTCAGTACATCACCCTTGCCGACGATACGATCCCCTTCGGGACCTCGATCCTGCTTGAGTCCTCCGCCTTTCAGGACTTGCGGATCGGCATCGAGATCTGTGAGGACATGTGGGCTGTTGACCCGCCTGCGATCCAGCTGGTGAAACGGGGTGCCACTGTCATCGTCAATCTTTCCGCCAGTAATGATATCGTCGCGAAGGATGAGTACCGCAGGATGCTCGTACAGAGTTCCTCGGGCAGGTATTCAGCTGCCTACCTGTATGCCAATGCAGGGGTAGGTGAGTCTACCACAGACGTGGTGTTCCTCGGCCACTGTATGATAAGTGAGAGCGGCTCGATGCTTGCAGAGAGTGAGGTCCCCTTCGAGGGAATGATCTATGCGGAGATCGATATAGAGCGTTTGCTCAGCGAGCGACTCAGTCATACCAGCTTTGCGATGTCTGACAGCAACGACTACACGACGGTGCAGATGAGAACTACGCTGAAGGATGTGTACCTCTCCCGTCCGATTCCCCGTCATCCGTTCATTCCGCCTGAGGGAGTCAACTCACGAGACCGGATCGAAGCCATCCTGGTGATGCAGTCGATGGGACTCGTGAAGCGCCTTGAGCACATCGGAGCGTCAAGGCTCGTGCTCGGCATTTCAGGCGGACTTGACTCGACTCTCGCTCTTATCGTGGCAGTAAGGGCTTTCGATCATCTTTCACTGGACAGAAAGGGTATCATAGCAGTGACGATGCCCTGTTTCGGGACCTCAGAGCGAACGAAGAAGAATGCCTATGAGCTGGCACAGGCATACGGGATAACACTGAGAGTGATCGACATCACACGTTCGGTACGCCAGCATTTCAGCGATATCGGTCATGATGAGGATGATCAGAGTGTCACCTATGAGAACTCTCAGGCGCGAGAAAGAACTCAGGTTCTCATGGACCTGGCAAATACTGAGGGTGCTATCGTTTTGGGAACGGGAGATCTGAGTGAGCTGGCGCTTGGATGGGCCACCTATAACGGGGATCACATGTCCATGTACGGGGTCAATGCTTCCATTCCCAAGACACTGATCCGTTCCCTTGTCTCCTACAGTATCACGATCAGTGACCAGGCATCTCTGCGTAAGACGTTGCAGGATGTGCTCGATACCCCTGTCTCCCCCGAACTGCTTCCTCCGAGTGAAGGAGAGATCTCACAGAGGACCGAAGACCTCGTCGGCCCCTACGAACTCCATGATTTCTTCCTCTACTATATGCTGCGCTGGTCTTACTCTCCCACCAAGATCTTCCACCTCGCGAAAGTCGCCTTCTCCTCAGAGTATCCACCAGCAGCTATCCTATCCTGGCTCCGCACCTTCTACCGAAGATTCTTCTCCCAGCAGTTCAAACGGAGTGCTCTCCCTGATGGTGTGAAGGTCGGTTCGGTTGCTCTCAGCCCGAGAGGAGACCTGAGGATGCCCAGTGATGCTTCCGTTTCTGTATGGATCGATGAGGTGAATGACCTCGTTGCGACCTACGGAGAGCAGCGGTAAGGTATCCCTGATGCTATCTTGTTTACTTCAATTGAGAAAGTGAGAGAAATGCTGTATCCTTTTCCCTTCAACTGGTGTTATAGTTATGTTATATCAAGGCGGAAGGATGAACAGGGGAGAGCATGAGAAAACACAGCACGATTCTGATCATGATTGCTATCCTCCTTGCCGTTTTCACCTTGCCTGTCAGTGCACGCAGTGCATTCGATATCGCACTTCGCAGCGCAACGCTGTACGATGTTGACACTTCGGTGGCTGAAGATAGTTTTTTTTCTGGTATGAGCGAAGGAAAGAACTGGACTATCGGAGTAGGACTGGACATGAGGCTCACAGCCTTTCATCTGTCTCTGCTCGCGTCAAGTAACCATGAGGATGAAGAGGTATTCGATATCTACTCCTCTCTTGCGTTCGATATTCCGGTGATCAACGATGTCATCTATCTTACCGCAGGTGCCGGGATCACGACACGGGTGCTATTCCCTGAAGTGGAGGGAGCCTGTCTCCAGTACAATGGTGATTCCTCGGCTGAGGAAACGGACTTCATGAATGTACTGCTGAGTTCTCCGGTTCACTTCACAGCGGGCGTTGATATCGTGATAGGACATGCGACTCTCTCGCTTGCCTTCATTCGGCAGGGTGTTGAGAGCTTACAGGAACGATATGAGGGTGTCTGGTCAGGAGATGGGAAGAATCTCGTTTCAATCGGCCTGAACCTCTCAGTATTATAGAAGGGAACGAGTTCCCGGGAAACAAGAAATTAGTACGAAGGTATCCCTTCGAAAGGAGTCAACTATGAAAAAAATGATACTTGCACTTGCTATTGTGGTCTTCCTCGTGCCGGCTATGCTCTCAGCAGGGCTTGTGAATCTCAGTGTCGGTGCTACCGCTCAGTACGGTCAGCCCTTCGATGTCCTCGAAGAAAATGAATGGACTGAAGATATGGGTAACATCGAGAACTACACCTTCGGTGGTGAACTGCGCGCCCGTGTCCTCTTCGCAGAGGTCAACGTGATGGCTCTCTACGGCAGTGATGATGTAGACGACCTCACGTTCAGTGGTGTGGTCACCGGTGGTCTTTCCCTTGACCTGCTCGGCCTTGTCCGTGTCGGCCTCGGTCTCGGTCCCCGTGTGACGGCGGTCTTCCCTGAAGGACAGGATCCCCAGTTTTATGCTGAAGGAGTACTTCTCGGCGAAGACTTCGAAGAAGCTCTGATGAGTACCCCGCTCACTTGGAGAGCGACCGCAGACGTCAAGCTGGGCAATATCCTTGTCGGCCTGAACTACACGATCAACTCCAATGGATTCACCCTCGAATCCAGTGACTATACGAAACTTCTTCCCGCTTCTTCAGCATGGGAGAACGGCCGCATCGGAGCATCGGTTCTCTATACGATATTCTAAATTCGGTTTCCTGTCATGACACTCCCGCCTTGTGCGGGAGTGCTTCGCCTTTGAACTGTCGGTGATACACGTGAACAAGAGATTTGTCAGCATCATAGTTTTAATCCTCACTGTACTCACTGGAGCATATGCGCTCCCGTTCACTGTGAACATCGGCACTATTCAGGAATTCCAGAAGCCTGTGGGGTCAGACACGATCCGTGAGGCTGATGTGATCGATGTGAACAACTGGGCAAGCGGAGTAGAGATCCGGGTTTCCAACACGTATTTCTCTCTCGATGCGTATGGTATTACGCGACAAGGAGAGATTATCGATATCGTGAATGACGGAGAGGCTGTTTTCGCTGACGGGATCCACCAGTCCCTGTTCGGGATGGCAGCTCTGAGTATCACGACAGAGGTCGCCGAGTTCACCACTCTATCGGTGGGAGCAGGACCAGCCTACGGGCTCAACCTGTACGAAGACTGGAGACCGGAGTTCTGGCTCTACAATGAGGACAATGTTCTCTACGGTGACACCGCCACCGGTGATCTCAGCGATAACTTCTCCCTCTCCTACAGAGCCCGTCTTGATATCTCATTCATCCGTTTCAGCGCCGGTATCTCCTACTCTGTGTCATCATTCGGTCCCGAGGATCCCTACAATCCTGACTGGAAGAATGGTAAGCTTGCACTCTCGTTCATCACGCGGGTTTTGTAGTTTCCCCCCCCTATCTAACCCGTGCCGATTGTGGTAGTATCACAGTATCTGATGAGGAGATGAGGTATGGGTAAGAGAACAGTAATCGGTTCATCACTATCTGCAGTTATCTTTGCTGCGCTTTTGTATTTCATCATCTATTTTTTCGTGCCGACACTCGCAGATCCCTTCTTCGGCATTTCCTATCAGGGAAAGCGGGATGTGGATCAGTTGAAGACTTCGGTGACGGAGATTCTTGAGAAGGCCCGGGTGCCGCAAGTCGAAATCGATCAGTATGTGGCCCAGTTCGATACTCAGGAGTTTTATCAACAGCTTCACAGCCGTTCAGTGCAGGGTGAAGAGGCTATTCTCGATTACCTGGACTCACTGAAATCTAGAGTCGATTTCACCTCTTTTGAAGATTCTCAGCTGAAGACGGTTCTTGCTGATGGGTTTGCACAGACCAGCCGTTTCACCCAGAATCAGTTGCGTGCTCTGGAACGCCTCCTGAAGGGCACTCTGGACTCGCTGTGATGAGAATCACATTCCTCGGTACCGGAACATCACATGGAGTTCCCAAGGTCGGGTGTTCATGCCCGGTGTGTGTGAGTGAGGACGCGAAGAATAAAAGATATCGCTCAAGCATTCTCATAGAGCATGACGGATACAGATATGTGGTCGATACCGGACCTGAATTCCGACTGCAGATGATCAGGGCCCATATCACCCATCTGGACGGAGTGCTGTACACCCACTGCCATGCAGACCATATCAACGGAATCGATGATCTGAGAGTTTTCTGCGCCGAAGGACCACTTGATGTCTATGGTTCTGAAGCTGTCATCGAGACTCTCAATACCCGATTCGCCTATGCGGTCGGAAAGAACCCCTACCGGGGAGGACTTCCTCAGCTGCATGCCCATGTAATCCCTCGAGAAGGCTTGAACCTTGCGGGCGTGCACTGCATTCCGGTTCCTGTTATCCATGGCTGCAAGAGCATCTATGGCTACCGGATCGGACCTTTCGCCTACCTCACCGACTGTAAAACGATACCGGAAGAGAGCTTCGCTCTGCTCGAAGGGCTCGAAGTCGTCGTCCTCGACACCCTCCGCTATGAAAGCCATCCAACTCACATGAATGTCGCTGAGGCGGTCGCTGCCGCGCAGCGTATCGGTGCCAGGACAACCTATCTTACCCATATCTCACACCGCCTGGAGCATACCACTTTTGATGCCGATCTTCCTGAAAACATCCATCCGGCCTACGATATGATGCTGCTGGATTTCCCTCAGGTCCAAGGAAATAACCCATGAAAAAAACCAGAAAAACCCTCTATGTACTCGATGCTTTCGCACTTATCTATCGTTCGTACTTCGCATTCATAAAGAGACCTCTGAAAGATGGCGAGGGGAGGAATGTCTCAGCTCTGTTCGGATTCTACTCCACGTTGATCAAGGTTCTCAGAGAGTATCCTGTCGACTATCTCGTGGTTGCCCTTGACAGCAGGACTCCCACCTTCCGACACGAGATGTATGAGATGTACAAGGCGAACAGACAGGCTGCTCCTGAAGATCTTCATGAACAGGTGCCGAGAATTCTCGAAATCCTCGATGCCGCAAATATTCCTCACATCAGAGTGGATGGCTGGGAAGCTGACGATATCATCGCCTCTGTCGCAAAACAGGCATCGATGCATGATATCGATACGGTGATGGTCACCGGTGATAAGGATCTGCTGCAGCTAGTCGATGAGCATGTCTGTGCCCTGCGACCGCCTCGTAACGGATCGAGTTCGTACCGCAGGATAGGTCCTGAAGAGGTGCTCGAAGAGTTCTCTATCCGAACCGATCAGATTGTCGATTACCTTTCTCTGATCGGGGACTCTTCCGATAACATCCCCGGTGTCAAAGGGATCGGGCCGAAGGGTGCGGTGAAACTTCTGGGTGAGTGGGATTCCCTCGATGCAATATACGAACATATCGATGAGCAGGCCCCCTCAGTTGCCAGGAAGCTTGCAGAATCGAAAGAGATGGCCTACCTGTCTCGGGACCTGGTGATCCTCAAGGATGATGTACCCACTGCAATAGAGTTCGAAAGTGACCGCTTCACCACAGAAAGTATCGACTGGAGCGGTGCAATCCCCTTTTTCGAACAGGCTCAGGCAAGCAGTCTGATTGCGGCTGTCGGGAAACAAAAGATTGAAGAGAAACCGGCTGTAAAGAGTGAACTCAATGCTGCCGGTGATTACCGTGCTCTGACGAGCCTTGAAGAATTCTCTGCTGTCTGTGATACGATCGAGAGCGGGACAGTAATGGCTCTAGATTTCGAGACGACCGATATCGATGAGATGAAGGCCGTCCCCGTCGGGTTCAGTTTCTCGTTCCAGGACCGCATTGCCTATTACGTTCCTCTGGTGGCTTCTCAGGGTGTTGTTGTGGACAGCGGGGATGCGCTAGAGCTTCTGAGGACGCTGCTGAGCGACAAGAAAATCCGCCTGGTTGGACAGAATGTCAAATATGACTACAAGGTGATGGTACGAAACGGTATCGAGGAAGCGGATCTGTATTTCGATACGATGGTTGCCGCCTGGGTGCTTGATTCTTCAGCGAACGTGTACAACATGGACTTTCTTGCCCATACCTATCTTGACGGGTATACGACGATACACTACGACGAGGTGGTCCCCAAGGGGAGCCTGTTCAGCGATATTCCCCTCGAGAAGGCACTGCCGTATGCCGCCGAGGATGCTGATATCACATTGAGGCTCTACCATCTGTTCTCTTCCATGCTCGAAAAAGAGGGATTGGACAAACTGTTCTATACGCTTGAGATGCCCCTTGTTCCCATTCTCGCGAAGATGGAGCTGGCCGGGGTATATCTCGACAGAGAAAAACTGGATGACTTCAACGAGGAGATATCAACCCGTCTGAAAGAGATTGAACGGGAGGTTTATAAAGAGGTCGGGCATGAGTTTAACATGAACAGCACCAAGCAGCTTCAGGAGGTGTTGTTCGAGGAGCGAGGTCTTCCTCATGGCAAGAAGAACAAGACAGGCTACTCCACTGCGATCGACGTTCTCGAACGACTTGCTCTCCTGGATGAAGTACCGCGGCGTATCGTTGAGAACCGCTCACTCGTAAAGCTGAAGAACACGTATATTGATGTACTTCCTCAGATGATCAATGCTGACACACACCGGGTTCACACTTCCTTCACTCAAACTGGTACTGCCACCGGTCGACTATCAAGCAGAAATCCGAATCTGCAGAATATACCGATTAAAAGTGATGACGGCAGAAGGATCCGCGATGCCTTCATGGCTGAACAGGGGTCTACTCTTCTTTCAGCCGATTATTCCCAGATCGAGCTGGTCGTTCTTGCTCATATGAGCGGCGATTCCACTCTCTGTGAAGCTTTTCGTGAGGGACAGGATATTCACAAAAGGACAGCAGGTCTGATCTTCGATATCCATCCGGAATTCGTTTCCAGTGAGGAGCGGCGGGTAGCAAAGATCATCAACTTCGGGGTCATCTACGGGATGTCGGCCTTCCGACTCTCCAACGAACTCGGGATCACCCGCTCCAAGGCTGCAGAGTTCATCGATAACTATTTCTCCCGTCTTTCCCAGGTCACTTCATTTATGGAGGGCATCGTAACGGGAGCGAAAGAGAGCGGGCAGGTTACAACCCTTCTCGGACGCCGGCGACTGATACCGGAGATACATTCATCCAATGGGACTGTGCGACAGGGTGCTGAGCGGGTAGCCGTCAATACAGTAATTCAGGGGTCGGCAGCAGATATCATGAAGCAGGCGATGCTGAACATCTCCCATGCAATCCAACACGCAGGCCTTGCAAGCCGGCTGCTTCTGCAGGTTCACGATGAACTGATCTTCGAAGTCCCTCTTGAAGAAGTCGACCGGATGAAGCATCTTGTACGTGAAACGATGGAGCATGCGTACCCTCTTTCCATTCCGATGCGGGTCAGCATCGAGACAGGTCGATCATGGGGAGAGATGCATTGAAGGTTATCGGTCTAACTGGGAGATACTGTGCAGGGAAGAGCTCCATAGCAAGAGCGCTGGTTGAAAGAGGTATGGTTGAAATCGATGTCGATGCTCTTGGCCATACTGCTCTGAACGCTAGCGTCGATGAGCTCAGGAGCATCTTTTCTGATGCCGTCATCGATAATTCGGGGAATATCGACCGCAGGGCTCTCGGTGAGATCGTCTTTGGCAATGAGAATCAACTTAGACGATTGGAAGCTGTCGTGCATCCCCGGATGGTGGAATCGGTGAAGACCATGATAGAGCAGGAGAGGAAACGGGGAACTGCAGCTGTCGTGGTCAATGCGGCTCTCCTTCATAGGATGCATCTTGATATTCTGTGTGATACAATCTGTTTCGTGAAAGCCCCGATCATCCTGCGTTTCCTCAGAGCGCGTAGACGGGATGGTGTCGGTTTACTTCGCTTTCTCTCTGTTCAGAAAGCTCAGAGAGATATAACGATTCACAAAGACAGTGGTGATGGCACAGTACAGATCCTCTGGAATAAGGGAAGTGAGCATTTTATACATCGACAAGTTGATGAGTTATGCATTAGTATAGGAATATAGGAACTAACAGATATGAGAAAGACAGGACTGTACA
>JAFGUP010000186.1 GCA_016938475.1 Sphaerochaetaceae bacterium
ATAAGATGAATAGCTCAGCTTTATAAGAACACTTAAAAGGCCTTATAGTTATTTTTTTATTATATAACAAGTATTTATGATTTATCCATAGATGTAATTTTATTCCATATTTTTTATTTTAAACAAAATTATGTTCATTTTAGGCAGATGTGATATACTACATACATGAGGAGAGACGCAGTATGACAGCCATGGTATTTGAAAATCAGGAAGTCTCCTTCACGCAGAGGCTCAACAGAGAGATCAGAATACTGAGTAAGAAAGAGAAGGAAGTATGCTCATACCTGATGGATCACTCGAAGGACGTGGTTCACATGCCGATCAGCGAACTTGCAGAGAAATGTTCCACAAGTGAACCGTCGCTTGTCCGACTGGCAAAGAAACTGGGGTACAAAGGGTATCAGGCAATGAAGATCTCGATTGCTCAGGAAGCGATCGATACCACCCAGCAGATCTACGAATCTCTCGCACCATCAGACACAACCCCTATTATCGTCGACAAGGTATTCAACTCTAATATCAAAGCACTTCAGGATACGCTGAAACTCGGGAACAAGGAGAACATAGAGAAAGCCATAGAACTGATCATCCATTGTAAACATCTTATCTTCTACGGTATCGGGGGATCAAACATCATTGCTCTTGATGGCCAGCATAAATTTCTCAGAATAGGGTTTCTTCCTCTTGCTTTTTCGGACTCGAACGTACAACTGATGTCTGCCGTAACGCTTGGTCCCGGGGATGTCGTCATCGCCATTTCTCACTCAGGAGCATCTGAAGCTACCATCGAGATGGTGGAATTTGCCTCGAAAGCAGGAGCAAAGATCATCACCATCACCGACTATAACCGATGCCCTATTCTCAAGCACAGTGATGTGCAGCTCTTCACCTCATCCTCAGAGACCGCGTTCAAACCTGAGGCTCTCTCTTCGCGAATCGCGGAGTTGTCAATCATTGATTCCCTGTTCGTCGGCACCGTTATGAAGCGGTATAAAGAGAGTTTTGAATATATAAAGATGACACGGGCAGCACTGGACTCGAAAAAGATATAGCTCCCGTGCCATGAGATAGGGAAAATCCCACTGCACTGTCGAGTCAATCGCTCGGGTATTCAGTGCAATGGGATTGAATGGTGCCGTACACACAGTATATTCAGACGCCTGCCTCCGGGTACCGGCCTGGCGTCTGAAGGGAATCCCTACTTATCGGGGTCGGGAAGCATGAACTCTCTGATAACTCCCAATGTACTTTCATAGCCGCTAATAAAGGATCTGAGTGTTCGAACTACAGCTCCATAGCTATCGAACTCTTCGATCTTCAGACCGTCGGGTTCATAGCCTTTCACGAACTCAGGATATTTGCTCATCAGCTCACTGATGATCTTCGGATCGACCGGATCACAGATCCTGTCTTCGACCGTGACATCAGAGTTGTTGAATTTCACCTGCCATCCGTACGGGATCGTCATGGACACTTCTCCGCCGATAAGCTGTGACCAGTGAAGGTGATTGCGGTATGCGGCAGAAAGGAGACGGACTCTGTAGTTCTTCTCTTTGAAGATGGAATAGGCTCGCTTGAATGCGGCCACTCCGGCCCAGTCAAGCACTCCCGGGTCACTGATGATCTTGGCCTGTTCCCCTGAGACTTTCACCCAGTCATCCAGACGCCCGACCATAATAGTACATATGGGGCTCATCGCGCTGATATCCTCACCGGCTGCGACTCTCCTGTCAAGGCCTCTTTCAACCGCTTCGGCGACAGCGAGTGCCTGCGCTACGGTGAAACTCACTGTCGCATTGATACTGACTCCCGCTGCAGTAGCTTCTTCCATCGCTTTGATGCCTGCCTTCGTCGCAGGCATTTTCACGTTGATATTCGGTGCTATCGAGTTGAAATGAAGGGCCTGCTCGGTCATCTTTTGCCAGGATTTGTAATATTTGGCGTTGGTCTGTATGGAGATTCGCCCCTTCTTCCCGTTTGATTCCTTGAACACGGGCAGGAGAAGTTTCCCCACTTCCACAGCCATCTCCTCGTTCAGTCGCCAGGAGATATCTTCATATGAGTCCTCCGGGTACTCTGAAATCAGTTCCTTGATTCTCCCTTCCCACAGATGTAGTTCCTTCTTCAGAACATTACCCACGATAACGGGGTTCGTCGTTGCTCCGACTGCGCCGTGGCTGATCGCATACTTCAGTTCCTCGAAGGAACACGAATCATTCCAGAAATCTGTGGGAGTGGTCTCTGCCATCTCCTTCAACGGACTCCATTTCTCTTTCTCTGCCATACTCTACCTCTTTTGATAAATTCTGATCTTGTTCCCTGTAAAGCTCTTCTTTCACATCGGAACATTCCCGTGCTTATGTCTTGGCCTTTCCTCTCTCTTCGTTCTCAGGCTCTGAAACGATCGTATGAGGTTGTTTCTCAGGTCATCCGCATCAATGACATCATCAACCAGGCCGGTAGCTGCCGCGACGAACGGATTCATCTCCTCTTTCTGAAACTCAGCGATCTTCTCTCTACGAGTGGACGCGGGGTCTTCAGATGAGGATATCTCTCTGCGGTAGATGATCTCAGCAGCCCCGTCCGCTCCCATGACAGCGATGGACGCTCCGCTGAGAGCTATCACCCGGTCATATCCGAGGGATTTGGATGCCATCGCGATATATGCTCCCCCATACGCTTTACGTACGACTACAGAGACCTTCGGTACGGTCGCCTCTCCGATCGCGTACAGCATCTTTGCTCCGTGGCGGATGATACCTCCGTATTCCTGCAGGGTTCCCGGCATATACCCCGGGATATCGACGAGGGAGAGGATGGGAACGTTAAAGGAATCACAGGTTCTGATGAAACGAGCTCCCTTATCGGAAGAATTGATATCGAGCGTCCCGGACATCGAATTCGGTTGATTCGCAACGATTCCGACACTGTACCCTCCGAGGCGGGCAAACCCCACCACGATACTCTTGGCATACTCGCTTTGAACCTCGAGGAAGCTTCCTGCGTCGACAATATCCTCGATGATATCGATGATGTTATAGGCCTTGGTAATCCGCTCGGGAATAAGATGTCTGATCCTGCTGCTCGGCCGCAGCCGGCTCTCCTTCGTCCCGCTATGCACAGGAGGCAACTCATCGCTGTTCGATGGAAGATAACCGAGAAGTCTTTTCACCTTCTCCATGCACTCTTTCTCGCTTCTGCAGGCAAAATGGATATTTCCGCTTTTCGCCGCATGTGTTGAGGCACCTCCAAGCTGTTCATGAGTCACCTGCTCACCAGTGACTGTCCTGATCACGTCGGGTCCAGTGATATACATCTGACTCAGCCCGTCAACCATGAACACGAAATCGGTGAGGGCCGGCGAGTAGGCGGCCCCTCCTGCACAGGGGCCGAGAATGACGGAAATCTGGGGAACGACCCCGGAGGCAAGGATATTGTTACGGAAGATCTTCCCGTACCCGTCAAGAGACCTGATCCCTTCCTGAATCCGTGCTCCTCCTGAATCATTGATCTGAATGAACGGCTTTCTCATGCTGAGAGCGGAATTCTGCGCATCAACGATCCGCTGTGCATGCATCTCTCCCAGAGAACCTCCAAGGACGGTGAAATCCTGAGCACTTATCCACACTTCCCGTCCATCTATCATGGCACAGCCGCTCACCACACCGTCTCCGGGAATACGGTGACGCTCGAGCCCGAACGAAGTCGACCGGCAGGTCACATACTTCTCAGACTCCAGAAAACTCCCGGAGTCAGTGAGAGTATCGATACGCTCCCGAGCTGTCATTTTCCCTTTCTGATGCTGTTTTTCCTGCCTCTCGAGTCCGCCTCCAGCTTCTGCTGCCGATCTCATCTGAGTGACAAGCCGGCTCTGATCTTCAGGCCCCATTGCCGTTCCCTCCGTTCAGCTGTTTCTGACCCGGTCACTGAACAGCTGTTCATCAGGGACCTGCCGGCTATCTATCGGGAAAGCAACCCACGTCGTATTGAGCAGATGTTTCCAGGTAATATTTTCACTTGAGATATTCCCTCCCCACGATCCGCAACCAAGGGTCAGTGTGATCGGCATCCCATTCGTCCATGCTCCGCTGTTTGCAAGAGATTGCGGCTGATTCACCATCACACGCGATACATTGACCTGCTCTGAGAGTTTCAGGACTTTTTCGCGATCACTGCTATGTATCCCGCAGGAATGGCCTGTACCGTTGTAGGAGGTGATGCTATTGACCATATCCACGGCACTGTCGAACTCACTCCAACGGTAGACAGTCAGCACTACCGATAATTTCTCCGCACTGAACGGGAAACCCTCTCCGATTCCGCTCTCCTGCACCATGATAAAACTGACCTCTTCAGGAATACTGAATCCGGCCTCACGTGCTATGACGGAGGCAGGCTGGGCGATGATATTCCGGTTAAGGGAATGCCCATCGGGCCACATCGCCTTCTCAAGAAGGTCCTTCTGTTCTGGAGTACATACGTATCCGCCTTGAGCTCCCATAGCTGCAAGGAATTCATCGTAGATGGTATCCTGGACGAGGACCGAGTTCTCGGAGGAACAACTGGTTGCCTGATCGAAGGTCTTCCCTCTCATGATCTTGTTCGCAACCTCTTTCAGATCCTGAGTGTCGTCCACGATAGTCACAGCATTTCCTGCTCCCACCCCGTAGGCGGGAGTTCCGCTCGAATAGGCCGCCTTCACCATACCTCCTCCGCCTGTTGCAAGGATAAGATCACAGGAGGCCATCAGTTCCTGAGAGTTCTGTACAGAGACTTCAGCGACGTTCTGGATGAGGTCTTGAGGGAGACCAAGCTCCTGTAGCGCTGAACGCATCATATCAACGACGAAGGCATTCGTCTTCTTCGTTCTCGGGTGTGGGGCAAGGATGATTGCGTTGCGTGTCTTGACTGCCCAGGCAGCCTTCAGCACCGGGGTAGCCTCACAGTTCGTGCAGGGAATGAGTGCGCCGATAACACCGACCGGTTTAGCAATCTTCACCAGACCAAGAGCAGAATCTTCTTCAATAATCCCGACTGACTTCTGTCCCTTCATCTCGAGCCAGGCACCGCGAACTTTGTTCATCATTTTCGCGTACTTGCTTGGTACATCGCCCATGCGGGACTCCTCTACAGCGAGCTCACTCAGCTGCTGTGCGAAACCGGGATCGATTCCTCTCCAGCAGATCAGCTCTGCCGCTCTGTCCACAGTCTCCTGATCGGCGTTGGCGAATGCCTCCTGAGCAGTTCTTGCCCGTTCGATCAATCCTTCTATATAGGTTGCCATAGTCAATGCCTCCACTACCTAGTGTTGTAATTCTGATGTGATACGTTCAACGATTCCTTCTGCATCAAGCTTATGCTTGCACAGAAGTTCTTCTGCACTTCCCGATTCCCCGAAACAGTCCTGGACACCGATACGTACGAGAGGGGGGTGAGTGGCAAGAGAGGAAAGCACCTCTGCTGTCGCTGAACCGAGGCCACCAATGATACTGTGTTCCTCAATCGTCGCCAGTAGTCTCACCTGGTTTGCGATAGCCTTCAGGCTGTCAGCGTCGAAGGGTTTGATGGTCGGCACATGGTACACTCCACAGGAGTACCCTTTTGCTTCAAGGAGTTTCCTCGCTGCAAGGACCTGTTCCAGGATCGGTCCTGTTGCAATGAGGGCGACATCGGTGCCCTGAGAGAGTGTCTCGATCTGGTTGAATTCAAACACGTAGTCATCAGGAAAGATCTGCTGTGTCGCATACCGGGAGAGCCGAATGTATACGGGACCTTTATAGGTATGGGCAAACCGTATGACAGCATCGGTCTGAACGGCATCAGCGGGAGACAGAACAACCATATGAGGAAGACCTCGCATCAGGTTGATGTCTGTGACCGACTGATGGGTAGCACCGTCAGCGCCCTGAGTGAGTCCGGAACTTGATGCACAGAGCTTGACGTTGGACCTCGGCAGTGCTACCTGCTGTCTGATCTGATCATATGCCCTTCCGGTAAGAAAGACGGCAAAGGAATTGACGAACACGACTTTCCCCATGGATGCCATTCCTGCTGCTGTGGAAACCATATCCTGTTCCGCAATACCCATCTCAATGAAACGGGAAGGGTCAGCTTCCATGATCTTCGCTGCACGGGTGGAACCTCCCAGATCACAATCCATGGCAAATACAGCATTGTCCTCAGTAGCGATATCACGTAAGGTATCACCAAAGGCGTCTCTTGTAGCTTTTTTAGACATTATTCAGCCTCCTTCGCTACCAGCATCTCAAGTCTTTCCAGCAGCTCAGTCTCTGCCTTTTCAAACTCTTCTACCGAAAGTGCGTAGTTATGATACGTGTGAGTCGCCTCCATGAAGCTCACCCCCTTTCCTTTCACGGTATCAGCAATAATCATGATAGGAACATCCGGATTCTTACCTACCCTGTCGAGGACCTCACACAACGCTTCCAGATCGTGTCCGTCTATGCGGTAGGTTTCCCATCCGAAGGATTCGAACTTCTTTTCAAGAGGCTCCACGCCCATGAGAGTATCGATCGAGCCCTGACTCTGGTACCCGTTGCGATCTACGATGGCACACACATGCCCGAGCTTGTAATGGGGAGTTGTCATTGCCGCTTCCCATATCTGCCCTTCCTGAAGTTCCCCGTCACCGGTGATAACAAAGGTCCTGCTCTTAAGGCCATCAGCTTTCAGAGCGAGTGCGATCCCGTTCGCGAAGGAAAGCCCCTGCCCGAGAGAACCTGTGGGAGCCTCTATACCTGCTGTCTTTCTCATATCAGGATGCCCCTGAAACACAGAACCCATCGTCTTGATGCTCTTGAGAGTGTCAACATCGTGTATCCCCAGATGAGCAAGTGCAACATACTGAACTGGAACCGAATGGCCTTTGCTGAAGATCAGACGGTCTCTATCGGCTTTCTGATAGTTCTGTTTTGAATAGTTCATCACATGAAAATAGAGAGCAGTCACGATATCGACCGATGACAGGGTCCCCCCGAAATGATGAGCCTTCCCGGTACCGAACGTACGAAGAAGATCCAGACGCATCCGGGCCGCTTCACGTTCCAACTGGTGTAATGTTTTATCATTCATGTACATACCTCTTGTAGCCAGTCACTGCACAGTCTTGGCTAAATTATCACTATGCAAACACTGTTATCACTTATTAAAATTAGTATACCCTGCACCATGTATGTTGTCAAATATTTTTCAAGCAGGAAATCCCACCTGAGCAAGACTACATCACACGGTTATCACGGCTCTGAACACATCAAGTTCGCCGCTCGACAACTGAGTAAAAAGGTCTTGTGTTCTTTCCAGAGGGACTGTAGTGTTCACGAAACGTTCCATGAGATGAGGATTCGTCTCTATGTACTGTACTGATTGCCTGAAATCCTCAGGTTCATAACAGTAGACGCCCAGGATCTCTCTGGCCTTGGTCACGATCTCCTGCATGGGGATGTTGACCTGTGGAGCCATATTGCCGACCCAGACGATTCTTCCCCCTACACGCGTTGCAAGGATAGAGGAAGTGACACTGGTCTGAAGGCCGACTGCTTCGAAGGTGATATCGGCTCCAAGACCGTCGGTCTGTTCCAGTATCGCCTTCACAGGATCTGTTTGCCTGAAATTAATCGCGATAGCTCCCAGATTCTCTGCAACATGTAGTTTGTTTTCTTTCTGATCGATTATAAAGATTTTGGAGGGTTTATAGCGAGATACAGCAAGGAGTATACTCACTCCGATCATCCCTGCACCAACGATCGCCACTGTGAGATTCTCCTTCATTCCTGAGCGCCCGACAGCGCCGAACCCTACAGCGAGCGGTTCGCTGAGTGCGGCAATCTCGAAGGGAACCTTCGAGTGTATACCATAGATATTGTCCATATGGACGGGAATGTACTCGGCAAGACCGCCTACCTGATCCATATTGACTCCTATCATTCTCTTGTTCAGGCAGACACTGGTCTTCCCCTCACGACACACGGTACAGTGACCGCATGAGTGGATCGGCTGAACGACTACATGATCGCCTCTCTTATATGCATGCACCGATGCTCCCAGCTGTTCGATCTCGCCTGCGATCTCATGTCCCATGACCATCCCTGGATACCGTCTGCCGGATTCGCCGGTAAAACCATGAAAATCACTCCCGCACGCACCGACAGCTCTGACTCTGACCAGCACCTCGTCATCCTGAATCGATGGGACCTCCAGTTCCTTCAGCACAAAGGTATGAGGACCTGTAAACACCTGTGCTCTCATTGAACACCTCCCTTTCCAGAGTTATCTATTGATGAAAACAACACTAATACATGAACAATCCACCGTTCACGCTCAACACTTGACCTGTCATATAATCTGCCAATGGAGATACCAGAAAAAAGACAGTCTTGGCGATATCCAGGGGAGAACCGAGATAGCCGAGCGGCACTTCATCGGCAGCTGCCCAGCCTTTAGTCATCTCAGTCTCAATAAGTCCGGGAGCTACGGCATTTACAGTAATCCCATATCGTGCACAGTAACGGGCATAGGATTTAGTGAGACCAAACACCCCGGCCTTCGAACTCACATAATCAACACCCGCCTTGAACCCTCCGGTCTGGCCTGCCATCGAAGCAATGTTAACAATCCTTCCAAACCTGTTCTTCATCATATCAGGCACAATTGCCTGAGAGCAGTAATGAGCTCCACTCAGATTTATTCCTATGACCTTAGCCCAGGAAGAAGGATCGATATCGAGCACGCCCCTATCGTCTAGGATACCTGCATTGTTCACGAGAATATCTATATCACCGACAGTTTCATGTACGCGCTTCATCATATTTTGAACAGAATCGGGGTTGCTTACATCAGTTTCGTAGAAATAAGCATCCTTGCCCTCCTTCCTCAACTGAGATACTGCAGTTTTTCCTGTTTCACTGTTGATATCTGCAATGATGACAGTTGCCCCGTTTTCTCCCAGAAATCCTGCAATTGCATACCCAATGCCGCGTGAACCTCCTGTGATGACAGCATGTCTGTTTTCTAGAGTCTTTTTTTCCATACAGCTACCCCTTCCTTCGTAATCGCACGGCACTTTCCATCGCCTTCAGATACTGCAGACTGTGCCTGGCAGACTCTTCCTGTGAGGGGAATGGGATGCACTCCACTGACAGATATCCCTGATACCCGATGATGTCCAGGGAATTGAACATCTCGAGGAAATGTATCTGTCCGAGGCCGGGAGCTCTTCTATTTGAATCAGAGACATGGAAGTTACCGATGTTACCCTGTGCATAGTAGAGAGGATCAATCATATTCTCTTCCTCGATATACATGTGATAGGTATCGATGAGAGCTTTGAAATTGGCTGCTTGAATCCTATCGATATAATCGATCACCTGTTTGACTGTATTCATGTAGTTGGTGAGAAATTTGTGAATGGGTTCGAGTAGAATGGTCACACCCCTGTCCCGTGCATAGGCAAGGACGTCCTCAAGGTACTCTTCAAGAAGGCTATCGGCCTCTTCATGGGTACTTTGTATGAGGAGCTGTCCTTTCATAAGCCCCAGGATCAGCATACATTCAAGCTTTCCACACACATCGATGAAACTTCTGAACCGCTCCCTTGCCTTTTCACGCACAGAATCATCTTCTGAAAACAAAGACAATCTGCCCTGAGTGAAGGCAAGACCGCTCGATATCGCCGATATTTCAATACCGAGTTCTTCCTTTTGCCGACAGACCGCATCGACATCGAGCTCCTCAGGAGACTCGATATGCAGCTCAACGGCGTCAAACCCGATCTCACTGGCTTTCGTCATCATGGCAAGGATATCCCCCTGCAAGAGACTCGGGTAATCAGTAGATATCGGTTCACTGATCGCTACACTATACTTCCAACCTTTTTTCATCATTATCCCATCCCATTTCACAATCATTTCTCACCGAGATAACTCTTTTTCACCTCTTCATTATTAAGAAGGTTATTCGAGGTATCTGTGAGAATGATTCTGCCACTTTCGATAACATAGCCCCGATCGGCGATATTCAGAGCTGCCTTGGAATTCTGTTCAACAAGCAGCACTGTCGTTCCGTCCTTGTTGATTTTTGTAATCATCTCGAAAATGTTCCTAACGATGATAGGAGCCAATCCAAGAGAGGGTTCATCCATCATGAGCAGTTTCGGTTTGGACATGAGAGCGCGTCCCAGGGCAAGCATCTGCTGTTCTCCGCCTGACAAAGTACCTCCTTCCTGCTGCTCTCTTTCTTTCAGCACGGGGAAAAGGGTATACACATACTGCAGGGTGCTGGCATAGTCGGCCTGTCTGTTAAAAGCTCCCAGGGAGAGGTTCTCCTTGACCGTGAGTTTCGAGAAGATATGCCGTCCTTCGAGAACCTGCATGATCCCTCTTGCGGCTATCTTATCCGATTTCTGTTTGACGATTGATTCACCATAGAAACTGATATTCCCACTCTCGGGTGCATCAAGAAGCCCTGAAATGCACCTCAGTGTTGTGGTTTTTCCTGCACCATTTCCACCGATCAGGGCAACGATCTCCCCTTCGTTCACTTCAAGAGATATTCCTCTCAACGCATGAATCGAACCGTATTTGTAATCCAGATCTTCGACCTTCAACACTGTTGTCTTTTCCATGAATCTACTCCGTTCCTAAGTACGCTTCGATAACGTCTTTATTATTCTGCACCTCATACGGTTTACCCTGTGCTATCTTTCGTCCATAGTTCATCACGTGAACCTGCTCGGCCAGAGACATCACCAGCTTCATATCATGTTCGACGATTAGGATGGTAACTCCTGTGTCCTGAATCTGTCTGATAAGGTCCATGAGTTCTCCCTTCTCTGTTGTGTTCATCCCTGCAGCAGGTTCGTCAAGAAGAAGAACCTGAGGTGTACTTGCAAGTGCCCTGGCTATCTCAAGTTTTCGCTGATTCCCGTACGAAAGACTTTTTGCGGTGAAGTCAGAGAATTCAGCCAGCCCGAGAAAATCCAGGATCTCCATCGCCTTTTCTCGTATCTCCCTTTCCTCCCGTACTTGGTAGTTGGTCCTGAAGAGAGTCTGGAAGAGATTGGAATCTCTGCGGCAATGCTGTCCGATCATGACGTTTTCAATCACGCTGATATTCGAGAACAGATTGATGTTCTGATACGTTCGTGCGATACCGGTTTTATTTATCATATAGGGTCTAAACCCTTTGATCGAATTCCCTGCGAACAGAATATCTCCGCTCAGGGGAGTGAGGACGCCACTGATAATATTAAACAGTGTCGTCTTTCCTGCTCCATTCGGTCCGATCAGTGCTGTTATGGAATTAGGTTCAACATCCATAGAGACTTCATTTACCGCACACAACCCACCGAATTTGATAACTACATCTTGAATTTTAAGCATTGTCGTCATTCTCCTCCGCTGTTGTACGTTTATGCAGAATCTTTCTAAGATTCCGTAGATTCACGACATGTATCAGACCGCTCGGAATAAAAACGACTATAAGAAGAAGAATCGTTCCATACACCAGCATCTGATAGTTTCCCAGCACCTGCAGATACTCCGTTCCAAGGGTGAGCACCAGGGCTCCGATAATAGGTCCGTAAAAATTACCCATTCCACCAAGTAGAAGCATCGTCAGAAAGATGATCGATTGGTTCAGTGTGAAGGATTCCGGACTGATAAACCCGATCAGGTGTGCATAGAGTGCGCCGGCGAGTCCCGTGTAGAAGGAACTCAGTGCAAAAGATAGAATCTTATAGTTCTTGACGTTGACACCTATGCCATCCGATGCGTAGATATTCTCCCTGACAGCAATGATCGCCCGACCGGTCCTTGATTTGATGATCCGATTTTTAAACATAAGAAGTACAGCAACAATCACCAAGAGGAAGTAATAGTATTTCATATTGGTGTCGAACACAAAGAATCCAAGAGATGGTGAGGGTATGAACCCGATTCCGGAGAATCCGTTGGTCAGCGGATCCGCATGAGAAACGAACAGATAGACGATCTCTCCGAAGGATATGGTGATCAGTGCAAGAAAGTGGTGAACAAGTCTGGCTGCGGGAAGTGCGATCAGAACAGCAAACATTGTTGCCAGTCCTGCAGCGAACAGCATACTGAACACAACGGGGATTCCGAGTTTGATGCTCAGGATCGCCGAGGTATAGGCTCCGATGGCAAAGAATCCTGCATGTCCCAGAGAGATCTGGCCTGAGTAACCGAAGAGGAGATCAAGACCCGATACTGCTATCACATAGATCATCCCTGTACACAACAATAGTAGAAAGTACGAGTTCCCGATGAATACCAATGGCAGGGCCAACAGGAAGACCGTCACGATGATGTATTTCATTTTTTTCTGTATCATGAATTCTTCCTCCCCTTATTCTTCGTCATAGACTTTGGAATTGAATATTCCTCGAGGCTTCAGGATAAGGAAAGCAATCAGAACCAGGAACGATATAACATCCTTATAGATCGATGATATATAGGCGGCTGTGAAAGTTTCAACGAGGCCGATGATGAACGAACCGATGATCGCACCGTACATATTCCCATACCCGCCGATAACTGCCGCGGCGAATCCCTTCAATCCGATCATCGTTCCCATCTCAAGATGTACACCATACACCGGTCCGATCAGGAATCCTGCGATACCTGCCAAGGCACTTGCGAGTCCCCAGGTAACATACGTCGTTCTCGAAACGTTGATCGCCATCGTCTTCGCTGCCAGGGGGTTCTGAGCTGCTGCTCTCATGGAGGTCCCGAACCGTGTCTTATTCATGAAGAAATGGAGGATAAGCATAGCAATAAAGGCGATGACGATCGCCATGATCGAGGTCGGGTCGACATTCACATCTCCTATTTTCACAAATCCTGTTTTGAATATCTGCGGGAACTGGAAGACATTACTCCCCCAGACCAGCATCGCGAAATTCTTGAGAACAATAGAAAGAGCTATCGTCGCGAGAACGATAAAAATCAGGTTTGCCTTTGCTTTGACGAGCTTGCGGATGATGAAACTCTCTATAAACACTCCGACCATGAACATGATGGCTATGGTGAGAGTAATAGAGATCACAAAAGGCAGGTTCGCATACTTGTAGAACGTCAGACCAAGAAAGGCACCGAACATCAGCAGTTCTCCCTGTGTGAACGAGAGCAAACCTGATGCGCTGTAAATCAGAGAATACCCCATGGCTATCAGGCCATAGATACTGCCGATCATTATCGCTCCTATTAATACTTGTAGAAACACATACAACTCCTATTTTTTCAAATTCCTCCCTGGGAACTCGCTTCTTTCATCCCGTCTTTACTGCAATGAATACCTGCACGGCTTGGAAAAACTAAGGGCCCTTTCTTCTCTGATCCAATGATTTTTCAGCGAACAAGGGCCCATCGTTTCTACTGCTCGTACGGGAATGAAGATTTCATGTAGTGCAGCATCTCCTTTCTATTTCAGGAAATCTTCAAGCAACACATCCTTTCCATCTTTAATGGCGAACATTCTAGCTTCGAGAATACCTTCTCCATCATTTCCCCTGAAGTCAAACGTACCGGCAAGGCCCTTGTAGTCATGTATTTCTGCAAGGGCATCCCTCACGGCCTGACCTTCGGTGGTTCCGGCAATTCTCATTGCCTCGGCAAGAAGGTGCGTGGCATCGTAAGCACGCATAGCAACCTGACTCTTCGGCATCGAACCGAATTTTTCGACAAAGGCTTCGAAGAACTGCCTCTGATAGTCATCAATTGCATCCTCGGGAGAATTCGGGATCACATAGGCAGAACCATAAATCGCACCATCAGCATCCTTACCAGCAACTTCCTTAACGGAAGGAACGTTCATACTTTCGGGTCCGAACACATAGCCTGTATATCCGAGTCGTCTCAGTTGTTTCATGGTCGGCCCCTGATCTGCATCAACACCGTAGGAAATTATTGCTTCAGCTCCGCTGTTTATCAGTTTTGCAATCTGTCCGGTGAAGTCTGTATCTCCAGGCTGATACCATTCACTCACCATTTCGATGCCCATTCCCTCAAGCTGAGTAGCTATATCATCTATACCACCCTTTCCATACTCATCAGACCGGCCTAAGCCACCGACTTTCTTGTACCCAAGCTCCTGGATTGTCTTTGCGATCTGAACGTTGATAATATGAGTATTGGGAACGGGCCTGAATAGAAATTTGAATCCCTGCTGAAGCCATCCGGGACTCGTGCCCAGTCCGACCTGAGGGACCTTGGCCTTCTCATTCACAGGCGCCTGAGCAAGAACATTACCACTGTGCAGTGAACCGACAATGACATCGACATGTTCTGATTCAATCATCCTTGTGACTGCTTTTACAGCCTGTTCCGGAGAAGATTTGTCATCGTATGAAACGATTTCCAGCTTCTTACCGAGCAGACCGCCCTGTTCGTTGATCTGGTCTATAGCCAGCTCTACACCATGCTCACCGGCGGTACCGGAGAGGGACATAGGACCGGAGAGAGGACCGTACTTACCCACCTTGATGACATCAGATTCTCCTTGCCCCTGAGCCATCAGGGTAAAGGTACATAACACCATCACTGATAATGCGACAACAAATACTTTTTTCATAAACTTCTCCTTTTTTGTATTGTCTGATAATAGGATATTATGATTATACGGACTTGTCAATTAAATTTTTATTTGGTATGATTTATTAATCAAAAGTTGTAATATAACTTTCTGAAGGGGTATCTACTAGAATGGATAAAATTAAGCAACAGACAGTTGTTACTGAAGCAATGCACCGGATCAAGTCAATGATTGAGTCGAATAAGTACAAAGTTGGTGATAAGCTCCCGACAGAGAGTCAGCTTGCAGAGTCATTCGGAATCGGTAGATCTTCGATCCGGGAGGCGATCAAAGTCTTCCAGTACCTCGGCATTCTCGAGACGAAGGTACCGAAAGGCACCTTTATTTGCAAGACTTCGAATATTGCAGCGGAGTTTTTTACCTGGTTTGCAGTGCTTGAGAAAAATTATGTATTCGAGATACTCGAAATGAGAGAAGCCTTCGAACAGAAAGGAATCAATAACCTTATCAGGGACTATAAAAATGGAGAGGAGCAGGCACTTACGGCTATCGCAATGCTGGAAGAGCGTCTTGATGAGTTCGCTTCAGCCATCGACCAATTGGATTATGAGAGACTTACCGAGATAGACTTCAGGTTCCACCGGATACTCATCACCTACTCCAACAATACCCTTTTCCTCAAGATATATGATCAGTTGAAGGAATTCACCTCTACAGAGATGCACAGGACGCACACGAACTACAAGGATATCTCAGTGCTTCTCGAGGAACATAAATGTATCCTCGATGCGATCCTCCAGAACGACTTTCAATTGGCAATTCAGTTCCATGCCTCACACTTCCCGCTCATCAGAACCAACCTCGTACTTGATTGATTATAAGAGTGAGGGAGAAAGACACGACATGCTGTTCTCCCTTCCTTCTGGTGGGGCCAATTCGCTTTGGGCGTCAGATGGTATAGGCGGAGAAACCGCCGTCAATGGTGATCAGGGACCCTGTGACGAAGGAGGAGGCATCCGACAGAAGCCAGATGACTGCCCCTGTGAGTTCATCAGGCTCTGCGTAACGGTTCATCGGGGTGTGGGCAAGAACCGCCTGTGCCCTGTCTGTATAGCTTCCATCTTCTTTCACATGAAGAAAACGAAGCTGTTCGGTCATAACGAACCCCGGCGCAAGCGCGTTCACTCGCACGTTGTGATGCGAGTAATGAACTGCCAGCCATTTCGTGAAGTTGACCACAGCAGCCTTTGCAGAAGAATACGAGACGACCTTTGAAAGAGGATTGATCGAACTGACCGACCCGAAATTGATGATGGATCCGCGGCGTTTCTCGAGAAGGTCCCGGGAGAATACTTGAGAAGGATAGACCGTACCGAAATAGTTGAGATCGAAGGTCTTTCGCATTCCCTCTCTGTCCAGATCCAGGAAAGAACGCTCTGCCATCTCATCGTAGAATTCACAGTCCGCCGTGCCGGAAGGTACATTTCCCCCTGCTGCATTAATGAGAGAGTCTATCGTACCGAATTCTGAGTGAATAGCATCACGCACCTGCTGTAGCTGATCGGTATCGAGAACACTGCACTGATACCCCTGTGCTTCATACCCTTCACTGCGCAGACGGTGTGCCAGCTTCTGTACAGCATCCCCCTGCACATCCAGAAGTGCAACGCGTGCTCCTAAGGCTGCAAGCTGCGCTGCAAGATGGCCGCCGAGCGCGCCTCCGGCACCGGTTATCACGCAGACATTTCCCTCGACATCAAACCTGTTTATCATTGTTACTCCCATACAAACTGAAAGCTACTTCCCGAAGGAAGTAGCTGACACATAGGTGACTGTGATTCGTTAGCGACCCATCAGTGAAAGTGCCTGTTCGACCCACGCCTTACCACCGACAGCTTCATAGAACTTCGGCCAGACAGACTGTGCCTTTTCCTGCCACACTTCTTCATCACTCGGAGGCCCGAGGAGCGTCATACCCTTCTCTTCGACCAGTTTCTTGGATCTCACTTCCTCTTCCTGAGCAATCTGACGACCGTATTCAGCGGCTTCTTTTCCTGCTCTGTCAAGGGCATCCTGCAGGTCTGCGGGCATGCTTTCATACAGTGCGTTGTTTATGATCAGCGGACCGGTCCAGATCATATAGTGGATTTCGGTGACATATTCCTGCGTCTCGTAGAACTTGTGTGAATCGATCGTGGCATACGGGTTTTCCTGTCCATCTACGACTCTCTGCTGGAGTGCGGTAGGTGTTTCGTCCCAGGCCATCGGAATCGGTTCGATTCCCCATGCTCTGAAGGTTTCGATCGTGACATCGACCTGCGATACACGGATCTTCAGTCCCTTGAGATCATCAATGGTCCTGACAGGTTTCTTCGAGTTGGTGAGATATCTGAATCCCCGATCGAAATAGCCGAGAATGCGGGTGCCGCTTTCAGCGATGACTCTCTCATTCAATTCATCGTGGATCGAGTCCATGCCGTTCCATGCCTCTTCATTGCTGGTAAAGATGTAGGGGAGCATCAATACACCTACTGAAGGAGCGAAGGGCTTGAAGTTTCCCGTATACACTATTGCTGTTTCAATACTTCCTGTTGCAACGTCCTGAACATTTTCCTGCTCACCGCCGAGCTGCATAATTGGATAGGTGTCAACCTGAATCCTGCCGTTCGAATACTCGGCAGCAAGTTCCTTGAATCTTTCTCCGACCTTATAGATCTGGTCACCTTCCGGCGTTGAGTGGCTCAGCTTGATCTTATAGACCTTCTCAGCTGAACTTTCTTCTGCGCCCTGTGCGAACACTACTGAACCGACAAGCGCCAGCACGAGAAGAAGTGCAATTACCTTTTTCATAGTTTCCTCCTTTGAAACCGTGTTTGTTTTTACTGCCGTTCACCGACAGATAATCACGCTAAATAAAACCAAGGACGCGAGGCAGGAACAATGACACTTCTGGAACAAAGCTCACGATCATCAGTACGATGATTTCCGCTCCTGCCAGGAATACTGCTTCCTTACTGATCTTCTCTATCGAAGTTCCAGCAAGTTCACTCGCCACGAACAGGTTCACACCGAGGGGTGGTGTCTCATACCCGATCTCACAGGCGATAGCGAACATGACTCCGAACTGGATGGGATGAATCCCTATAGCGACCATGGCAGGCAGCAGAAGCGGAGTGAGTATCACGATCATAGTGATGCTTTCCATCCACATCCCGATAAACAGCAGCAACACGTTTATCATGATGATCAACATCGCAGGGCTTTGTATCGTGTTGATGAGTAAAGCCGAGACCTGCTGAGGCACCTGATACAGGGTGAGAATCCTTCCGAAGATTGTACCGAACATCAGGATGATCAGCACGGAACCGGTCATACGTGACATGTAGAAGATATTCGCTTTAAACTTCGCCCATGAATACTTCTTATAGATGACTACTGAGACGAACAGGCCATACAGCACCGACACGATGGACGCTTCGGTTACCGTGAAGATACCACCGTAGATCCCTCCGAGTATGATCACCGGGGAAAAGAGCGCCCATTTTGCATTCCATAAATTACGAAAGAAAGTGCCTACGGTGCGTTCATCTGACTGTGGAGCTCCATAATTTCTTCTGATACTTATGATCTTCACCGTAACGATCAGAAAGATAGCGAGAAGTACTCCGGGAAGAGCTCCTGCCACGAAGAGAGTCACAATGGACTGCTCGGCAGCTACACCGTACATAATGAGGAGGATACTCGGTGGAATCACGACCCCGATTCCTCCTGAACAGGCTGCAACACTTCCTGCGAACGCCTTATCATATCCCTCATGTATCATCGCGGGGACCAGAATCGTACCGATAGCCGCGGTCGTGGCAGGGCCCGAACCGCTGATTGCAGCGAATAGCGAACAGGTCAGTACCGTGATAACCGCCAGGCCTCCTTTCGACCCGCCGACGAACTCTCTCGCGAAGCTGACAAGTTTCTTCGTCAACCCTCCGCTTTCCATGATCGCTCCTGATAGGATGAACATCGGGATTGCGATGACGGTAAAGGAATTAAGTGCCGTATATGCAGTCTTCGCCATGTACTCGAGAGGCATATTAAGCCCCATCAGTCCTACAAGCGAAGTAAAACCAAGTGTCACCGCCACAGGCAGACCCGTTGCAAGCCCCGCAACCAGTACGATAACCATTATTGTTACATAACTCATAGCTCACACATCTCCTACATGTCCAACCGCGAATCATGGACATCAACCTCATTCGTCTTAAGACGGGTCATGAGGTTCATGAATATCCTGTACGATTGGAGGGTGAATCCAACGGGTATAATGAAGTACGCATACACAAGGTTGATACCCAGTGTCTGAGACATGAAAGGAAAATCAAATAAGCGGAAGATATACTTGATTCCCTGATAGACAATGATTGCATTCATGGCGATCCAGATCAGGTCAATGACAGTGAGGATGTATTTCTGCACCTTCTCCGGGAAAAATCCGAGGATGACCGTCACTCGTATATGTTTGTCATATTTTGCTGTATAGGAGACGGACGCATATACAACCCAGATAAAGCTGATGCGTGACAGCTCTTCTGACCAGGCAATTCCTGTCTGAAAGAGAAATCTCAATAGAACCTGGATGGAGAGAAACCCTATCAGGAAGATGGTCGATGTCAAACACAGGACCTCTTCCAGAACAATGTGCTTCTTCATACGTGTCATAATCCCACCTTTTATTACTATGCAAACATGATTATCACTTATCTGATAATAAATCAGCTTTTATACTCTGTCAAATCTTTTTTCTATGAATACCATTCAAACCCTGGAATCAGAGGCGTCAGGCAGGC
Source organism: Sphaerochaetaceae bacterium (assembly GCA_016938475.1). Classification (GTDB taxonomy): domain Bacteria; phylum Spirochaetota; class Spirochaetia; order Sphaerochaetales; family Sphaerochaetaceae; genus SABI01. Next base: position 19,407 of record JAFGUP010000186.1, read on the forward strand.
CCCGCTATTCAGTAAAATAGGAGAACGTATGCAGGGAATACCCTCCATCCAGAATGATCGTCTGCCCCGTCACGTAATGATCACTGAGAAGGTAGTTGACCGCAGGAGTGACCGCACGGGGGTGCATAAATGCAGGTTTCAGATGACAGAGACTCTCGACATCCTCCCGTATAGCCGGGTAGGAGCTATAGAATTTCTTCTGCCCCTCATTATTGGCGAAACCGGGGGCGATACCGTTTACCCGAATATTATACGGGGCAAGGGAGACTGCGAGACTTTCCATGATCCAATGAGTGGATTTCTTTGCTGCCGCATAGGCAAGAAGGTCAGCACGCAGATTGCTCACAGAAGCCTCTGACAGGGTGACGATTATGGACCCGGAATCAACCCTGTGCCCAGTTGAATCGAACTCTATATAGCTGTATTTCTCCTTCATGACCTGGGCGGCTTCCAGTGCAAGAGAAAGAAATGCAATGGGAAATATCTGATACTGAGTCTTCAGGGCCTGGATGACTTCCTCACTGGAGTACTCTGTGATGGGTTTGTCGAACCTGATGGCAAAACCGGCATTCGCAAATACAAAGTCTATGGTGCCGTAACGCTCTACGGTCTTACGGACGATCTCCTTCCCTGCTGACCCCTCCATGAGATCTATCGTGAAGAAGCTCACACTTCCTCTTTGACAGGAAGAGATACGTTCAAGTGTATCCCGGGAAGGTTCATCGATCGAGAAGACAGCGAGGTCAGCTCCTCTGTGTTGAAGGTCAAGAACCACCTCGAGACCGAAACCGCTTGTTCCCCCTGTTATCACACCGACTTTGCCCTGTAATGCCCCTGTATCCATAGATCTTCTCCCATTTAATATTTTTACTATACAAACCTCATTTTCATTGTATAATAATCTCATTAAACCATGGATTTTGTGAACTGTCTAGAAATTGGTTTGATTCTATGGAAACCGGAACCGATAGGAGCATCTATGAATACGTTAGGAATTGTAACCGGGGCAGCGGGCCCGTTAGGTAAGGCCATCATAGACGAACTACTCATCAACGGCATTGAAACCGTTATCGCACTGGATATCGTAGAGAGCACGATGAAACGCTCCTGGGAGGGTCGCGTATATCAGTGCATATGTGATATCACTGATGCAGAGGCTATTGAAAGAACCCTCTTACCCCTGGTTGAACAGCTCGGCCCACCTTCGATCCTCGTAAACAACGCAGGCATTCTTACAACCAACAAGGTCATGGAGACGTCCCTTGAAGAATGGAATAGGGTGCTATCTGTCAATCTGACCGGTGCCTTCCTCGTATCAAAGGCTGTCATTCCCCGGATGAAGAGCCAGGGGTACGGCAGAATCGTGAACATATCTTCCCTAGCGGCAAAGAGTGGAGGATTGACAGCAGGCACTGCCTATACGGTTTCAAAGGGGGGAATGAATTCTCTTACATTCTCTCTTGCAGCTGAACTTGCACCTTCCGGTATCACGGTAAATGCGGTGGCTCCTGCCTACATAGAAACCCCCATGGTGATGGAGCAACTCACTAAGGAACAGAGAGATGCGGTCATTGACAAAATTCCCGTAAAACGTTTATGTAAATCAGAGGAGGTCGCACATACGGTGTGGACTCTTTGCAGCCCTAAGTCTGGATTCATCACGGGAGAAGTGATTGATCAGAACGGAGGGCTTCATTTTGATTAATTATTAGGTGATATATGAGTGACTTCAAATCGTTAGACAGGGCTTTCAAGATACTGTTTGTGTTCAGCAAGACAGATAAACACCTTACGGCAGAAACCATAGCAGAGCGAGCCGGTCTTCCCAGAGGCAGTGTCTACCGATATATCAACGCTCTTATTGAGAATAAACTCCTTGAAAAGGACGAGGGAAAGAATACCTTTCGCCTGGGGTTTCGACTACTCTACTTCTCCGAAATTATCCATTACAACACGACACTCGAAAAAGTCGCGCAACCTTTCATGGAACGCCTCGCCAAGACTCTTGAAGAGACTGTCCAGCTCACTATCAAGGACGATCTGGTGGGGATAGCCATTCACAGTGTGGAATCCTCAGCTCCTATCAAGGTAGCTCCCCCCATCGGGGGTACAGTGCCTATCCATGCGGGAGCCAACAACAAGGTGATTCTAGCCTTCGCAGATCCATCCGAATGGGACACAGTGTGTTCCCGTGAACTCCAGAAGTTCACTGACCACACTATCACCGATCCTATGGATCTCAAGACAGATCTGAAAAAGATCAGGGAACTCGGGTATGCCTTCTCCAAGGAAGAGCTCCACATGGGTGCCTGGGGAGTCGCTGCACCGATCTTCAATGCGAACGGCAGAGCAATCGCCAGCCTCGGGGTGTCAGCACCACTGACTAAGCATTCTGAACTCAAACAGCAGGCCGCAAAAGAGCTCACTCAGGCGTACGCAAAGAAGATAAGCGAATCACTCGGTTTCTTTGCATAGTGCACACCTGAGCTCTTGATACTCCTTGAACGTTTACATCAGAAGAAAATAAGTTCCTACGACAACAGCTCTGAATGCATGGCACTGCCTCGCCTATGTTCCGGGAGTCACAACAGCCGTCACGATACACTCATAGTAATGGCACACTCCCGTCAAAGGTCTGCTTCTCAGAGAGCACACAGTGTATCAAGCACTCCCCCTGTGTTCTTTTCGATGACAGCGACTACTCGTCCATTTCTTTCAGGATACTGCGGCGTTCCGCACAGACTGTGGGTAATGTCCAAAAGGGTTCTCATGTCAGTGAGGTAGGGGCGCACAGGAGAGTTCTCCAGGTGTTCCTGCACCTCCGGTCGCAGAGGGTTAACAGCGATCCCTCTCTCACACACAATGATATCCACGAACTCACCGGGTGTACAGATCGTTCGAACCCGTTGATGTATCGTCGGAATCCGTCCCCTCATCGAAGGAACGACTGCCACAGTCAGTTTCGCTCCCTCGGCTGTGTCCGGGGCTCCTCCGAGAGCTCCAATGATACGTCCGTCGGTTCCAGTGACACTGTTCAGATTGAAATTGACATCCACCTCTGTGGCAGAGAGGATCATGACGTCCAATTTTGAAGCGATCCGGTCAGAGCGGGTGGGATCGGCATATTCTCCTGCGCTCATCTCATGGTGAGAAGAGTTCGTTTTCAATGACTCCGCTGCCCTCGCATCAAAGCTCTGTACGTCGTAGAGTTCGGTGAACAGTCCCTGCTCAAGCAGTTCTACCAGAGCCGATGTAATTCCCCCTGAAGCGAAGGATCCGGTGATACCCCTTTCACGCATCAATGCGGCTATACGGTGGGTCACCTGCATGCTGATCACTCCGCTACCTGCCTGGTAGGAAAAACCGTTGGCAATCACACCGAGAGAGGAGAGCATTCCCGCCGTACGGACAGCGATCAGGTCCTGAAGGGGCGAAGCCCTGCCGCGAAGACTCCCTTCGCTCATCAGACTGCTGTCTCCGATTGAATCAACACATACAACATGATCAACCTGTCCGGGAGCAATCGATACGTATCTCAGCGGCTGTTCGCTCAGGAAATCGCTGACAATGACGGTCACATCGGCATAGAGAGCGTCATCAAGGGCGTAGCCCATGGACCCGAACGGGTTGGTTCCATCGACTCCGTTGCAGGCTCCTGTTAAATCAACCGCAGATGCTGCTATGAACGCTAAATCGATTCTGGTCTCTCCCTGTTTCAGGGCACGGGAACGTCCTCCGTGAGTTCTGAAGATCACGGGAGTTTCAAGTGCTCCATCAGCAATCAGGTCAGAGAGAGGCTGTTTCGCTCCTGTTGTCTCCAGGGAGGTTACAAGTCCTGTTCGCACGGCTTCACTGACACTCTCCACTGCAGGCCCCATGATGGAGGAGACACACAGGGAAAGGGAGGAAAGGCCTCTTTTACCCAGTTCACTCAACACCTGGGCGACTACCTGATCTCCGTAACGCAGGTGGTGGTGAAAACTGATGTGCATGCCACTGTAGAGTGTGAGTGAGGAGAACAGGCTGTCCCAGGTCCGGTGGATACCGGCCGGCTGTTTTCTTCTGGTTCCGTGTTGTTCCATTCCTACCTCATCTGGTTCTCGGCACGTGCGAGGATCCTCTGAGCACGCGAGATGACAGGCATGTCGATCATCATCCCTTCGATTTCAGTCACTCCATCCCTCTGATCTGCACAGAGGCTCGACCCAAGGACCTGCTTAGCCCACTCGAGTTCCCTCTCCGTTATGGAAAAAATCCTGTTGACCACCTCGATCTGAGAGGGGTGTATGACCGACTTGCCGGTAAAGCCCAGGGCTCTTGCATGGATCGCTTCCTGTTCTAATCCCTCACTATTACGGAAGGCGCCGTAGGCCGTATCATAGGCCGCCCTGCCGTAGGCAGCCGCTGCCGCAACGATCCGACTTTTCGGATAATCAAGCGCGGTAATAAGACCATACCGGTCGATACCGGTCGCACTGCAGTAGTCTTCAGCACCGAACACAAGCGCCTCTATCCTCTCACTTGCTCCGCTGATACGATAGGCCTCTTCGATCGCGAGAGGTGTTTCCAGAAGAGCCTGAAGGGTGATGATTCCTGAAGGAAGGCCATGTTCACCTTCAATAGCGCTGAGTACTCTGTCGACGAGGATAATATCATGTTGTGATTCCACCTTGGCGACTCTCAGGCTCCCGGCACGGGCTGTTGAAAGCAATGGAGTGAGCATCCTGAGATCCTCTTTCCAGAAGGGTGAGCGAACATCGTTGATCCGCACGGTGCAGTGTACGCCGCTGAATTGCTCAAGAGCGAGCATCTCCTGAAGCAGGTATCTCGCTTCCTTCTTCTTCTCAGGCAGCACAGCATCCTCGAGGTCGAAGATGATGCTGTCTGAGCCGTAGACGGGAGCATTGAGGATCTTGGAGGGACTGTTGGCCGGAACGTAGAGAGAGCTTCTCACACTGCACTCCCTGTTTCTCTGAGCTCTGAAAGAGCACTCCTGATGCGTGCTTTCAACACTGCATCGATCGCGTGGTTATCCGTTATCATGACACTGAGAGCCGGTGGGGTACCCTCCTGTTCCAGCACCTCCTGCACGCACCTGAGCTGGGCCTCACGGTACAGAGATGAGACGGGAGAGTGGATATCGATGGTGATGGAAGAAGCATCGTCATCCAGTTCTATCAGCGCATCCATCTTCTCGGTGCTTCCACTTGTGACTCGCATCTTCTACCCCTCTTTCACTTCGAGAGAGAAGAACAACGTCCTTCCCGAGCTGAGCTTTCCGAGCCCGGCCATCCCGTACTCGAACGCATCACTGTCCTGGTAGCTGATCAGTTCCTTACCATCTACAGAGGCAGTGATGTGATCGCCCTTCAGAGAAAGAGAAAGCGTGTAGGTTTGCCCCTTATTCCATGCAAAAGGGAAACTGGAAAGCACCCGGTTTTCCCCTGATCGTCTGATAAGAGCCACCGTACCCTCTCCGTGGAAACCGAAGTAGTATCCTCTGTCAGCTCCACGACTGCGTGCGATGATCATATGGCTTTCCCCATACTCTGCAATGAGAAGGGCCGTGACGGTAGAGTCCTTCGTATAATAGGGGCCGCTGTAGAGGCTGAAGGTGTCATTGGTAATGACTCTGAGTCCTCCATCTGCCAAGTCCCAGGCCCCTGAAGCAAGAGAGCACCTCGAAAGGCCACGAAACTCCTTCTTCTCATCCTTGAACTTCACCCTGACAAACCGTTTGCCGGTGACCCTGAAAGAAGTGACAACCAGCTTTCCCAGGAACTTGACAGCATCGGGATTCATCACCAGAAGCCCCACTTCCTTCACGGCAAAAGGAACCTCGGGAATCACATAGGTGATAGTGAACTCCTCGCCATCGGAAGGAAAGATGAACTGCCCTGATTCCATCCTTCCTTCCCTCGCATCTGCGACGTAGGGAGCTACGGCTATCCGCTGTCCGCTCATACGCTCGACTCGTGCTGTGAGGGTGAGAGTCTGTCCACTGTACACTTCGGGAGTGAAGGTAGGAGAATACCGTTCATCGTCGAAGTCTTCACGGGTATAGTAGCTCTGGTAGTAGATACAGGCAGAGTCGCCTCTCTGAAGGCGGTCCAGAAGGACCGTCAGGGAACCTCTCTCCCTATAGTGATTGCCCGGTGCAAGGGGGGCGAGAAAGTCAGAAGAAGTCCTGAGCCCTCCTGTGGAAAACGGGAGGGAGAAATCGAGAATGATATCATCAGTGAAGGTGCTTTCCTGCCACTCAGAGGGAACCTCTCTGCCGGATTCTCGATAGCCGAGAACGGCAAGCTCCTTCGCTGCAGTAGGAAGGTTGATGCTGTTCAGAGCTCCTGCTATGCTGCTCGCCGCGTGCCAGTCATTGATTGGGCGAAGGTAGTGCTCCCCAATACCCGCGACACCGTTCATCACCCCGAGAATGGAGCCGACGTTTCCCGCATTACAGTCGGTATCCCAGCCGCACATGGTAGCGATCTCAACAGTGCGGTTGAAGTCTCCTTCCCCGTAGAACAGGGCAAGAGCACAGACGCCGGCGTTCGGAATGATATGACACACTCCGGGATACCTGTCGTACCCCCAGTTCTTTTCAAGGTATTCTCTGGCTTCCCGCCAGGAATGGGAATGCTCCTGGTGGAACGCTCTGACAGCGCGCACGACCTGTGCGTAGGTACTCTCTTCGGGAATCGTCTCAAGTGCCTGCTGTACGAT
>JAFGUP010000187.1 GCA_016938475.1 Sphaerochaetaceae bacterium
CTATTTCGCCTTCCTCTCTCCATCAAGAGTACCCTTCACACGACGGGATGCTCTGGGTATCAGCCTGATAGGGCTGGTAGGGCTGGGACTCTTTCAGACACTGTTCCCCCGAGGCATCTCAGAGACGAGTGCTCCGCTTGGAGGTGTCCTCATCGCAACCATGCCGGTGCATACGCTCATCCTTGCCCTGATATTTCGCTTAGAGAAGGTGAAATGGAGACCGGTAGCCGGTGTCTTTCTCACTCTTGTGGGACTTGTGGTCATCATGAGCGTGAACGCGGATGCCTCCACGTCGGAAACCACCGTACGGGGGATCCTGTTCGTCGTAGTGGCAGAACTCGGTTTTGCCATCAATACGACCTTTCTACGGCCCTATATGAAGCGATACCCGCTGGTACAGGTCACCGGTCTTTCTATGAGTGTCTCGGTCGTCTTGTATAATCTGGTCTATTTTAACGATATGAGAGCTCTTCTGGAAACGGGTGTTGCCTGGCAGGTGTGGCCCCTTACCATCTACTCCGGTTTCATCGCGTTCATGGTGGCGAACATCCTGTGGAACACTTCTGTCACGAAGATCGGAAGTACCCAGGTATCTGTGTACGGTAATCTTCCCACCGTGTTCGTCCTCCTTTTCAGTGCGCTTCTGTTCAATAAGGTGCTAACAGGTCTTCAGCTATTCGGCTCAGCTCTGATCCTCTGCGGGGTGATCCTCGTTCAGTTCAGAAGGAGGATGAATCCGGTGAAGGCACAGGTCAGCGTGTCGGCAGAGCTCTGAGATACCTTTCAGCAGTTCAGAGAGCTAGGGAGTGAAATCTGCGATCAGGTCGGGCACTTCAGGTGAAGCACCCTAGTCCTCGCAGAATCTCCCGACATGTTCACAGTCGGAGAGATCAAGACTCCATATCGAAAGTCGAATGGTCTGAAAGAGAAGGTCTAAGGTACAGGAGAACTGTCCAACTCTGTGAACATGCAGGGCTCGCTTTACAGCGGGATCTCCACGTGTAGCAGACTGAGTATCTTCCTTACTCCTCATTCCAGTCGGTAGAGCAGCGCAGGAGAGTGAAACGGTACCCAGCGCTCACTTCACTCGTGAAAGAGGACTCGGTGAGAGTTGGAGAGAAGGTATGGGCGGTAAGGATGTCACCTTCCATCCCGCCGGCTCCTCCCCCTCCCGGTTCCCTGTACATGTATGTCACTCCGTCAGTGTTTGCCTGAAGGTGGAATTCCGATTTTCCAATCAGCTCATCAAGAACCGCAGTATCTTCCAGGGCGACACGGGTAGTCCCGTCAGAAAGGAAATAGAACCAGTTGAAATCAACCGTGTCGATCTCAGCAGTGCCATCTTCCAATGAATAGGAAGGCTCCATGATCGGCATGATCGGGTATCCGCTGTCATCAGTGAGCATAGCCACGGACATATCGAAGGAGGCGAGCACCTCTCCTGACTCATTTCTCAGTTCCCAGAATTCTCCCGGAAGGGCCTGTGCAGTGAACGTGCTCATCGGGACATTGACAAAGAATTTGGTTGCGCTATTAACCTGAGCAGCTGGAAAGATCCCTTCGCCGTTCAGATTGTCGCCGGAGGGAGTGAACAGAGATGCCTGAGAGGTTGTATCATGTGAGTAGATATTGATGCTGACGTCACTGTTCCAACTCACATCAGCTGATGTGGAGGCATGGGAGGAAAGATCCGTATGATACCCCATGGAAAGGCCGACTGCGTAATAATCCCACGAAGAAGTTGAGGGATTCTGTTTTGTATTGAGCAGTACGTTCAGCGCCATCTGTCCTGTATTGTGGAACACTGCATACTCATGAAGGTCGTCAAAGGCTTCAGCATTGAAAGCACTCTGATTCTGAGTGAGCGTTATCTCTGAAAAACTGATATACCCCGTTTCTTCTGTCACCACCACGTTCCCGAACTCTACGGGTGCCACGATCTCCTCAGGTGTCGGAAAGGTCATGATAGCAGTCTCTTCATCAACACTCAGGCTGAGGAATCCGAGCACGTTGTAGGTGCCGTCACTATAGGTCTCGACGATGAAGACCACAAAGGGAGCCGAAGGCAGTTCTTCCATCGGGATCTCGTACGAGCCCTCTGCATCAGGAAGGTAGGTAAGGATATCATAGGCGTTCTGGTGAGCTATCGGCTCGTTATTGCCTTCATTGACCGTCATGACCCACAGTTCTGTGACCGGTGTTTCCAGGTCCCTGAGACTTCTGTCCGCAGGAGAGGTATTCACGATGCTCTCAACCCTGAAAGAGGGAGGTCCGGAAGTTTCTGTTCCTGAACCGGTCAAGGAACAGCCTGTGAAGACTGCTATCAGAAAAAATGTCACAATTGAAACTATGTACACTCTCTTCTTTGTACTCATCTCTTTCGCCTCCTTTATGTATTTGTGGTAAGTGTAAGACAAGAGACTTTATATTTCAAGAATAAAGTGAACAATATGTTGTACACCATATTCCTAAGTATACTGATAAAAAGGAGATCGGCTTTGGTGGAGAATAGTAATCGGGATCTTACAGTATCTGTTAATAAAGGCATACACACCTATGCAGGAGTTGAGGGTGAGCTCAGGATTTTCAGCTGTCCTTTCGTGAGAATTTCAGGGAATGAAGGCTTCTACCAGGTTGGGCACTTCAGGCGAAGCACCCTTCGTGCGCACAAAGTCCCCTGTCTGTTTGTCGAACCGGTAAGCCTGTTTCCATTCTTCACTGTTGCTGATGATTTCGCCGATGCTGCGTGCGATATAGTCCGCTTCCCTGTCGCTCATGGTGGGATGGACGGAGATACGTACCCAGCCCGGTTTTTCAGTGAAATCACCTTCCGTTATCATATGTTCAATTCGCGTGCTCGACCGTTTGTTGATATGGAACAGGATATGGCCGTAGGTCCCTGCACAAGAACAGCCTCCACGACTCTGGATCCCGTAACGGTCATTGAGGAGTCGTACGATGAGGTTGTGGTGAACGCCGCTGGTGAAGAATGAGATGATCCCCAATCTGTTTCTGTTTTGTCCTTCGAGAATGACTATCTCCGGGATCTCGGCGAGGCGATCATAGAGGATGTTCATCAGATGCTCTTCCCTCTCTCTGATTTTCTGGACACCCATAGCATCTTTCACCTTGAGGGTGAGAGCAGCTCTGATACCCTGAAGGAAGCCCGGGGTTCCCCCGTCTTCACGTGTTTCGATATCTTCTATGTAGAGATGATGACCGAACGGGTTTGTCCATCGCACGGTTCCTCCTCCGGGGTTGTCGGGGATCGTGTTGTGATAGAGCTTTCGAGACATCACCAGAACACCGCTGCTTCCCGGCCCACCCAGGAATTTATGCGGTGAAAACATCAGCCCGTCAAAATGAGCACCTTCTTCATCAGGGTGCATGTTTATATCGACATACGGCGCTGCTGCGGCATAGTCAGCAAAACATATCCCCCCATAGCGGTGGATGATGGTTGCCATCTCGTGGATCGGAGTGAGAATTCCTGTTACATTGGAACCTGCGGTGAACGAACCTATTACCATCGACCGCTCGGCGGCATATTTCCTGGCCATCTTCTCAAGCTCTTCCAGGTCGGGCAGTCCCGTCTCTTCAACAAAGGGGATGATGATGAGGTCAACATCGCACTCTTCCCAGGTGATCTGGTTGGAATGGTGTTCCATATGAGTGATGAATACGATAGGACGGTTTCCCTGTTCCCTTTCTGCCATCGGTTTCAACTTCTCCGGTATTCTGAGTCCCATCATCCGCTGCATCTTATTGATCGCGCCGGTCATGCCGTTACCGACAAGAAACAGCAGGTCATCCTCACGGGCATTCACATGTGCTTTGATCACGCGACGGGCTTCGTGGTAGGCTGTGGTCATAGCCGTTCCCGTGTACGTCGTTTCGGTGTGAGTGTTCCCGATCAGGGGTCCGACAACCTCCTGAAGGTACTCCTCAATCGGACGATACAGCCTTCCGGAGGCTATCCAGTCGGCATAGATCAGTTTATGTTCCTTCTGTGTGTCAGGAAGGTAGACCGTTGCCTCGGAACCTACTGTACGCTCTCTGAAGTATGAAAAGAAATCTTCCAGTGATTGGTGTGTGTGTGCTGTGTCCATGGTAACTCCAAAACAGTGATGTGCCACGCTACATTCTACTTGATAGACCGTCGAATGGAAAGCCTGATGATGATTTTTTCTGTGACTGTGTTTCCCGTATTTTTCACAGTATCGTGAACTCCTCGAAGGTGTCAGGGGTTTCGATTTCTTCCATTTCCATGTTCTCGACCCGTGCCAGCCGGGGACCCTCGCTGAGAATCGCGTACATCTCATTCAGAGCGCCCTGTGCTCCAGAAGCGACTACTTCAACCGAGCCGTCAACCCGGTTCGTCACATACCCTGTGAGGCCGAGCGACAGAGCATGGTGAAAGGTGAAATACCGGAAACCCACCATCTGAACTCTGCCGTAGATTCTGATTCGCACACATTTCATTTCACACTCACCTCCATTCATTCTATGCAGGAGACCCGGTCCCTCCCTTCTCGTTTTGCCGTGTAGAGGGCTGCATCCGAGCGATGGATGAGAGACTCATACGTGTCAGAACCATGGCGGAAGGAGGTTACACCGAAACTGCAGGAAAGCTCGATGGGAACCCCTTCTTTGGTGTAGGGATATGTGTGCACGGCCTCCCTGAGACGCTCGGCACATCCACAGGCCTCATCAATTCCGGTAGAACAGAGGACGAAGAGGAACTCCTCTCCTCCATAACGGGCAATGGAGTCACATGAGCGAAGGTGTTCTCTGAATGTGTTTACTGTATGGATAAGAACGGCATCTCCAGTGAGGTGACCATATCTGTCGTTCACGTCCTTGAAATGATCGATGTCACAGAGGATGATGCTGAGCGCATAGTTCTTGCGATGAGCGTTCTCAATTTCATTCACAAGGTAGTTCTGGAGGTATCTGCGGTTCATGATCTCGGTGAGAGGGTCAACTCTTGCCGCAAGTTCCAGTTTCGCCTGCAGTAAATTGCCGATGAGGAGTACTGAAGAGAGAATAGCCCATATACCTCCGAGCATCGAAAGAGCATTCAGAATGAAATGTAAAGGGCTGGAAAACTCGGGATGATCCTTCACATTGTGAATGATCAGTTTCGATATGGCGATAGAGGCCATGAAAAGGAAAGGCAGGGCAGCGAGGAGGTGTGTCTTCAAATGTGTCCTGATGCTCTCTCTGATAAGGATTGAAAGGGTGTATGTCAGGGGGATGATGGTTGCGAGATTGAAGATCATAACGCGAACGTGGTAGTCGGGAAGATAGTAGGTGTACACGAAGAGCGCTGCAGTCATTACGAAGGGAACAGCGAACAGGAAAACATGCAGGCGCGTTCGTACTTCAAGCAGTCTGCTGAAGAGCTCACAGAAGAACAGTAGAGCGCATATGATGAGCAGATTGAATAGAATAATGCTGAAGAAATCAGGAATCGTGTTCCTGAGGCTGCCCAGGATTGCCGCTGACGCCAGCAGTATTCCTGCTCCTGATGCCCATATGAACCTCAGATTCTCTCTTCGCGTATAACTGAACACAAGTAATGACACACTGATCGCTGCCAGAATCACACCTGTGGTCATGAATAGGGTGAAGAAATCAAGCTTCACTGCTGTATCCTTTCATCAGTCGTCTTTACTCAGTTGCAGAAAGGTTTGTGTTCACAATACGAGTATAAACGATGAGGTTGTCCAGCACAAGGAAGAACTCAGGAGCAGATTACCTGAGAGAGAGTACTTCCCCTTTCCTATGATATCGAGTACCTTACACGTAAAGATATGATTGC
>JAFGUP010000188.1 GCA_016938475.1 Sphaerochaetaceae bacterium
GTAGATATATCCCAGCAGACGCGGCATGAACAGCGTAAGCTCCGGGACATAGGTCAGGATGAGTAGAGCTATCAGCTCTACACCGAGAAACGGCAGTACTGCCTTGGAAATCTTTTCGATACTCAACTTCGCGATCGGTGCTGCCGCATAGAGGCAGGTTCCCACCGGTGGCGTAATCAGACCGAAATTCAGATTCACCAGCATGACGATTGCGAAATGCAGGGGCTGAATACCCATTGCTAAGGCGATCGGAAGGAAGATCGGTGCCAGAATCAATACACTTGCACCCGGATCCATGATCATACCCATGAAAAGCAGGAAGACATTGATCATCAGAAGGAACAGGAATTTGTTCGTTGTGATTCCGAGCATGAACTCGGCAATCAGAGCAGGTATCTTCTCTATCGCAAGAACCTGACCGAACAGGTTTGCAAGAGCAATGACAAGAAGAGTTACCGAAGAAGTAACAGCGGCGCTGAAAAAGCTTCCCACGATATCTTTCATGGTCATGGTCTTCAAGAGAAACAGTCCCGCGATGATTGCATACAGACAGGCGATGACTGCAGCTTCGGTGGGAGTGAATACTCCACTGAAGATACCGGCAACGAGAATAATGGGACACAGCAGACCGTAGATAGACTCTTTGAGGGTGTATATCACTGTCTTCATCGGTATTCTTTCCACCCGACGCGGATGGTTATGTTTCTTGGCAAAGTAGACAGCAAGGATCATAAGGGAGAGGGCTACCGCAAGACCTGGCACATAGCCAGCTGCGAACAGAGCTCCGACCGACTCTCCAGTGGCCATCGAGTAGATGACCATGACTACACTCGGAGGGATGATGGGCCCGATCACCGAGGAAGCGACTGTCACTGCTGTCGCGTATTCAGGAGAATACCCCTCTTTCTCCATAGCGGGGATCAGGATACTGCCCAGAGCAGCCGTATCAGCTACACCACTGCCGGTTATACCGGCAAAAAAGACACTTGCAACGATATTCACCTGGGCAAGAGCTCCGTGGAGCCTCCCGACAAGGATGTTGGAGAAGCTGATGAGTGCATCAGTGATCTTCGAGCGGTTCATGAGCTCTCCGGCGAGGATGAAGAACGGAATCGCCAGAAGAATGTAGTTATCGATACCACTGTACATCTTCTGCCCTATCATCGACAGGGGAATGTTTCCAAGAAACAGAAAGTAGAAGAGAGAGGAAGCACCAAGAACAAACGCTATGGGTATACCGATAGCAAGGGCGAATATGAATACAGGAATGAGAATGATCATCGTGTGCTCCTAATTATAATCCAACGGTTCTGCCGTCAATCTGATCGCTCGACATGAGCTCGAGCAGTCCACAGATCAGGTGAAAGAACATCATAAAGAAACTTGCCGGAATCAGCAGTTTCACATACATCATGGAGAGCGGAAGTATATCCCCACGAATACGAGTCGCCTTGATTGCAGCTTCGAAGCTGTTCATACATAAAAAGACAACAACAAACGCCAGAATAAGGTAGGCCAGTGCGGCAACGATCTTCCCGAGCTTCTTCGGGAGCAGGTTCAGGACGATATTCACTCCGGCATGCTGTTTATTACGAAGTGCTGCACTTGCCCCTACATACGTGAGACTCACCAGGCCCCATCGTGCAAGCTCTTCGGTCCATGCGAATCTCATCCCTGTGAACCTGGCTGACACGCCGAGCAGAATGATGCCAAACACACCGATGAGAATCAGGCCGGCCAGTAACGTTGCAAACTTGCCCATACCTGAGCTGATTCTATCTAAAACTTTTACCACAATACACCTCTATGGGTTCAGGGAGCCTTCACGGATGTGAAAGCTCCCATTCTACCGTCCAGACTTACCAGCCGAACTTAGCTTCGGACTTCTTCACCTCTGCAAGGAATCTGTCGACGATCTCGTCACCGACTTCACCTCTCAGCCAGTCATATGTCGGTGCAGCAGCAGCCTTGAACTCTTCGAGCTCGGCAGCTGTCGGGACATAGACTTCCATATTCTCACGAACGGAATCAAAATCGAGGACTCTGGAAGCAAGAGCTTCTGCAGCTCTGTCAGCATTCTGTGCATGATAGGCAGCCACTTCGATGATGTGCTGATACTCCTCGGGGAGAGAGTTGAAGAAATCAGCATTGATAGTGATGAAATTCTCACTCCAGGTATGACCATCGAGGGTGATATATTTCTGCACTTCATACCATTTGTTCGCTGCGATGTTCCAGATCGGGTTCTCCTGACCATCAACAACCCCTGTCTGACAGGCTGTATAAATCTCGCCTGAAGCCAACGGAGTAGCTTTCGCACCCATAGCCTCAACCATCTTCACATAGATCGGTGACTGCATGACTCTGAACTTGAGCCCTTTCATATCAGCCGGAGTGTGGATAGGACGAACATTGTTGGTGAAATGACGCGTACCGTTCTGCCCGACTGCGAGCATCTTCAGTCCACTGATCTCTTCCAGTTCAGCACTCATCTCCTTCCAGAGCTCACTATTGTCAAAGAAGTCCCAGGCTATCTCATCACTCTTGAAGACATAGGGGAGGAAAATAATCTGCGTCTCAGGCATAAGGGATGAGATAGTACCGGTTGTTGTAACCATCTCAAGACCACCGCTCATTGCCATTTCCATAGTCGCCTTAGTATCGCCAAGAGCGTTTCCGGGATACAGTTCAACTGCGACCTTCCCGTTCGAACTTGATTCGACGATACTCTTGAACACGAGACCGAAGGCATGCTCGGGCAGTGGAGTCTTCGAAATGGTGGGCCAGGTGGGAGCATCATAGTAAGCGAATCGGATCGTGTAGTCAGGATCGACCAATCTCACCTCTTCCTTGATCGACACATCCACCTTCTCTTCAGCCGGCTTAGCCGCGGAAGCTGTTTCTGCCGGCGCTGCGGCTTCCATAGTACCCGCGGTACTTGAAGCTGCAGAATCCCTTTTCTCACAGCTCGTGAACGCAAACACGAAGATTGCAACAAGTGCAACAACCAATACAGTCTTTCTCATTTTAATCTCTTTCTCCTTTTATTTCGAATATACTTATCGTACAAGTTAGTCATCCAGTTGTAAAGGAAAATTTTTATAATTTTTTTATACATTTTAAGTATATATATTATAATAATTTAATA
>JAFGUP010000189.1 GCA_016938475.1 Sphaerochaetaceae bacterium
AGAAAAAGTATGAAGAAGTATTTGACATTGATGTTGATCGTTCTTGTTGCAGTGAGCCTTACATGGGCTGCTGGAGATGCAGAGAAGAGCGATGACGGTACCGTCACACTGAAACTGTTCCACAGATTCCCTGAACCTGAGTACAGTGCATTCATCGACGGGGTAATCGCAGACTATGAAGAGATGAATCCCAATGTGAAGATTGAGACGATATCTGCAGCGAATGCTCCCTACAAAGAGAGGATTAAAGTTGTTCTCGGTTCCCCTGAGAGTCCCGATGTGTTCTTTGGCTGGGTTGGTGACTTTACAAACCGATTCATTCGGGAGGATCTCGTTCTTGATCTGACTCCTTACTACGACAGTGAATGGGAAGAGTCGATGATGAAGAGTCTTGTCGACCCGTTCTATTATCAGGGAAACCTATACGGTATGCCTTTCAGAGTGAGCGGGAAGGCCTTCTATTACAACAAAGAGATATTCGACACGTACAATCTCGATGTCCCCGAGACCTATGACGAACTGATAGACGTATGTAATTTCCTCGAGAGTAATGGGATTACTCCGATTTCTTACGGGAATCAGGAACTGTGGCCCTCTTCACACTATATCGGCACTCTTAACCAGAAGGTTCTTGATAATGATGTACGTATGAAAGACTATAATCCTGCAACCGGTGATTTCACTGACCCGGGATACGTAAAGGCCCTCGAGATGTACCAGGAACTTATGGGATATGTCAATGAGTTTCCGAACGGACTGACCCATGAGATGGCGCGTCAGAGCTTCGCGAACAAAGAGACTGCGATGATGTATCTGGAAACGATCGAAGTCGGTTATCTGGAAAGTGATATGATCGAGCCATTCGAATACGGTATGTTCGCATTCCCTGATGTGACCGATGGAAAGGGCGACCAGGATTATATCACAGGTGCACCGGAAGGTTTCTGGGTCTCAAGCAAGACCGAACACCCCGATATCGCGGTTGATTTCCTTCGTTTCCTTACGGGAAAGGATGCCGGCTGGAAGGAAGTTCGTGAAATCAGATGGTTCAACGGCGCAAAAGGACAGCTCGACGGCGGTTTCGATGATCCTCCTATCGAAGATGCTTATAATATGATGCTCAACGCTGAAGGAATGGCGTTCTGGATGGATAACGAACTACATGCCAAACTTGTTGACAAGTATCTCTCAGGCGTTTCAGATCTGACAAACAACGATACGACACCAAGAAAACTCATGAGCGAGATCCAGGCAATCGCAGTTCAGCTGCAGAGTGAATTCTAAGACATGACTGATCGGTATGGCGGGCCGGTTTACTCGGTTCAGCCATGCCTGATTCGTGTGAGGGAGACCTATATGAAGGTAAGACGAACAACTCCATATTTCTATGTACTGCCGGGGCTCCTCCTGGTTTTCATGATCGTCTATGTTCCGGTTTTTTCGAACTTGATCTACAGCTTTTTCCGTCTGAGCTCCTATTCGAAGGAGATGAGTTTCGTCGGATTAAAAAACTACGTAGCTCTGTTCACCGATCCCGTTTTGCTGATCATCATCAAGAATAATATTCTCTATGTGGTGATCTCCCTCGTCGTTCAGGTCGGTTTCGGTACTTTTCTCGCTATTCTTCTTGAATCAGGTCTCAGCGGAAAGGCGAATGGCGTGTACCGGAATGTTCTTTTTACCCCGGCTCTTATGTCTCTGACAGCTGTAGGTCTTCTATGGCAGTTTATCTATACACCGAAAATAGGTCTACTCAATTCCCTGCTTCGTTTCCTCGGTCTTGAATCTCTGCAGCATGTCTGGCTGGGTGAGAGTGGTCTTGCGATGTTGTCGATTATTGGTATGAGTCAGTGGCAGTTCACGGGGTATATCACAATCCTCATGGTGGTGGCGATACAAAAGATTCCAGAGGAATATTTCGAAGCAAGCAGGATGGCCGGGGCCAATGCATTTCAGAGAGCTATCTATATCACTTTACCTTCAGTGAAGGAGCAGCTTCTTGTTTGTTCGATTATTACGATGA
>JAFGUP010000190.1 GCA_016938475.1 Sphaerochaetaceae bacterium
AGGTCGCCCAGATACTCTTCTATGTATTCGGTTCCACTCTTACCCTCTGCGAGGTAGGCACCGAGTGAAGGGAGTCCTTCGGTTGCAGCAACAACTCTGTCCATATCCTCATGGGTCGCATTGGGAAGGCGTTGGAGGAACAGAGCGCCCGCTCCCTTCACTCGTCCTTCCTTGTCGAACTGGATGCTGATACTCACCATCGTGGGTGTCTGTTCACTCGTGACGAAGTAGTTCGCCAGGTCCTTCGCGATGGAACCATACTCGATCATGATCTGAGAGTGGAATGGCTGTTTCTTGTCTTCCAGGAGTTTTGTCACGGTGAGGAACCCAGGTCCGAAGAAGTCAGAGAGATCGAAACTCTCCAAGGGAGCGGTGATCTCGATCGGGTTCTCCTGCAGGTAGCCACGAATCCCGCCCGATGCCCAGGCCTCGACGCTGAGGCCCTTGATCGGCCCTCCGCACTCGATAGTGAGCTGAACCCGGTCGTTGCCCTTGACTGTGCTCGCAAGGATAGCCCCGGCAAGATAGGCCTGACCGAGCGTGTAGGTCTCGAGGATCCCGAGGTCATGGTTGACCCTCATTTGATTTACCATCTCGGTTCCGTTGATGACAGTCCCTCGGATGGTTTCATGCTCTAGAAGGAAGACATCCCGTACATCGGGAGAGAGTGTGGCAAGGTGTTCCTGTAATGTTGTATCTTTTATTGGTTTACGGTTCATGAGGGCTACAGATTACCCATGTGTAAGACTTTGTGCAAGGAGTTGACATGGCAGGAGCGTATTCTCTTGAGAAAAACTTTGTCACAGAGACAAAGTGGAATCATCTGAAGCAGTGTTTCATGTACGTGCATCATCAAGGAGGAATTCGATGCAGTTCCGTTGACGGATGCCGTTCCGCTTGAACCTGAGGAGAATATCGGTGGAACGTACCACTTTCTCGTAGTTATCAGGTATCTGATATGCTATGGAACAGAATGATTCATTCTGTTCTTCCTGTCTTCGGGAAGCAACACTTCTGTTTGCCTCGCTTACGAAACGCAACGCGTTCTCTCCCGCTGCCGGAATTACAGGGCACGTTTCTACCGGCTGTATTCAGGTGTGGACAGAAGGAACAGCGGCATCAGGATTCCCCCTGACGCCGTGTACACGGGAGGTCCGGTAGCTCCTCACCCGTTCGTGAGACTATGCGCCAGCGTCCTGAACTCCTCACCGTCGATCACTTCCTTCTCAAGGAGAATCTGCGTGATCCTCTCGATATCTTCCCGGTTGTTCTTCAGGTTTTTCAGGACGATCTCATAGCGTTCAGCGATGATACGTGCTGTCTCACTGTCGATATACTCCTGTGCTTTTTCCGAGTATTCTCTCGCCCCCCCGAGTCCCTGTTTCGTCGTGCTCGGCAGGGTGATATTCCGGTATTTCTCACTCATACCGAACTCGCTGATCATCTGCCGGGCAAGGTCACTGGCCCGTGATATATCATTGCCGGCACCGGTGGATACTTCATTGAAAATGAGCTGTTCTGCTGCCCGACCTCCGAGGAGGGTATCTATCGTCCCCAGGAGCTCACTTTCGCTCATCAGGAACTTATCCTCGGTCGGGTACTGGAGGGTATACCCGAGAGCCCCATACCCGCGAGGGATGATGGAGATCTTACTTACCGGGGAGGCTCCCTTTGTGAGGTAGGCACTCACCGCATGTCCCACTTCGTGGTAGGCGATCTTCTCTCTTTCACTCTCACTGAGGATTCTCGACTTGCGTTGCAGGCCGGCAACCGATTTTTCTATCGCCTCTTCGAAATCCTGCTGACTCACTACCTGTCGATCTCCTCTTACTGCCATGAGGGCTGCTTCGTTTGCGATATTCGCGAGGTCCGCTCCGCTGAGCCCCGCTGCCGCCTGGGCGATCCTCTTCAGATCCACGCTCGCATCGAGTGAGATACCCTTCGTGTGGAGCTTCAGGATCTCGAAGCGTCCTACAACATCGGGTTTGTCCACGAGGACCTGACGGTCGAATCTACCCGGGCGCAGGAGGGCCTGGTCAAGTATCTCGGGACGGTTCGTGGCTGCGATGATGATGACACCGCTACGAGAATCGAAGCCGTCCATCTCCACAAGGAGCTGGTTGAGGGTCTGTTCCCTCTCATCATTACCTCCGAAACCGCTTTGGCTTCTGCTTCTGCCGATCGCGTCGATCTCATCTATGAATATGATACAGGGAGAGTTCTCCCTCGCCTGACGGAACAGGTCACGTACCCGAGCAGCTCCCACACCGACGAACATCTCGACGAAGTCTGCACCACTCATTTTGAAGAACGGCACACCCGCTTCGCCGGCAACAGCTTTTGCGAGTAGGGTCTTACCCGTTCCCGGAGGACCGACGAGAAGAACGCCTTTAGGGATCTTGCCCCCCACTTTCTCATAGCGCTCGGGTTTCTTGAGAAAATCGACGACCTCCTCAAGTTCCCATTTGCTTTCATCCACTCCCTGCACATCGGTGAAACGTATTCCGGTATCACCTTCGGCAACGATCTTCGCCTTGTTCTGATTGAACGAGAGGACACCTCCACCCCCTGACCCACCCTGCATCTTCTTGAGAGCGAAACGCCAGATGAAAAAGAAGATGATGAAGGGGAAGAAGGTGGAGAGCATCGTTGTAAGAAGGCTCGGTTTCTCAGGTGGGGTCGCGAAGTATTCAACCCCATTGGAATCAAGGAGAGATATGAATCCCGGGTCCTCCACCGAATAGGTTGAGTAACTGTCATCTCCGGTGAGCCGGCTCTGTTCTGTTCCGACAGGTGTGGCGGGATATCCGGTGAGAAGATCTTCAGAGATTCTCACTCTCACGATCTCGCCGTTCCCGATTCTCTGTTTAAATTCATCGTAGTCGATCATCATCGTTGAAGATCCTGTTGAGAGATAGGAATTCAACAGAGAGAGGGCGAGTATGATGACGAGGAAGTACCAGAAAGAAAAACGGAAGTTCTTTGGAAGTTTGAAGAAGGTCCCGATCTCGCTGTGGATTCCCGGGCTCTCTTTCTGTGTGTGTTTCTTTTGTTCCTTGGAGGCTATCACCTCCGGATTCCTTTCGGACTGTTCTGTATGCATCAATCTGTCTCCGTTTTTGTAGTTAGGATACTAATAAATATACGCAATGAGCAGGGAAGCGACAAACCGATTCAAACCGGTTATAGTGAAGATATGGTAAAGAATCACAGTGCACTCGTGTTGGGCGGGTCAGACAGGATCGGACGTGCGGTGGCCGAACATTTTCACCGGCAAGGGTTCAGCATAGCGCTTCACTACCTTAGAGACAGGGAAGGGGCGAATGAGACTTCGCGTCTGTGCGGCGATGCCCCCACCTTTCAGGGTGACCTGAGACGTGAGGAAGAAATCGACCGGATCTATGAGGAGGTGTTCACCCTCTTTTCGCATGTTGATGTGGTGGTGAACTGTGCGAGTGTATTCCAGACGATACCCTTCAGTGAGAGCGGCAGTGAGCAGTGGGATGCGGAGTATGCTCTTCATGTGCGCTCAGCCTTTCTCCTGACCCAGAAACTGCATGCCAGGGTGGAGGGAAAGGATCAGAAAGCCTTGATCATCCACTTCGGTGATGCAAGTGCATCACTTCAGGTCCTCCAGCGTCCCCTGTATGCTCTCTCCAAGAGTGCCCTGATGCAGCAGATAGCCCCGCTTGCCCTGCTCAGCGCCCCTGAAGTTCGGGTGAATGCCATCGCTCCGGGACTCATTCTCTACAACGACGAATCAGAGCGTCTCTACTTTGAAAAGCGGGAGAAGCAACTTCCTCTGAAGAGGCTGGCTGCACTGGAAGAGATCCTCATGACCTGCGATTTTCTGATTGCCAACTGCTCGATCACCGGACAGGTGATCTATGTGGATGGCGGAGAGAACCTCCTGTAGCAACCCGCGCCAGATGAAATACAGGGAGGAAACGCCACCGTCGGATAGTGACCGTGATACGCTGTCTGACTTAAGATGGGGCAGGGAAAAAGGACGCTCATGCTGTTTTCTCCATCATGGCGAATCCTCTCATATGAAGATCCCCGCTGGGAGAATAGATGCCAGGACGGCAGCTGATGGGCTCCGGGGGATTGTCGGTTGTGACATCTGCGGAAGTGGTCGGTGAAGGTTTGGTGAAGAATCGGGGCACTCCCTTTTCTTTTTAGACATATTGTTTTATCTATGATAGTGAACAGAACAAAGCCTACGATGATAAGGAAGAGCTACATGAAACGAATAGTCTTGACGGTATCGGCAGTACTACTGCTGACAATCCTTCCCCTTTCTGCAGTTCCTCTTGAAGATCTTCTTCAAGGAGCGAAAGAGAATTCTGCGATCCTGCAGATGTATCAGCTGAGTAAAGAGAGCACCGATCTCTCCCTCACGGATATAGAGAAGACGACGAGTGTGAGCGTCAGCCCCTCACTCACTTTTGCCGACATGAGCATCCTAGGTTTGACTGCCGGTCCTGAGACGGTCCTGACCGGGACTGCAGATATCACAATCGGTCTACCCACCGAAGAGACCACCACCGTGACGATCACTCCGGGCCAGATCATCTACTCGCTCGAATCATATGCGTTCCAGGCCAGTCCTTCCCTCTCTGTCTCCCGTTCCTTCTCGATCCAGGATAACGGGGACACCCTGCAGGACCTTCGGGATGCCAGGAGTATCCTGCAGAACGAGACACTCTACCGCACCAACGTGAGCAACTTCACTATCTCGGTCTATACCAGTATCAGCGAGATACTGACCCATGAGAAGAACATCGTCTCACTTGAACAGGATATCGCAGACCTTGAGAAAACGATGTCCAATACCCTGGCTCTTGGACGCTACGGCAAAGACAGTACCCTCTACAAGGGTTACGAGCTGCAACTGAGTGCGCTGAGACGATCATTGATCTCGAGTGAGAAACAGCTTGCCCTTGCTCAGGTTCAGTACAGACAGCTCACCGGACTGGCCTATCAGGAAGTGGATGAGATTCCCTTCCCGTCCCTCTCCTTCTCGCCTCTTTCCGGTGGTAACAGCGACCTGGTCCTCTCCGAACTCGATGTCGAGATCGCGCGGGAACAGGCAGCGCTTTTCAAGCGCCAGTCGGTAGCCTCCAGTGCCGGCTGGTCGGTTCCCTCATTCGTTCTCAGCGGGAGTGCGGGACTTGACTATGTGAACACTGGAACGGCCACAGCGGATTATGATCTTTCCGCAGCGGGCAGTTACACGAGCGGAGGCTTCTCCACCAATGCATCTGTCGGACTCGATATCTCGAATACGGGAAATCTTACTCCTTCGGTCACCATCGGAGGGTCGTGGTCCACACAGAACAGCGAGTCGAGGAGCATTCAAGAACGCCTCTATGCCAACGAACTGGCCACAGCCGAGCTCACCTATGCACAGGACTTCCTCTCTTACCAGATAGATGCGCAGAATCTGTCAAACAGCATCCTCTCATGGCAGAATGAGACAGAAGAGTTCGCTCTTACCCTCGAGTATCATGAGAGTCAGGTGCTCAGTGTTCAGGAAGGTCTCTCGCTTGGTCTCAACACGGAACAGGAAGTAGCGGAGGTCGAACATGTCCTCGCCCTTGATGATTACGAACAGAAGATCCTTGCCCTGAAAGGTCTTGTCCTCGGTGAACAGATCGCTCAGATGCAGTATTAATTGAAAAGGAATATACTATGGAACAGAACAGTACACCCAAAGAGATGAGCACGGAAGAGAGAGTAAAACTCTCCCTCCAGAAAAGAAAGCAGCGGATGAGGACACGCAGGATCATCAACTGGTCTATAGCTGCCGTAATAGTAGCAGCGATCGCAGTCACCTTCCTCCTGTATCAGAGAAGTGGTACCTGGTGGTGGGCGGGACCTCAGGAGTCAGAGGCTGCCGATGTGACCGTAACGGAGACCACTGTCCGTGAGATCGTCGTCTCTCAGACGATAGATATCAGCGGCTCTGTGGAACCGTATCAGATACAGCAGGTCGTATTCCGATCGACCGGAGCGGTTACTAGTGTCAACGTCGAAGAGGGAGACAGGGTCAGCGAAGGGGACCTCCTTGCCACCATCGATGACACCTCTCAGCGGTATGAGATCGCGAATATCGAGAATCTTATCGCTGAAGCGAAGCTCGAAGGGGCTGCCAGTCAGTTGAGACTCTATGAGATGCAGCTTGAACTCAGGAAGAACAATCTCGAATACACCAGGGTTTATGCGAACTTTGACGGTGTGGTCGCTTCAGTGGCAGTAGATGAGGGAGATTACGCGGAAGCCGGCACGGTGGTGATCATTCTTGTCGATACCAGCCGTCTCAAGGCGACCGTGGAGATCGATGAGATCGACATGCAGAGCGTCACAGACGGAATGGAAGCCACCCTCAACTTCGATGCTTCCCCCAATGCCGATGTGAGAGCGTACATAGACTATATCCCCATGCTCGGCAGGACCACCTCCCAGGGAATCGGCGTGATGGACGTGGAGCTCGTCATCGACGAACCGCCGGCGGGTATCGCTCCCGGATACACCTTTGCCGGTACGATCAGCAGCGGCTCAGAGAGAACTTCTCTGGTGATTCCGACTATTGCCGTGAGTGAGAACCGCAGTGGAGACTCCGTGGTCCGCAAGAAGGGCGCCGACGGTGAGGAGACGGCTGTCGTAGTGAAGGTGAAGTACCTCGGTGAAGGGATGAGTGAAGTCGTCGGCGGAGATCTGAAGGCCGGTGACATCATCCTGACCGGAGCGAGTGCTGCGACAGATTCCTCTTCTGCCTTCCGCGTTCCCGGTACCGGACCCGGAGGCGGTGCCGGAAAAGCCCCGCAATAAAAGGTGAATGAAATATGAAACCAGTAATAGAGTTAGAAGATGTGAGACGGTACTATACGATGGGAGAGATCATCGTCAAGGCCCTTGACGGGGTTACCCTCACCATCAGCCGCGGGGACTTCGTTTCGATCACCGGCCCCTCGGGGTCGGGCAAGTCGACACTGATGAATCTTATCGGGTGTCTTGACACCCCGACCGACGGGTATATCCACATCGACGGGGAGATGACCCTCGGTATGGATGAGAAGGATCTTGCCTATGTACGCAATCAGAAGGTCGGCTTCGTCTTTCAGCAGTTCAACCTCCTTGCGAAGATGAGCGCGCTCGATAACGTGGCCACGCCTCTTCTGTACACAGGGGTTCCCTACCGGGAGAGACGGGAGATAGCGATGTCGGCTCTCAAGAAAGTGGGTCTGGCAGACAGGATGAAGCACCGTCCGAATGAACTCTCGGGTGGACAGAAACAGCGCGTTGCCATTGCGAGGTCTCTGGTCAACAACCCTTCGATTCTCCTTGCCGACGAACCCACCGGAGCCCTCGATACCCACACGGGAGCTCAGATTCTTGAGCTCTTCGAGGAGCTTCACAGCGAAGGACGCACCGTTGTCCTTGTCACCCACGATACCGACATAGCACGCCACGCGAAACGACAGATCCATGTGCGTGACGGCAGGATAGGAGAAGCAGGATGATCTGGGAAAACATTCACCTGGCCCTCAAGGCGATGGTTGCAAGTAAAATGAGAACCTTGCTTTCGCTGCTTGGGATCGTCATCGGCGTCGGTTCGGTCATAGCCATCCTCACCCTCGGTCAGAGTGCGACCAAGAGTATCACACAGACGATCGTTGAAGGTGGCCTCGAGACGATCACGATCTTCCCGGACCGCAGTGACCCGAAGGTAGGTGAGTTCGATGAGGAGTTCACCGATGTCCTGAAGAAGAATGTCGATGATATCGAGACGGTCCTTCCGGTCAACAGTTCTTCAGCCCTGGTCAGGGTAGAGCAGGAGAGTAGCAATGCAACCGTCTCAGGGGTCGTCTCGTCCTATGCGGCAGTCCTCGATTATGAGGTGGCGGAGGGGGAGTTTTTCACCCTCGCCGACAACCTATCCTCACGTCAGGTCGCTGTACTCGGCAGCGAGGTAGCCGCTGAACTCTTCCCCAATCAGAGTGCTGTCGGACGGTATATCTCGATCTTCAGGAATCAGGCGAAGAGCTACCTCGTTATAGCCGTGATGGAAGAGAAGGATGCGAACTTCAATTTGCAGTACAACGCGAGTGTCTACATCCCGTACAACACCTATACCGACCGGTTCGTGAAACCAACGTTCGTCGGGTCCTATGTGATACGGGTCGCAGATGGAGCAGATGCTCTGGCAGTGTCCGACAATGTGAGTACCTACCTTGATTCGACGGTGGGAACCGATGCGTATCGGATTTTCTCCCCCGCGTCTCTGGCTGAGATGGCAACCTCGATCACCGGCACTCTCTCCTCCTTCCTTGCAGCTATAGCTGCGATTTCACTGCTGGTCGGAGGTATCGGCATCATGAACATCATGCTTGTCTCGGTAGCCGAACGTACCAAGGAGATCGGGGTCCGTAAGGCTCTCGGAGCCTCTCCGAGGGTGATTATGGGACAGTTCATCACCGAGGCGATGGTGCTCACACTGACGGGGGGACTGCTCGGGATCGTGCTCGGGGTCTCCATCAGTTACATCGTTGCCCGTGCGGTTGAGTGGCAGCTGTTCATATCCTATACCTCTTTCCTGCTCGCTGCCGGGTTTTCTACACTTGTTGGAGTCTTCTTTGGATGGTATCCTGCCTATAAGGCATCGAAGCTCGATCCGATAGAGGCACTGAACTATGAATAGACGAGGAATGAGGAACTACCTGGAGGGAAGAGACGATATCGTGACGATAATCAGCCTCTTCCTGCTGTTCCTCCTCCTCGCCACTTTCGTCATCTTCCTTGCTCAGCTGTTCATCGACCGTGAGACGAACCTGATGCAGTATGAGGCTGAACGGAGCTTCTCGAGTTCCACCCTCATGCTGCTTCAGGAAGAGCATTCAGGCGCACTCGAGGCTATGGATGATGCTGGTGTCATGGGTATCGGTGTCTATTCCAACAACGGACGACTTCGTCTCGGACTCGGTTCGGTGCCCAACACCATTGACGGGAAGAAGTTGATGAATCTCTGGCGTCCTGATGAACAGCAGTACATCACTGGTACTGCAACGTACAATGAGGATACGGGAATGATCGAGTATCTCAGATACTCCCGGTTCTCCATCGAGATGGAGACCGGGACCCTGATGCTTGATGAGCAGGGGTATCTTCCCTCTCCCCTCACCTTCCCGGATGTCGTATATATCCTGTTCGACGGAAGGGCGTACCACCAGAGAGTGACTGTTGTACGTACTATGGGGGCCCTCGCTGTTGCCGTGCTGTTCCTGTTCCATCTGATGCTGTTTCGGATCTTCCATAACAACAGGAAGTATCGTGACCGTCTTGCACGTCAGGAACAACTCGTCAGCCTCGGAGAGGCAGCACGGACCCTTGCACATGAGATCAAGAATCCGCTCAGTGCGATAGCGATCCAGATTGCAATTCTCAAAAAGACCCTGCCTAAAGATTCCACTGAAGGGCTGACAGTGATCGATCAGGAGTCGAAGCGTCTCAAGGTTCTGACCGACAGGATCAATGACTTCCTGAGGAACCCTGTAGGGAACCCCGAACCGATCGAGATCAGATCTCTGATACGCTCCCTCACCGAGCGATTCGAGACCCCGATCACGATCACTTCCAATTCGATGAAAAAGGCCTATGTATCGATTGATCCATCCCGTGCCCGCTCGATCTTCGAGAACGTTCTCAAAAATGCGATAGAAAGTGCCGATGACAGAGATCCTGAAGTGACCGTAGAGATCACCCGCTCGAAAAAGCGATTCCTGTACGTGTATATCAGGGATAGAGGTGACGGAATCAACCCGAAACACCTTGATAAGATCTATGATCCGTTCTTTACTACCAAGGTGAAGGGGTCGGGTATCGGTCTTTCTATAAGCAGACAGTTCGTCCGTGCACGCGGTGGCGATATCACATTGTATAGCAGAGAGGGGGGTGGCACAGTCGTGCAGATCCTTCTTCCTCTGGCACACCTGTAGGAGAGATGAATGCGTGTCCTTGTCGTGGATGATGAACTGAATATCAGGAACCTCGTATGCAAGTATCTTGAGCTCGAGAAGTTCGAGACCGATGCAGCCGAGAACGGTCTTTCCGCTCAGAGGTTTCTGACTGCTCAGACCTATGATGCACTCCTCCTTGATCTGAAGATGCCGGGGATGGGTGGTCTTGAGCTGCTCAAATGGGTACGGCAGAACGGGTTCAGAATGCCGGTGATCATGATAAGTGCCCATGGAGAGATTGAAGACGCCGTCACGGCGCTTAAGGAAGGAGCTCAGGACTATCTCACCAAGCCCTTCGATGTCGATGAACTGCTTATTCGATTGCACACTCTCATCGAAAGTGCGCGGCTTAAAACAGCTGTACAGATGAGCCAGGAAAACCTGGAAGACGAGAATTTTTTCGGGACGTCTCCTGCAATTCAGTCGATCAAATCAATAATCCACAAGATATCCCATTCAAATTCGACCGTCCTTATAACCGGAGAGAGTGGTACGGGAAAAGAGGTCGTCGCCCGTGAGATTCATCGACACAGTTCCTCCTCACGAGCCCCGTTTGTTGCCGTGAACATAGGCGGAGTCCCTGAGAATCTGCTTGAAAGTGAACTGTTCGGCTATGAGAAGGGGGCCTTTACCGGAGCTAACGGTAGAAAGAACGGTATGTTCGAACTTGCCAACGGGGGTACACTGTTTCTTGATGAGATCGGGGATATGCCCATGTCTCTTCAGGTGAAGATTCTGAGAGTACTTCAGGAACGTTCCCTGACCCGTCTCGGAGGAACCCAGGCGATCCCGATTGATGCCCGTATCATAGCAGCAACGAACAAGAATCTTGAAGAGCTTGTGATGAAGGATGAGTTTCGGGAAGATCTTTTTTACCGACTCAATGTTGTCAGGATTGTCATCCCGCCCCTCAGAGAACGTAAGGAAGATATCCCCCTTCTTATTGCACAGATCATCAATCGGATGAACAGGAAGATGGGCTTGAGTATCGAAGGTCTCTCCCCCGAGGCTCTCGAACTGCTCAGACGCCATCCCTTCTACGGGAATGTGAGAGAGCTCGAGAATATCCTCGAGCGAGCCATGATCTTCTGTTCATCGGATCTTATCTGTGTCGAAGACATCTCGCTCCCTCCACAGATGAGTACACCGAGGGATTCAAGTGCTAACACGAACGCCTATAAAGAGGCTAACGAAGTAAAATCACTTAAGGAACTTGAAGAAGATGCTATCATTCGGTCGCTTCACCGCTGGGAAGGTAACAGAACCAAGGCAGCGAAGGAACTTGGCATCTCACGAAGGACATTGCTGAACAAGATTCAGGAATTCGGTCTCGACCTATAGGATACCGTACATGAACCATACAGATTCTCCCCTCTGGGATCTTTCTCCCATTTACACCTCCCTCACCAGTGAAGAATACCGCAAGGACCTTGAGTCCATCGACATGCTCTACCATCTGCTGAAGAGGGAACTCGATGCGTTCAATGTGACCGAAGACCATATGATACGCCTTCTGGAAACGTATGGGAACCTATCGGATACGCACGAGACACTCGATGCGTATGTGCATGCATGTCTCAGTGTGGAGACCACCGGAGCTTCGGCAGTTCAGGGAATTCATGATGTCGCCCGCAAGGGACTGCTGGTGAAAAAAGGGCGGACAGAAATGGTGCTTGCCATTGCCCCACACGCACAGGAGATTACTTCCCTACTTTCGCACTGTGAAGTACTCGAACCGTTTGCCTATGCTATCGAACAGCTTCTTCTGGAGGCCTCTCATCTGATGGCTCCACAGGAGGAGGCTCTCGCTTACGCACTGCAGACTACCGGTGCCGATGCTTTTTCCCGTTTGCAGGAGGTGCTTACCAGTACCTCCTCGATCCGGTGGGATGAGAGTGGAGAGATGAAGACGCTGACTGAACTGAGAGCGCTTGCCTTTCATCCTGAACGAAAGGTACGCCGCAAAGCATACCTCAAGGAACTCGAACTCCTGAAAACACAGGAGCTTCCTTTGAGCTTTGCACTGAACGGGGTGAAGGGTACTGCCCTCACACTCTATAAGAAAAGAAGGTATCCTGATGCACTTTCGTGTGCTCTCGATGCATCAAGGATCACCTCCGGTGTCCTGACCTCGCTCATCTCTTCCATCGAACAGCGGAGGGGCGTATTCAATCGCTATTTCAAGGCAAAGGCTCATCTGCTGGGTCTGCCGGTCCTATCGTTCTATGATCTGTTTGCTCCGGTAGGAACCTATGAGAAGAACTATACCTTCACCGAAGCCAGAGAGCTCATCACCTCTGCACTGGGTTCGTTCCATCTTCCGATGGGAGAGGCCGCCGAGTACGCCTTCGAGAACGGATGGATAGATGC
This sequence comes from Sphaerochaetaceae bacterium, assembly GCA_016938475.1. GTDB lineage: Bacteria > Spirochaetota > Spirochaetia > Sphaerochaetales > Sphaerochaetaceae > SABI01. The sequence continues at coordinate 12,390 of JAFGUP010000190.1, forward strand.
CTCGATACGGCCCGGAAAGGTAGGGGGAGCCTTCTGCACGTTCTTCCCGCTTAGAAGGGAATCCCGCATCCTCTGTAATTTTGATGGCAGCTTTGATGCACTTTCCACCGTCGCACATGAACTCGGACACGCCTACCATGATACCCGGGTCAAGGATCTACCCTCAGTTCACCGTGCCTATCCCATGACACTGGCAGAGACTGCATCGATCTTCAGTCAGTTCATCATCTTCAACGAGACACGTAAGACCACTGAAGGCGAACAGCGTCTCAGTCTTCTGGACTCCTTCCTTCAGGATGCCTCTCAGGTCTGCGTAGACATTCTCAGCCGCTTCTATTTCGAGCAGGCACTGTTCGATGTCGTAGCCACTGGTGAAGCCAGTGCAGATGATCTGAATGAGATGATGGAGAGTGCCCAGAAGAGGGCGTATGGGGATGGTCTCAACCCCCGGGAACTGCACCGCTATATGTGGGCGGTGAAGGGGCATTACTACAGCGCTGACCTTCCCTTCTATAACTACCCCTATGCATTCGGCCAGTTGTTCGCACTGGGACTGTACCGTGAGTATGAGAAAGATCCTGAGGGGTTCCCCCACCGATTTGATGTTCTGCTCTCCTACAGCGGACAGGCGGACGCATCTCGTGTGACAGACACTGTAGGATGTGATATAAGGACACCGGTATTCTGGCTGGAAAGCCTTGATGTGATCGAGCGGTACGTTGATGAGTTTGCCGCACTTGCGGGGTATGGTGCATCATGAGGGTCATAATCGAGAAGATAGTCTCTCATGGAGATGGGCTTGCCCGAGCGGGTTCAGATGTCTACTTCGTCCCGGGGGTATTGCCGGGTGAAGAGGTAGAGGTCAGAGTACTCTCACGTCGTAAGAACGTGGTGACCTGTGAGCTGGTCGAGATCATCACACCTTCTTCGAAGCGTGTCGCCCCTTTCTGTCCTCACTGGGGGATCTGCGGGGGCTGCAATATGCAGTTCACAACGGCACAGGAGGGGGTGAGGATCAAGGAGGGTATCGTCCTCGAGAATCTGAGAAGGATAGGCCGGATCGACACCTCCTCGTTCCAGCTTGACCCTCCGATAACGAAAGAATCCAGAGGGTACCGCCAGCGTGCAAGATTCCAGGTCGATCTGACTGCCGGGCGGATCGGTTATTATGCGAGAGGATCACATGAGGTGGTTGATATAAGGAACTGCCCGATACTCGTTCCTGCGTTGAACAGCCTGCTCAGTGAGCAGCGTGAGCGGATATTCTCTGTGGCAGAGCGGACAGCAAGAGGGAAGGGTATTGCCACCGTGCCTGCTCTTGCGGGAACCGATGGTGAAGTGAGTCTGGATGATACTCCGGTATCGATATCCGTACAGGGAAAAACGCTGAGGGCAAGTGCCGGTGTCTTCTTTCAGAATCACATCGGCGTATTGGGCCAGCTCGTCACCTTCATTCAGCAGTATACTGAGGGGAAGAAGGTTGTTGACCTGTTCAGCGGTGTGGGAACCTTCGCATCCTTCGTGGAGTCTCCTGACAGGGAGACTCTCGCTGTAGAGCACGACACCTCGTGTCTGTCCTTTGCTCGTGAGAACCTGAGGTATACACGCTTCTTCACCAAAGACGTTGAGTCATGGAGTGCCGATGCCCCTCTCAGCTCAGTCGATACGGTCATCGTCGACCCGCCGCGCAGCGGGCTCTCTCCCGTCGCTCATCGAACGATCACACAGATGCGGGCTCAGGCAGTCATCTATGTCTCCTGTGATTCGGCGACGTTCGCCCGAGATGCGGCCTCATTCATGCAACAGGGCTATCGCATTGAACGCCTTGCCTAT
>JAFGUP010000191.1 GCA_016938475.1 Sphaerochaetaceae bacterium
ATAAGGCGGGAAACAGAGAACTTCTCCATATACTCGCTCATGTCGATGCGGGTGAGTGCCTTCTCGTCATCGAAGAGGAAGGAGGCGAGGACCTTGGCAAGTTCGGTCTTGCCCACGCCGGTGGGGCCGGCGAAGAGGAAGGAGCCCAGAGGTCGCCGCTCATCGCCGATACCGGCCTTGTTGCGCCTGATGGCGTTACTGACGGCGCGGATCGCGTCGCTCTGACCGATGACACGCTCAGCCAGGATCTCCTCGAGGCGGATGTACTTCTCCATCTCGCTTGCCATCATCTTGCTTACCGGGATACCGGTCCACCTGGAAACGATTTTGGCGATGTCATCCTCGGTTACCTCTTCCCTGAGGAGCTGACTGCGTTCCTGAAGATCGGCAAGACTCTTCGTCTTCTCGCTGATCTCCCGCTCCAGGGTTGGGACAAGACCGTGTTTGATCTCGGCAGCACGGGCAAGGTTGCCTTCCCTCTCCCGCTGTACTTCCTCGTTCTTCAGGTTCTCCAGTTCAGCCTTCTTGTCGCGGATGATCTGGATGGCACGCTTTTCATTCTCCCACTGGAGGTGAAGGGTATCGCGGGTGTGGTTGAGTTCGCTGAGCTCTTCCTTGATCAGCTCTTTGCGCTTCTTCGAAGCGGCATCACTTTCCTTCTCGAGAGCACGATCCTCTATGGTGAGCTGGAGGATTCTCCGCTCGAGCTGATCAAGCTCGACAGGCTGACTCTCGATCTCCATCTTCAGCTGGCTGGCAGCTTCATCGACGAGGTCGATCGCCTTATCGGGGAGGAATCTGCTTGTGATATACCGGTCACTCAGGGTGGCCGCTGCAACAAGGGCGTTGTCTTCGATGCGCACCCCGTGGTGCACTTCATAGCGCTCCTTGAGCCCCCGGAGAATGGCGATGGTATCTTCGAGTGACGGTTCCTTGGTAAATACCGGCTGGAAGCGTCGCTCGAGTGCCTTGTCGGTCTCTATGTGCTTGCGGTACTCATCGAGGGTCGTTGCCCCTATCGCACGGAGCTCTCCTCTGGCAAGAGCGGGCTTGAGAAGGTTGCTCGCATCGGTAGAGCCCTCTGCCGCACCGGCTCCCACGAGCGTGTGCAGCTCGTCGATGAAGAGAATGATCTGGCCGTTGCTGGCCGTCACTTCCTGGATGACCGCCTTGAGCCGCTCCTCGAACTCACCGCGGAACTTCGCTCCTGCGATAAGAGAGCCGAGGTCAAGAGAAAGAAGCTTCTTAGAAGCAAGGGAGTCGGGGACATCCCCACTGACGATCCTCTGGGCCAGGCCTTCGACGATAGCCGTCTTACCCACACCAGGCTCTCCGATGAGCACGGGGTTGTTCTTCGTCCGTCTTGAGAGCACCTGCATGACGCGCCTGATCTCCTCATCGCGGCCGATCACCGGGTCGAGCTTCTGGTTTCGCGCAAGGAGGGTCATATCCTTACAGTACTTCTCCAGTGACTGGTACTTCGCCTCAGGATTCTCATCGGTGACCCGGTTGTTGCCTCTGACACTCTTCAGTGCGGTGAGTAGAGCGTCTCTGGTCACCTGATAGCGCTTCAGAAGAGTCTGCACCTTGGAGGGCACTTCGAGGAACGCAAGAAGGAGATGTTCTGCGCTCAGATATTCATCCTTGAAAGCCTTCTTCTCCTCCTCAGCTTTGCTGAGGATATCAAAGGCAACACGAGACAGAGACCTTCCTGAGGTTCCGTACGCCTTGGGAAGTTTCTCCAGAGCTGTTGTCAGTTCCCTCTCAAGCTCCCGCCTGTCAACGGCGAGGTGATCAAGGAGAGGAGTAGTCATCCCCTCTTCCTGCGTGAGGAGTGCGAGCATGAGATGCTCTGCCTCTATCGTGGCGTGGTTATACTGTGAGGCAAGTGAATCAGCTGAGGAAATAGCCTCTCTCAGCTTCACTGTCATGTTTTCATAGTTCATAGCTGTTTCTTCTCTACCCTGCGACCTGCCTATAAGATACTCATGGGAAGACAAAACGGAAAGGTGCCAGGTACAGAATCCACACACCGGTCCGCACCTGTCGTACCTGCCTCCGCTGTCTCCCCTTCCCTGTTCTGTGGAACCTGTTTCTGCCCCTCCTTCTTGACCCTCACTCGTTTCAACCGGCTTTTGATATCAGACAGGAGACC
>JAFGUP010000192.1 GCA_016938475.1 Sphaerochaetaceae bacterium
GGTGAAGGGACCAAGTCCTACCGTGAGGATAGCGGACTTATCAACTATCTGCTTCGTAACGATCACACGAGCCCGTTCGAACAGGTGAACTTCACCTTCCATATCAAGATGCCGATCTTCGTGGCACGGCAATGGATCCGCCACCGCACCGGGCGCGTCAATGAGATAAGTGGAAGGTATTCGGTGATGTCCGATGAAGCCTACCTGCCTGATCTCGACCACCTCAATACCCAGAGCAGTGACAATAAGCAGGGACGTAACAGCGAACCGATGGCTGATAGTGAGGCGAAAAGAGTGCAGGAGCTGCTCAAAACAGATCAGAAACGGGCCTTCGAGACCTACAGGGAACTTCTCGACAGTGACCTCGCCCGTGAGATCGCACGTATCAATCTCCCCCTGAGCCTGTACACCGAGTGGTACTGGCAGATGGACCTTCATAACCTTCTCCATTTCCTTGCACTCCGCCTTGATGCACACGCACAGTGGGAGATCCGCACCTATGCAGAGACTATCTACTCGATCATCAGGGAGGTCGTCCCCATGACTGCAGAGGCTTTCTGGAACCATACAATGCGGGGAGTGAGCCTCAGTGGCGATGAACTTGATGCTGTGCGTTCGATGCTGGAAGGGGAGGAGAATCCTCTCACCGGACGGGCCGCTTCGATACTGGCCGAGAAACTTTCCCGATAAACCGTATCCTCCGATGTGCTCCCACACGAGTGCGGTACGATTCGTCAGGAAATGCCTAGCAGGAGGATATACCATGGAAACAATGCAGAAGGAAGAGCGAAAGCTTCTTGGAAACACGATGAGCGAGTGGATTCGCAGCTATCGGGTGCTGCTTTCCTATGCAGTATCCTCCATCCCTGAGAAAAGCACACTTCCAGATATGCTTGATGAGCTCCTATCCCGACAGGCAGACCCCACAGACCCGTTCCCTGAAGGGTACTATGAATACATGGTCGAGTCCTTCGTGATGGCCTATGCCTACGGACAGGAGAAGTTGGTGAGGAAGCTTCGAAGGCTCACAGGGGAAGCTGGTGAAACTGATGCCAGGAAGATTCTGGATGTGTGGGTAGCCCATCCCCTTTTCTGGTCAGCCTTCTTCATCACAGACATCCATGGTGATGACCTGTTCACTGTCATTGATATCGAGAGCGGTGAGGAACGCCTGATCTATTCCAAAGGCATGAGCGATCTGCAGAAGCGTAAGATCAGCAGTGATGTTCTCTATCTCTCTCTGCTGGGATATACGGGTGAGCATGATTGTCACCTCATCTACGGATCGTACCATTATTATCAATTCGATGATGATGATCTGATTCAGTGGGCGATGCTCATTGATGAGGACCTTTTTCATGAGCAGGGTCTATCAGGCTGTATCATGAAACATTACAGGGAATTCTTCAGTATCGACAGGTTCATGGAGAGTCCGAACATCACTCACCGGGGAGAGTTCCAGGAGCGTTGCTTCACTCTCTTCGAGGATTGCGAGCTGGATGTGGATGAGCTGCCGGGGAACTGGGAGAAGATGGAGAAGAAAGGCCGGTATGTCACGATGGAGTACCGGGGACTGAGTGAGAGCGAGAGGGCAGCCATCCCGATAAATCTTGATGCATTTCCCGGCGAGAAAACGCTCGATGAGTTCTGGGACCCGGATACCATGCGGTTCCCTACAATCTATTATGACAGACAAGAGAAACAGCTTGCCCTGACCGCCCTGACCCTCAGCGGGTATCAGCTGCTGTATGCTCTTGTCAGATCCATCTGTCCGCAGTGGGAATCGGATGGGGAGAAACTCTATCCTGACTGGCAATACTCGATACAGCTGGAGAGTATCATCCAGAGTGATGATACGTTCTCGACGCCGCTTACTCGTTTCATTGCACCATATACCAACGGGAAGGATGACCGGGAAGAGACTGCCGGGAATCCGGAGGAACTTGCTCAGATGAATGATCTGCTTGGTGAGATTATGAGTGCACATAACCGTGGAGATGAGTTCGACAGTGAAGATGCAGCCGAGCGGTATGGTATACCACTCGATCAGGTCGAATCACTTGTTGAGAATGTCATGGGTACGGTCAGTAGGATGAGTTCCCGTTTCGAGGTTCCAGAAACGGACCGTATTTATCTCCTTGATATCACGGAGCCTTCTCCTCAGGTGAAGCACAGGTATAGTGAGTATCTGGAGGAAAGCGGGCTCTTCGTGATCGATGAATCTCACGAGACAGAGAGGCTGTTTCACACGTTCACTTCCTCGAGGTATGTCAGTGAGGTTCAAGAGTACGGAATTCCCGATCTGATAGGTGATCTGTTCGCTGAGACCTTTGGAAGAAGCGGAGAGACGGTATGCAATGCTCTGTTTTCGATGCTTCTTGAGTGCGGTCACGAACCGATAACTGTCCGCTCGTACGCTGTTACGATACTGTCGTGGTTCGGTCATGTGATTCTCAGGGACCTGGATACCGATTTCGATGGGTTCATAGAGCTCTTCAGTTCCTTCGTGGCACGGAAGCTGTGTCAGCAC
>JAFGUP010000003.1 GCA_016938475.1 Sphaerochaetaceae bacterium
AAGACAGTCCGTGTAGCAGCGAATGCACAGCCGTTTTCCGTTCACGAACACCCGGTAAAAACATCATTAAAGCCCTCTGCCGGATCACACAGAAAAACCGGACACCAACAGAAGAAGCATGCCATGTCTACACGAAAACTGATACTCATCTCTACCCTCATCCTGCTGTCGTTTGCCGGGATCACCACCAGCATTCTGTACGCTCTGTCTCGAAATGCCATCGTGCAGGAACCGTTACGAATCGCGAGAAAGGTCGTCATCGCCTCCGGGGACACAGCAGCTATGATAGCACAGAAAATGCAGGAGGCAGGTGTCCTTGAGGACAGCTCTGAATTTCTAAAGGAAGTGAGAACGCGTGAAGTGGGGAATAGACTTCGGGAAGGAACCTACTACTTCACTTCAGATTCCTCTCCCGATGAGGTGGTAGGAGTCCTCACCGATGATGTTGTTGATCTCACCATCTATCCGGGAGAGACGCTGGAGGGGATAGATGAGCGACTGTCGGCACGGGGGCTGATCGAACGGGGAGCGTTTCTGAAAGCGATGGAACAGGTCTGCCTGCAGCGTCAGCTTCCATTCTGCGAAGGTTTTTTCGTCGGAGAGTCCTATCGGAGTCTTCCGCGAGGGGACCTTGCTTCCACCCTCGCATACAGAGGTATTGATGAGGTGTACTCACTGGTTCGTGCCTACTCTGATGCGATCAACGTAAGTGAATTCAGTATCGCAGAGCTTGTGATCATGGCCAGTATGATACAGAGAGAGACGAATGACATCACCCAGATGCCACTCATCGCAGGTGTGATCATGAACAGACTGAAACAGGATGAGGCTCTTGGGATCGATGCGACGACCCGGTATGCACTGGATGACTGGACCGAAGCTTTGGAACAGGAAGATTTTCCTGCCTCAGGTGAGTATGATACACGAAGAAAGAAGGGGCTTCCACCGACCGGGATCGGTGCTGTGTCACAGGAGAGCCTCGAGGCTATCCTCTTCCCTGCCGATCATGACTATCTGTTCTACCTGCATGACGGAGAGGGAGCCCTGAAGCTTTCAAGAACGTACAGTGAACACCTCGAACATGCACGATCACTGTAAAGGGTTCCGGTTCCTCAGGAAGAGGTTATCTACTTGTGTTTTTTCCTCCCTTCGTGTATGGTGTTTTCAGTTTCCCGCCGGCGTGGTGAAATTGGTAGACACGATAGACTCAAAATCTGTTGTCCTGTAGGACGTGTCGGTTCGAGTCCGACCGCCGGTAGAAATTGTAGTGTAACAGGTTCACCCTGCGGGTGGACCTGATGATGTTCAGGGAGCTTGTGGATGAGAGTTTCCTGCTGTTCTTCAAGGGTTCCCTGCTTAACAACATTGCCTCTCCTTCCCCCCTGCCTTGTATCACAAGTCTTTCTGAACATACATGTAAACATCCTGTAATAATCAGTCTTATATATTTTACCTTTTATATTGAAACTATGGTCAGGTAAGGATATAATAGTGCTATTATTGTAACATCTGGTGGTCAGTATGTGTTTTGGATTCTATATACACCAGGGGAGTAATGCTATCAGCAGAGTGCGTGGTATACGACGGATATTCACATGTTTCCTCTTTCTTGCAGTGCTTGTGTTCAGTGCAGTAGCGGCTGAGCACATCATCGATAGCTATGCATTCGATGTAAAGGGAAATTCAAAGCCATTCATGCTGAGAAGTCTTATCATCCCCGACGGGGAGGATCCAGTCTATGCGAGCCTTGAGTTTCTCGTCGATGCACTTGAAGAGAAACGGCAGACGCTGTTCAACAAACGGATCTTTGAGGATGTCTCATACACCTACGAGATTGTGAAAGAGGAAGCCGATTCAGTCCATTATCGTGTCACCTTCTTCGTGGATGATGCGTTCACGTTCCTGGCTATCCCGTACCCGAAATATGATTCTAACTATGGATTTTCCGCCGGTCTCAAACTCTATGAAAAGAATATGTTCGGGCTTTTCGGAGATTTCTACGGCCTGCTGAAAGCTACACAGATAGACTCCTCCTGGGAAGACTGGGAGATCCTCTCTGAATTTGATATCAACACACTCCCGATAGGGAAAAGTATTCTCAACCTTGACGGCTCATATACCGGCGCCTATAAGAATGAAGAGTTCATTCCCGAAGAGTTCACTCTGGCGTTCGACTGGGACAACCTGAACCTGATAGGAACTCATCTGGACATGGAAGCTTCCGTGGCCGCTCAGGTGACCTACGACTCTTTAGAATCTATGGAGTATGCAGGAGATTTCATCTGGGACGATATCCGTTTGCTCGGTTCGAGTTTCCTCCTCTCCGGCTGGATCGATGGTGAGATGAACAATGATATCTACACCAACGAGTACGAAATCAACGGAGCGTGGGTATTCGGTGACTCTGAGGGGCTTTCGACGAGTCTGATCACTACCTATGACCATGAACATGATTTCACTACACGGCTTCGTTTCAGTGACACTACAGTGAATGACAAACAGGTGGTGTTCGAGCCGATTCTTGTGCAGTATATCGATGAAGATACCTGGCAGTTGAGTGATGTTCAGCTGCATCTCAACTACTCACCTTTCAAGCTCAATGACAGCTGGTATGCGATAGATATACTCAATACTCTCCCGATAGGATCATCCGTTCTGGAGACATCTACGACGCTCTCTCTTCTTGATGAGACGATCTTCACATTTCCTCTCGATGTGTTCTTTACCTATGAGATGGCCCTGGATCTTACAGAGTGGGACCTCTATGACAATTTCTACAAGGCAGGATTTTCCTCACTCATGACGCTCCCGCTTGGTATTACCTACTCCTATGTATACTCGGGTGAGATCTGGGGGCAGTCTGATGAGCTGCTCAATGCTGTTCCGGTTGCACGGACTTCTCAAAGCGTTTCAATGAAGCATGTGGACTGGAAGAATAACTTCCGTCAGGGAATGGAGGTTTCTGTTGCACTGGATGGCACGTATGCCGATGACAGAGGTATTGATAACTCCTTCGACCGGTATTCCTTCACCGCCTACGGCTCGATGAAGACTTTTATCACACTTGGAACCCATCTAGGGTTCAGTTCGCGAGTCACCGGTATGTATGCTCACCTTCCCGAGTGGGCTCTTCTGGAACGTGAGGAAGCGGACCGCCATTATCCTCAGTTCATTCCGACCGACCTGGTATCGAATACGGAGCAGATACGGGGTATACTCAACGACAACATCGAATCGCAGATAGGTGATGGTGAGTACCGCAAGCTCGGAGCGATAGCAAATCTGGACCTGACATTGATGTTCATCAAGTTCGAAGGGTTTGCCGAAGGGTTCATCAGCACTTTCATGGATATCGGCGTGTTTACTCCGAGCGAAACCGGTGTCGTCGATAACACTTTCGATCCGGATTCGATTATCCTCTTGAAGAGTGTAGGAATTGAAGGGTATGGTATACTCGATAAGTTTCGTTCCTACCCGATACGAATGTCACTCGGTGTCAACTATGATGACCTTGCAGAGCATCTCAGCGGGGACCGGAACTTCTCAGACATAGAATATGAATTAACGCTTGGTATGGGCCTGCATTACTGATGGACGAGAAGCCTGTACGCGAAGGGAAAGTTCCCCTTTCTCTCGTATACCCTTGTCCGTGAGATCGTCGGCCCGCCGAGAAGGAACTGTATATGGATTTAGAAAGAGATTATGTTCAGTTTGTCCTGAAGCTCGTAATTGACAGTCTGGTTATCTTACTGGCCTGGTTCATTGCCTATGTTCTCAGGTTCTACATCATTCCGGGAGGAGTGGGAGAACCGGCAAGACAGTTTGCTGTTCTGTCCCCGGTGGTATTGGCCCTGTTTCTTTTCTTTCTCAACAAAAATAGACTGTATCACACCTCGGTCAGTATTACCTGGCAATCTGAGATACAACTGCTGCTGTTCAGCTCTGTACAGGTCTTCCTTGCACTCACCGTTGTACTCTACTTCCTTGTCGCCGACAGGGTAAGTAGACTGACTATCGCTTTGTTCATCATCATCGTATCGCTGTTCCTTATTATGGAGCGGGTCGCTATCAACCGTCGTCTTACGAGGATGAAGATGAACGGGATCCTCACCAAGTCGGTACTACTGGTCGGATATGGTGACAACCTGAAACGATATATCCAGGAGACAACACAACATCCGCAGAACGGTATCCGGATCATCGGCCAGTGTAACGCTATGGGAAAGGGGAATGAAACCTGCACACAGATGGAAGGGGAACTGCTGAAAATCATTGAACAGGTCAGCCCTGACATGATCGTGATCGGCTATCCCACCAACGATCGGAGTGTGGAACGTGAAGTGATTGCACAGTGCTACGATCTCATTCAGCGGGTGTTCATTCTTCCAGACCTTCCCTTCTCAATGATCGGGTCCAGGATTCTTGACTTCCATTCGGTTCCTGTCATGCAGCTCAATGATGTGTCCATGACATTCTTTCAGCGTGTCGGTAAGCGTCTGTTCGAGTTCGCCATCACCCTGATAGGTACGATACTCATCTCGCCCCTCCTTGCTGCTATCGCACTTGCGGTGAAACTGACCAGCAGAGGGCCTGTCCTGTTCAAGCAGCGTCGTGTGACAATGCATGGAAAAGAGTTCATGATGTTGAAATTCCGGTCGATGACGGATCGTCCTGCCGGGGACGAGGATGACAGGTGGACGAGCAAGGGGGATCCCCGTATCACAGCAGTAGGGAAATTCCTCCGCATGACATCGCTTGATGAACTGCCACAGCTGTTCAATGTACTCAAAGGAGAGATGTCTCTTATAGGACCGCGCCCCGAGAGGCCTCACCTCGTTAAGAAGTTCTCTACTGAGATACCGGGGTATCAGCTGCGCCATAAGGTCAAGGCGGGTATCACCGGGTGGGCTCAGGTGAACGGCTACCGGGGTGACACCTCGCTCGAAGGAAGAATCGAGTATGACCTGGCCTATATCAGAAGCTGGAGTTTTCTCCTTGATCTGAAGATCATCATACTGACCTTTGTTCGCGGTTTCATCAACCAGAATGCATACTGATAAGAATTTTCCGGAAAGGAGTTTGTTGTGAAGTATCTATCCCGTATCCGTATCGTTGTCCTCATGATCCTTCTCTCTTGCACACTGCTGTCTGCCGCTTCACTGGAGGAGCTGCTTCCTCATCTCTCGTCACAGGAGACTGAAGCCTTGAGAGAACAGGATATGATAGAGGGCTATTCGTTTCGTAAGGACCTTACCCAGATGGTTGTTCCCAACTCCGTCTCCGAGGAGAATCTGCTGAGATCCCTCGCCATCGATAACAGCTTTACGGTCATGTCGCTCTCTTTTATCAAGTATCCTCCTTACATGGAAGCTATGAGTCAGGAAGAAAGGCAGCTGAGGATCTACAATACTATCAGGTCGATCTCAACTCAGGAGGGTATACAGTATATCTCCTACCGTGCAGGGAACAAGCCACGTACACTCATAGAGAAGTCGTGGTATATCGAGGATGAGGATAGCAGGAAGGACCCGATCGATGACCCGGTATCTTCCTCTGTACCGCCGTCCAGCCGATACATAGCCTATCAGAAAGATTCGCGCTTCGGGGGTAACGTGTACCGTCATGATTACACGACAAGCGATGAGGAGATATTCCTGACCGTGAAGAACCTAGACACGATGAAGGTAATGGGCATCTTCGTGGCGGTCAAGGAGGAACAACTTGAGATCTCTCTGTCTGTCCACCAGAGTGACGAAGGATTGCTCCTCACTGCAATGGCGACGATCATTGACCGTGAACCTCAGGTGAACATCCTGGGTTTCAAGGTGGATCTGCCAAGTTCCTTCACCCGTAGAACAACGGCCCTCGGTAACTGGTTCAAAGACAGGATACGGAACTCCAGATAGTCCACGTGCATGAAAACACGCCATCGTTCGCAAGAGTTTTTCCTGATTCTCCTATAGAAAAAAATGGCCCTATCCTTTACGATATATGTATCAATTTCATGGGGGTAGTCTGATGGGGATTCCCGGTTTTTGGTTGTTTGTCGTTTCTGAGGTCATGCTGGCGATCCTGCTGTTCATCGTGTTTCCCTATCTGCACTATCCAGCCGGAAAGGCTTTCGCTGGGCTGGTCCTCAGTTCGCTTGTGTGGGTCTCTTTCTATACACTGCAACTTTCCAGTTCCCTCGTGTGGGTGAAAGTACTTGCGATGAGGATCGAGTTCATCGGAATCACCCTGCTTCCCATCGCATTATTCGTCCTGAGTGTGCTCATCACCGGTCAGAAGGTCATTCGTGCGGTATGGACCTTCATTGCACTGATGTCTCTGATGTTCCTTGTGACCATCTGGTTCATTCCTGTTCCCAATGCCTTCTGGTCGCTAACCGACGTTGACGTAATTGAGCGGGTTTCGTCGGTCAGACTACGAGAATACGGGCCGATGTTCTACTACCTGTTCATTCCCTATACCCATGGCATGATAAGCTTTTCGATCATTCTACTTGTGCGAAAAATGAGGAAGGAACAGCGGTATTACTGGAAACAGGTGATACTCTTATCGATCGGGATGCTTCTTCCTTCGGGGATCAACTTCATTCACATCATCGGTCTCACACCGAACGGTCATGTGAACTATGGAACAGCAAGTATGGGACTCAGTGCCCTCATCATCGGCTACACGCTGCTGAAATACAAGTTCCTCAACTACCTTCCGGTCACCCGTGATGTAGTCATCGAAGCAATGAGTGACGGTATTCTTGTGTTTGACAGGCTCGGGTATCTGCTTGATGCCAACTCCTCAGCTGAGAACATGCTCGGCAGGACCAATATCATCGGCAGGCAAATCGATCAGGTGCTCCCCTCCAAACTTCTTGATCATATCAAGCACTCTATCAGGGAGGGAGGCGCTACAACCTTTGTCACCCAAGATGGGCAGGACTATTATGAGAACCAGCTGACTCCTCTTTCCGGAATAAGCGGATACCAGAGCGGGTATCTACTGAGTATACGTGATATCAGTGAGAAGGAGCGGTACCACCGGGAAGTGCAGCGCATGGCCCGTCTCGACCCGCTTACCGGAGTGCTGAACAGGAGAACTCTCTTCGAGGAGATGGAACAATACCTTGTTACGATACGGCAAGGGAAGGGGAGGCTGTCTCTGTTCATGCTCGATATCGATGATTTCAAGAAGGTCAATGATTCTTATGGGCACGATGCAGGAGACAGGGCGATCCATCATCTGAAGGAGATACTCCTAGTGTTTTCTGGACCGGGGGCTCTGGTGGGACGGTTCGGCGGTGATGAGTTCCTCGTAGCCTGTCCCGGTCTCTCGGAAGAGAAGACGGTGTCGCTGGCAGAGGCTATACTCAAGGAAGTCATGCTGCCTCAGCAGCAGAATCATGGTATCACTCTGCACGTATCGGCCGGAGCTATCTCCTCTGAAACCATCGCTATCAAGGATCTGACCAGTGACCATATGCTGAATCTGGCAGATGAAATGCTGTATCAGGCTAAGAGAAGGGGGAAAAACCGTGTCTGTTCCCCTTCAAACCTCTCAGCTGATCAGAGGTGAGGAACAAACCCTGCAGTACAACAGACAGCCGTTTCCCTCCAGACGAGAACCGGGTATCTACTGGCGTTTGATCACAAATACATGGAGAGTCGTTTCATGGTTGTTGTGAATGCTCATCATAGTACCTGCGGGAATGCCGATGATGGACCCCTCATGATAATCGTGTGGTTCCTGAGCATCCAGTGCGATACTCAGTGTTCCTGAAGTCACTATCATGTGGGCATCTTCAGAGGTCGGATGGACAGGTGCGCTCTGGTTCCCTGCAAGGGTAAGTTTATTGATTCTCACACCGAAGTTCTCAACGATCTTTTCAATGGTTGTTTCATCGGTGGTATTGAATGAATAGTGTGTCTCGATCATGCTCTGTGCACTCCTTATTTTCGTTTCTTTCCCTGCAGCTGTTCTATGTCCAGCGCAAACAGCAGTGTCTTATCTTTCATATGCTCGATGTATCGTTCACCCTTTTCACGATACTCCGGGGAGTATCGATTGATGAGAGCCCTGAATCCCCTGATTCTCTCACTCTCGTCATCGACAATCCTTACGTGCCCCTCTGCTATCGCAGATTCGTACTGTGTGGTGAACTGCTCTGCAAGGACCTCTTCCTTGGTGACGCATACCAGTGTACCCTTGGGGTGTTTTCTGGCAATTTCTGTTTTTGTTCCTTCACGTGCACCATGGAAATAGATCGTCATCCCTTCCACTGCGTAGTTCAGCGGGATCGCATAGACGCCGTTCTCCTCGACTGCCATAGATAGGACACCGTGTGAGCCGTGTTTCAATACGTTCATTGCCGCATCAAATGGCAGCTGTCTGTCTGTTCTTCTCATACAACGAGTATAGCGGATGTGTATCATATCGGAAATAGTATTGTATGTTGCTTTTGCAACATTATGTGGAAATGCTCTGAAAAACCAGAGTCAGAGGATGTCGAGCGGTACATCATACCTGTACAAAAGAGAAAAAGATGTATACACATAAAGAAAAGACGATTCTATGAAGAGGAGAACACTATGATACGCGCGGCGGTGATAGGAGCAACAGGATATGCGGGAGCGGAGCTGATGAAGCTTCTGATCAATCATCCGCAGGTGTCGCATGTAGCTGCGGCCACCCGGAGCTATGAAGGGATTCCCTACTCGCAGGTCTATCCCAACTTCATCTCACTGCATGATGATGTATGTCTGGCGCCAGAGCTCGACGCTCTTGCAGATGAATACGATGTGCTGTTTCTCTCACTGCCTCACGGACTGGCCTCATCGGCGGTGACCGAGAAGGTACTATCGAAGTCCCGTATCATCGACCTCGGAGCAGACTTCCGCCTTCATGATGCAGATACTTATGAAGCGTGGTACAGGACAAGTCATCACGGAAGGGCTCTGCTTCCCAGAGCTGTCTACGGGTTGAGTGAGATCTATCGGGAATACATTGCCGGTGCTTCACTGATTGCTAATCCCGGCTGCTATACCACCTGCTCCATTCTCTCAATCCGTCCACTTATCAACGCACGTCTCATCGACAGTTCGAGTATTATAATTGATGCCGCAAGCGGAGTGAGCGGAGCAGGAAGGAAGGCTCAGACATCTACGCTGTTCGCTGAAGTGAATGAATCGTTCAAAGCATATGGTGTCGCCAATCATCGGCACACACCCGAAATAGAACAGGAACTGAGTATCCATGAGAAGATCACGCTTTCCTTCACCCCCCATCTTGTTCCGATGAACAGGGGAATACTAGCCACGATCTATGCGTCCGTTCCTGATACAGTGAGCCTCGATGATGTGTGGACAGCCTATCAGGAAGCCTACAGTGATGAGTACTTCATACGGGTGAGGCAACCGGGTGATTTCCCCGAGACACGACACGTGAGGGGTAGCAACTTCGTAGATATCGGCTTCACCATAGATGAGAGGACCCGGCGCGTCATCGTTATCGGTGCGATTGACAACATCATGAAAGGTGCGGCAGGGCAGGCGGTCCAGAATATGAACATCTCCTTCGGGTTCGAAGAGAAAAGCGGTCTTGACCTGATTCCTTCTATGCCTCTGTGAGAACGTGGGACTATCTCCTTTCCCCGATCCTGTCTGACGAAGCGATTTTTGTATATTTCTCTTGTGACTCTTGAACATTTCCCGTAGAATATGTATAAATATACGCATAATCCGGAAATATGATGTATATATATGCAATGCATAGATCCCGAACGTATCGAGATGAGTGAGGTGAGAGTGTATGAAACTGCTAGACACAGGAATTATGGCCCCCAGAGGCTTCAAAGTCGCATCGACTGCAAGCGGTATCAAGAAGGTGAAGGCTGACACTACCCTGCTGGTCAGCGATGTTGATGCTGAAGTAGCAGGCGCGTTCACGCAGAATATCGTAAAGGCGGCTCCTGTCGTCTATGACGAGGCTATCGTCAGGAAGGGAAATACTGTCCGTGCGGTGCATGTGGTGAGCGGGAATGCGAACGCATGTACAGGTGAACAGGGGATGGCAGATTCTCTTTCTACTGCTGCGTATGCCGCAGAAAAGCTTGGATGTACTCCTGATGAGGTTCTGGTGTGCGCTACCGGAGTGATCGGTGTTCCTCTTCCCATGGATGCCGTTTACCGGGGTCTTGATACCTGTACAGCTCATCTGAGCGTTGATAAAGCAAAGGGCCATGAAAGTGCTCAAGCTATTCTCACTACTGATACCTTCACAAAGGAGGTGGCCGTTGAGGTTACAATCAACGGAGTGAGTGTATCAATCGGAGGTATGGCCAAAGGTTCTGGAATGATTCACCCTGATATGGCGACAATGCTTTCGTTCATCACCACTGATGCGGCTGTTGACGGTGCCTACCTTAAAACCCTTTTATCAGGGTCAATCCGCGATACCTACAACATGATCAGTGTCGATGGAGATACCAGCACCAACGATACGGTACTCGTCCTGGCAAACGGAATGAGCGGGTGTGAGAAGATCGATGCAGACAGCCCTTATCGAGAGCTGTTCGAAGAGGCTTTCCTGTACGTTCATACCGAACTTGCGAAACTGATCGTCAAGGATGGAGAAGGTGCGGGCAAGTTTATCGAAGTTCAGGTCAGCGGAGCACACAGCAAGGAGGCAGCGAGAACCCTTGCAAGGTCGGTGATCACCAGCAGTCTGGTCAAGACTGCCTTCTTCGGCTCGGATGCCAACTGGGGCCGTGTGATGTGCGCAATGGGGTACTCGGGCGGTTCCTTCACACCTGAGACGGTTACGATGAAATATGTGAGCGAAGCAGGGGAAATCCTCGTGATGAGTCGGGGTAATCCTATTGTATTCGATGAAATGCAGGCGAAAAAGGTGCTGAGTGAGTCTGTCATCACACTGGTTATCACCCTCGAAGACGGGCAGAGTGAAGCACATGCCTGGGGCTGTGATCTCAGTTATGAGTATGTCAGGATCAATGGAGATTATAGAAGCTGATGCAACACGCAATAGAAAAGGCTGAGGTGCTCATCGAAGCACTGCCGTATATAAGGAAGTTCGCAGGCAGTACGGTCGTCGTCAAGTACGGCGGGTCTGCCATGATTGATGAACATATGAAGGAATCTGTCATACAGGATATCGTCCTGATGAAACGGATAGGGTTCAATCCGGTCGTGGTTCACGGCGGAGGGAATGCGATCAGTGACCAGCTGAAGAAGGTGGGCAAGGAATCGAAGTTCATCTCCGGACTCCGTATCACTGACCAGGAGACTGCTCAGATAGCAGAGATGGTTCTCAGCGGATCGATCGGAAAGGCTCTTGTTCAGGCACTTCAGAATCACGGAATCCAGGCTGTCAGTATCAACGGAAAGGATGGTGATACCCTTGTCAGTCGAAAAAAGCTCTCTTCAGGTATCGATCTCGGTTTCGTCGGTGAGGTAGTGAAAGTGAACACTGAACTCCTGACCTCTCTGATGCAGCATGATTTTGTTCCGGTGGTCGCACCGGTGGGGACCGATGCACAGGGGAATACCTACAATATCAATGCCGATTATGCAGCGAGCGCGATTGCCGGTGCACTGAAGGCTCAGAAGCTTGTCTTCCTCACCGATGTCGAGGGGATACTGATGGATAAGGATAACCCGGATTCAATCATCCGTCGCCTTTCGGTCACACAGGCAGAGAACTTTATATCGGACGGGACGATCGCCGGTGGTATGATACCCAAGGCGAAGTGCTGTATGGATGGGATCAATCAGGGGGTGGAGAGTGTTCACATCCTTGATGGCCGGCTTCCTCACTCCCTTCTTCTTGAGATCTTCACGAATGACGGGTGTGGAACAATGATGACACGATAGAGAGGATGATACTATGAACACGACAATTGAACAGGGCCAGATGGCCTTCATGAACACGTATGCCCAGTTTCCTCTGGTGCTGAAAGGTGGCCACGGATGTACCGTGACAGATCAGGATGGAAAGGAATACCTTGATATGGTGGCAGGTATCGCTGTTAATTCTCTCGGATATGGGGATAGTGAGTTCACCGACGCTTTAAAGGGAGTTCTTGACGCAGGCCTTCTGCACTGTTCGAATCTGTACTACAACGAACAGGCCGTTCTCGCCGCCACACAGCTCAAGCAGCTCAGTGCCATGGAAAGGGTCTTCTTCTGTAACAGCGGGACGGAAGCGAATGAGGCCGCTCTGAAGCTGGCACGTAAATGGGGAAAGCAGTTCTCACCGGTCAAAGACGAGATTATTACGATGTTATCATCCTTTCACGGAAGGACTTACGGATCAATGAGCGCCACTGGTCAGGTGAAGTATCAGAAACATTTTACGCCTCTGGTACCTAAGATCCTTCACACACCTTTCAACGATTTTGATGCTCTCAGTAGCGCGGTGAACGAGAATACTGCCGCTGTTTTTATTGAGGTCATCCAGGGTGAAGGGGGGATCAGAGAAATCGATGTGGATTTTCTCAGGAAGGTGAGGTCCCTGTGTGATGAGATGGGGATACTGCTCATTGCCGATGAGGTTCAGTGCGGTATGGGGCGAAGCGGAAAAGCCTTTGCCTGGCAGCACACTGATGTCACTCCAGATGCGATGACACTTGCCAAGGCTCTTGGAAACGGCGTGCCGATCGGTGCTCTGGTTACGTCGAGCACCTGTTGTGAGGTCTTTGAACCCGGCGATCATGCAGCGACCTTCGGTGGCAATCTGCTCAGTGCCACTGCGGCAAACGTCATTCTCAAACGACTGCTTGAAGGAGATCTGCTTGCACATGTCAATGAGGTGGGCGCGTATTTTAAAAGCAGGCTTCAGAAGCTTGAGGCCAGATACGGATGTGTCCTCGAGGTGAGAGGGAAAGGCCTCATGCTGGCTATTGAGCTTGACAGGCCTGCCCGCCAGGTCATCGCAGATGCGATGGAAAAGGGGCTCCTTCTGGTAGGGGCAGGGGAGCGGGTCGTTCGTTTTGTCCCACCTCTTATCATCACGACAGCTGAAATCGATACAGCCTGTGATATCCTTGACCAAATTCTGACTGGACTGTGATTGTAAGGGAGAGCTTCTTCCAGTATCATGGGGATGCATATCCACCTGATACAGGAAGGGCCCTGACATGAAACCGAAGCGCTACTTCATAATCGCAGCTCTCATTGTTCTTTTTTCACTTGTGCACCTTTCGGCAGTTCAAGCGAACAGCAATAGCTCGTCGGACCTTCTTGATGCGGTGGTTCCGTTCGAATACGGTATCGAACGGTTCGAGCAGAGAATCGCTGCCTCACGTCAGGGTGAAGAGCCGGTGGGCCTGCTCCTTTCAGGTGGATCGGCACGTGCTTTTGCCCATATCGGAGTCATCAAGGCATTCGAGGAGCTCGGAATCACCCCGGACTACCTGGTCACCAACTCAATGGGTTCAATCGTCGGGATTCTCTACGCGGCAGGCCTGAACAGTGACCAGATCTACGATATCGTTAAGAATATCGACCCGGGAACACTGTTCGCAATGACCTATCCGTTTGAAGGCGGGCTGATTGACCCATTGGCCTTTATCGATTTCATCTTCTCCTACCTGAGCGAGACGCCTGAACTTGAACAGCTTGAGATACCGATCATAGTCATAACCGAGGATGTAAGGACGAAAAGACAGGTGCTTATCGCTGAAGGAGACGTGCGGACAGTCCTTGCTGCTTCCTTCGCTCTGCCGGTGTACTTCCCTCCCGTTGAGTTCAGAGGACACCTCCTGTTAGACGGAGGAACAACGAACATCGTTCCTGTCGAGATAGCCACTCGGTTCAGTGATACAGTGATAGTGTCAACCACGTTCTACGAAGGAAAGGGGATCAGTCTTAACAACCCTCTCAGTCTTCTGAACGTATCGATGGATGCCGCCAAACGGCGCCAGGGCGTTTCTTCTCTCCTCGAGAATCCTCAGGCTCTATGGATCAGATGCGACGTTGAAGATTTTTCTTTCATGGATTTTGATAAGGTGGATGAATTGTCACGCAACGGATACACCTCATCGATGGCGATTCGTGAGAAGTTACTTCCCTTTGCCTCTGAAGATAATGAATTCGATACGCGATCTGAAAGCCGTTTCCAGGATACTCATGAGCAGGTGCTTGATCAGTACATGTACTTCCGTCTCCCTCAGCTATCAGGCTTCTCGCACCTGATTTTCACAGGTGTGAAGAACTTTCCTGAGGGTATCGATGGCAGCAGTTCACTGCGTCAGGAAATTCTTGCCGGTCTCCGCTACACTTTCAGAGCTCCTGGTGCTGAGCTCTCTGTCCTTGCGGGAGCTGCCTGGCAGCCCTATACCGATAACGATCTGTATCCTGAAGTGGTGGTCGAAGCATGGTATCTTCCTCTCTCATCGGTGATGCTTCAGGGAACCTATCTTGCGTCTGCGCAGGACGACGGGTCCTGGTCTCACTATATGGCAGGAAGGGTCAGGGTTCATCAGCTCGCACTTTCGCGCACTCTTACGATACAGGAGGGCGTGTCTGTCGAAGGGAACCTCGACTCCTCCTTCTCCTTTACCGAAGTGCTTGCAGAGGGAACTGCAGCTCTTGCCTACCGACGTGAGTGGGATCTTGATGCTACTGTTTCCTATCAATTGTGGGACACCTTCTCCCGTCAGTTCCTCCATGCAGATATCAGCGCCCGTTTCCCCCTCTGTGCCGATGTGACCCTTCGTCCCGCATCAACAGTTCGTTTCGCCCTTGACGGGGGAGGAGATGTGCCCTACTTCATACGTGACGGCTATTACACGCCGGAAAGGGCTCTCCTCGATCAGGGACACTCAGGGAGTGCACCGAACGGGACAGACTATCTTGCCGTACTCTCCTTACAGGCAGAATGGAACCCTCAGGCCTTCCGGCCTACGATAGGAGAGTTGCTTATCTTCAAGAACTCTTCACTGGGAGCCTTTGCCCAGTTGTTGTGGTGGCAGGAGAGTGATCCTGTCCCTGAGGTGAGTGCAGGGGTCCAGGTGAAGAGCCTTCTCGGTTTTATCGGGCTCAAAGACCTTCCCCTCCATCTGTTCATCGGGTACGATACCCTCTCGGACGGTATCATAGGAGGCATCGGTATCGCAGGAGAATTCAGATGAATGCTGATGAACAGTTTTCTCTCGTGAAACATGTTCTACCTGAACACACCTCTGTTCAGATGATCTCCCGATGTGGGCATGTCGTGTTTGAAGCGAGCGGTAAGTGGCTTCATCCTCTGTTCTCCCTTGAACACTTTCTCGTTACTCATCCTCAGTTCGTTCCCTCAGACCATTACCTGCATGACAGAATCGCAGGAAAAGCTGCAGCTGCTCT
>JAFGUP010000193.1 GCA_016938475.1 Sphaerochaetaceae bacterium
AATAATAGAAAATAGTTATGGGATTATCTTGTGGTTTTTACCGTCCGAAGTCAGGAGTATGTACAAAATACGGGAAATTCAGGATGCGTGACTCGGGGACGATGATGCTCAATGCACTCCAGCCTCCACTCTGATTCACTGCCGCTGCGATCCCGATGATCGAAGTAACGAAGATCAGAGGAATGACGATCTTGCTCAACAGGCTCAGCCCCTTATATCCATAGTAGGCCGTAAGCAGCATCAGGATTCCTCCCCAGAAACCTGAGACCTTCGCGTTTGTCAGAAACCCGCCGGAAGGAAACATCGCGTGTATCGTAGTTCCGAAAAACCCTACCTGCACGGAAAACCAACCAAGCATGGTCAGGGCTAGAACAAGGCTTACCAGTTTCGATCCCTGTCGGCCGAAACTGTGCCGTGCCAGCATAGATGTGGAAACTCCCTCCTTTGCACCCGCTATCCCCAGAAAGGTCCCGTAAATGGTAAGGATCGTATTCCCCAGGATCGCAGCTATCAGCGCCTGTTGGAATGTCAATCCGGCGGCCATAGCCGATCCTGTGAAAAGACCTGACATGGCAATACAGAAACCCGCTGTGACGATAGCCACATCCCAATCACTCTTTTTCTGGTCAGCTGGTACCCGGCTGGTGGCATAATCGTTCACTACCACTTCTGGCTTTCTAGTCATGGAATAACCCTCCGTCAAACCTGTATAAGATAATGAATTATAGGTGATGATCATCGGTGGAGTCATTATTCGATTCCGAAAAAACATGGGGCAAATATTGTGCAAATGACCAAAGATTGTACACTGAATCAGAACTTGATAGTGAAAACGGCAAGGATATAGTTGATTCGGTGTAAACCGGCGAAGGGGTCCTCTCCCAGAAGTTCTATGATCTTTTTCCTGCGGTACTGGAGCGTGTTGCGGTGTATATGCAGACTGTCAGCTATCCCCTGCATCGCATGATCGTTTAAAAGCAGTGCATCCAGAGTGTTCATCAGTTCGTGGTTATGCTCAAGATCGTATTCGAGAATCGGCTGTAGAATTCGTCGGGCTATGTTCTGGAAATTTTCTGCTTCGGCGTTTTCATACAGAGAGGGGAGAAACGCTAGAGTGTCGCAGTCATAGATCTGCTGTTGTGGCAGGAACCTTTTGCCAAGGATCAAGGTATCAACAGCCACCTTATAGACCTCCGGGATATTCTCCGGTTCGTGTATCTGGCTGCTAACACTCACGGCGATATCGTCCCGGCTCAGCCTGGGGTGATGCTTCAACACACTTTGAAGGAGCAGGTCGGCAATCCTTCTTCTATCGGCGGTGTCATCAAGGAAGAGGACGACGTGTTCTCCCACAACGCCACACTGCTGTCTAATATCCTGTTGAAGCAGTATATGTTTGATATCTATGAGCAGGCTCGAGGGATCAAGCGCTGTTGTCACTATCAGCAACAGAGCGCCGATGTGTTCGAGATCCCAGTGCAGGCTGAATGCTGTCCTCTTCACTTCGTCCCATTCTTTCTCATTACTATCCACCAGATTCTTGATGAAATCGTTGATATACATCTGTTGCATCCGGGAACGACGCTCATGATGTGTTACCAGAAGTGAACATGCAATTGCGGTATGTTTCAGCATCAGCAGCACATATTCCAGGTCCAGACTGTTGATCTCACACACCAGATACCCATATCTCGTTTCTTCATTCAGTATCGGATAGACATAGTATGCTTTTTCAGGCTGTATGATCGTATAGGTTGTGTTTGTGAGGATCCGTTCTCTGCACTGGTGCAACTCCCCGTAGATCTGTTCGATTTCGTCAGGTGCACACCCGTAGCTTGCTAAGATCTTATCCATCACGTCAATGATCACGATCGATGCATTCAACTTCTCCCCGAGATATTGGCAGATGGAACCCAAGCCTTCCTCATGTATCACCTTCTGCAGCAGAGTTTCCTGTATTTCCAATGCCAACTGGTTCTTTTCGTTGCTTATCTCCAGGATCCTGTTCACTATAGGAACGATAATCTCTATGTAGGTAACGGTCTTCGGGACTACGATCAGAGGAAATGCCAGATCATTGCACACATCAATCACTTCACTGGCTATATTCTCAATAAAATGACCGAGGTGGCAGAGCACTATCCCTGAACAGCCGGCTTCTTTCAGGCTCCTGATAACAGCGAGCTGCGTCTCGAGGTCATCACGAATTGCATAGAGAGCAGTCACATGCAGCTGATTCGGCAAGTTCCAGGCTTTGGAATAGGGATCGGCCACTTCAAGGACGGTCACCGATTCTATGATATTGTGGATTCCCCTGAACCCGGCTACGAGCTTCCCTTCGGTCAGACCTCCGAAGGTGAGTGCATTCTCTATCGTTATTTTCATATATCGATGATAGGTAATAATCGCGTTGTACGCAAGTCACGATCAGCAGCGGGGTGGAACAGGTGATGAAAGGGGACTGTATTCGGTCCTTTTTCGCCATATACACAGGACGAGAAAGACGTTCGCTCCCGGTCACCCGGACGGTCCGCTAAACCTTTCACCGTTCATGGGTCCCGAAGTGTGAGTGATTTTTGCAACGTTGTCCTAACTCATCATCGCCATGGCAGCGACGATGATATGATCCATAGCAAGCCGAACACGCACCTGTTCACTCATGGGAGTGAAGGTCTGACTGATTTGCCCGTAAGAATCGAGAACGGCTGTCGCCTACCGGAGGGTTCTCATCCAAGGCAGAGAAGGATCTCACAGCAGGGGAAACAGCCATCGGCTCTTCACCCTTTCTGATGTCTTATCAGCTCAGTGCAGAGCATCTGTCCTTCAGGGTCCCTGCCATATCGGTCCTCTCCCAGGGAAACTCATCCCTTCCGAAGTGTCCGTACACGGCGGTGTCACGGTATATCGGCCTCTTCAGGTCCAGTTTTCTGATGATACCCTCTGGGGTCAGGTCGAACAGGTTTCGAACAAGGCTCTCAAGAACAGGCTCCTCAACTGTTGAGGTACCGAACGTGTCGATGAAGAGGGATACCGGCTCGGCAATCCCGATCGCATAGGCCACCTGGACCTGGCATCTGTCTGCGATACCGGCAGCGACGAGGTTCTTTGCCACATACCTGGCCATGTAGGCTCCGGACCTGTCCACCTTGGAAGGATCCTTTCCTGAGAAGGCACCGCCTCCGTGAGGGGCTGCACCGCCGTAGGTATCGACGATGATCTTTCTCCCGGTGAGCCCCGCATCCCCCTCGGGGCCTCCTGTCACGAAGCGGCCCGATGGATTGATAAGGTATCGTGTTCCTTCACCTAAGAGTCCCGCCTGAATACCGCTTTTCCTGATGACCTCCTCAATAAGCCCCTCTTCGATGGTCCGCTGAGGAATCCCGTCATGATGCTGGTGAGAAAGAACAACGGTGGAGATATGATCGACCTTACCGTTACGGTATTCCACGGTCACCTGACACTTCGCATCAGGTCTCAGGAAGTCAAGGATCCCCTTCTTGCGAACCTCTGCCGCTCTTCGCATGATCTGGTGGGAGAACTGTATTGCAGCAGGCATGAGCTCGGGGGTCTCCCTGCAGGCATAGCCGAACATGATGCCCTGATCGCCGGCTCCCTGTTTTTTGTTGAGGGAGCTATCGGCTGTCACCGCACTGCTGATATCCTGAGACTGCGGCTTGATCGCCGATAGGACTGAAAAGGAATTATGGTCTATTCCGTACTCGTGGTTGTCATACCCGATATCTTTCAGCACCTCTTTCGCAATCCTGATGATATCGATATAGCCGCTTGTAGTGACCTCGCCTCCGACCAGGACCATTCCGGTCGAAGCGAAACACTCACAGGCTACACGGGATTCCGGGTCCTGCCTGAGTGCCTCATCGAGGACCGCATCGGAGATGATGTCGCAGACCTTGTCTGGATGCCCCTCCCCTACGCTCTCTGATGTGAACTGATAGCTGGTCCTATTGGTCATGTCTTGTGGTCTCCTTCATGAAGTTTTTCTGCAGTCTGCACGTAGCGGATCCCTTCTCGAGTGTACGGGCAGGACAATGAGTGAGTTCTCTGTGTAAGCGGATGATGGCATCTGGTGTAAATCCTCCGTTTTAGCACGTTCTTTATAGACGCCTGCAATCAGGGGAAAACCCGTAAATCAACGTCTTTGGGCAAGTATACTACACGAGTCAGGAATCGGCAAGGTGCGCGCACGCCTTTACACACCACTCCTCGAACATCCATTTTTGTTGCGCATCCTGATGCCCGTGGCGTATACTGAAGGCCTGCCGGGTTCTATGCAGTCAGGAGGCTACATATATCTACCCATGTAAGCAGTGCAGTGAGAGCATCATCGGTATCGTGAAAGCAGAGGAAGAGGCATCTGCCTGACACGATCGGACGTACACCACATCCTTGAGAAGGATACACAGCGGAGAAGAATATGACTGAATCGAAATCCCTGAAGAAGATCACCAGAAGCCTGCTTATCTACTGGGGACTTGCATCGTTGGGCCTCGCACTCGTGGGAGGCATCTTCGGGTCCACCCTACCGATATTCTACCAGGACTACCT
>JAFGUP010000194.1 GCA_016938475.1 Sphaerochaetaceae bacterium
CAGGGATGTAGCAGGTTCATACCCCAGTATATCGACTGCATGCGAGATATCAGCAAACGTCCTGTTCACGTCCCCGGGAGGAAGTGGATACCTGTCAAGTATTGCTTTCTTCCCTACTACCCGTTCGATTGATTCGACAAGGAAGGAAAGAGAGACGGGAGAGGAATTCCCAAGGTTGAAGATATCAAATCGGGACTCTTTGCTTTCGGTCCAGTCAAGTACACTGAGCACTCCCTGAACGATGTCATCGATGTAGGTGTAGTCCCGCTCACTTGTGCCGTCTCCGAAGAAGGGAATCGGTTCATCCCCCCCCATGAGGCGCATGAACTTACTGATGGCAAGGTCAGGCCGCTGACGGGGACCATAGACGGTGAAGAATCTCAGGCATGCTGTGTTGATTCCGTAGAGATGGTAATAAGTATGGCAGAGCACTTCACCGGCTTTCTTCGTGGCTGCATAGGGAGAAATTGCTCTATCTACCGGATCGCTCTCACTGAAAGGAACCTTCGTATTATTCCCATATACGGAAGAGGAGGAGGCAAAGACATGCCGTCTCACTCCATGGATCTTCATCATCTCGAGAAGACTTGTGGTCCCCATAAGGTTGACATCCATGTAGAGTTCAGGATTCTCGATCGAAGGTCTCACACCCGCATACGCTGCAAGATGGATCACTGCATCGGGAGTGTATCTGGTAAAGAGGTCATCTAAGAACTCTTCATCACGAATATCCCCCTCTTCATCCCAGAAGCTTCCTGCCGAGTCCTCTGCTGTATGTCTGATGATCTCTGTGTTGTTACGTTTCAGTTCAGGGTCATAGAAATCATTATAGTTATCCACGGAGATGACGGAGTTTCCCTGCTCAAGAAGAGCCTCACATACATGGGAACCGATGAATCCGGCTCCTCCGGTGACAAGTATCACACTCATACGCCGACCCCGGTATAGGTGAATCCCAGCGACTCAACATGTTCCTTGTTGAAGATGTTCCTCAGATCAAAAAGGACTTTCCCTGCTTTGATATCCTCAAATCGTGTAAAGTCCAATGTCCTGAACTGATTCCACTCAGTAAGGATGACTGTGGCATCGCTTTCTTGAATCGCCTCATAGGGGTCTTCACACCAGGTGATCGAGTCTTCGATCTCTTTGAAGCGCCAGGACCCTTCTTTCAGACCCTGTGGATCTGAAATCGCAAGGACTGCACCGCGTTTGACTAATTCAGGGAGTATCACAAGGGAAGGAGCTTCTCTCATATCATCAGTGTTCGGTTTGAAGGTGACTCCGAGGATAGCGATTTTCTTTCCTTTCAGATCTGATGAGAGCACTGAGGTTATTTTTTCAACCATATGATATTTTTGATACTCATTGGCCTCTACAGTCGCATCCATCAGACGCATCGGAGCGCCAGCCGCATGTGCTATCTGGCTGAGGGCTTTTGTGTCCTTCGGGAAACAGCTGCCGCCATATCCCGGACCTGCATGGAGAAACTTTGGAGAAATTCGTCCATCCTGCCCCATAGCCTTTGCGACTTTCTGCACATCCGCATCCAGCCGCTCACAGACGTTTGCAAGTTCATTTATGAAGGTGATTTTCATTGCAAGGAACGCATTTGCCGCATACTTGATCATCTCAGCAGTTTCGATATCGGTCTCTACAAAGGGGGTCTCATTGAGAAAAAGAACTCTGTAGACATCCTTCATGACAGAAATCGCCCTCTTGCTTTCAGCGCCAATGACTACCCTATCAGGATGTGTAAAATCCTGAACGGCAGATCCTTCACGTAAAAACTCGGGATTTGAGACAACATCGAAGGGTATATCAAGACCACGAGCGGAAAGAGTATCCTTGATGACAGCCTTCACCTTCTGCCCGGTACCCACAGGAACAGTGGACTTGTCGACAATGACTTTGTAATCATCCATGTGCTGAGCAATGGAAGAGGCAGCAGACAGAACATACTTCAAGTCAGCACTGCCATCGTCAGCTGGTGGAGTGCCAACAGCAATAAACACTACCTGTGAATCTGCAATCGCCTCTGCCATATCCGTCGTAAAAGAAAGTCGCTTGTAGTACACATTATTGAGAACAATGGATTCAAGCCCAGGTTCGAAGATAGGAATCTTTCCGCTCTTCAGAGATTCAATCTTGTTCTCATCGATATCTACACAGATTACGGTGTGTCCGAAATCACTCAGAAGCGCACCCGAGACGAGTCCTACGTATCCTGTTCCGATCACTGCTATATGAGCCATCTTCTCACACCTCATTCTATTCTAGTCTTGCAAACCACCTCTATAATACCCTAGATGGTGGGGAGGTAACACACCTTTCATCCTTTTTATATGAAAGTTGCCATACTGTCTTTAGGAATAAGATATATATACATAAAAAACGTCCACCGAACATCCCGTCTGGGAGTTCACTGGACGTTTTGCAGATGAATACCGTATCTCTAGCGGTTGCTTGAAGAGAAGGCCTTGTTGGCTTCTGCCATTCTGTGGGTATCTTCCTTCTTCTTGAACGCACTACCGGTACCGGATACTGCATCCGAGATCTCTGCAGCGAGTTTCTCACTCATGCTCTTACCGTTACGTGAACGGGCAGCACCGATGAGCCATCTCATTGCCAGAGCTTCTCTGCGGTTCTCTTTGATCTCTACAGGAACCTGGTAGGTTGAACCACCGACACGGCGGCTTTTCACTTCCACAGCAGGCTTCACACTCTCGAGAGCCTTCAGGAAGACATCGAGGGGTTTCTCATCGCCGCCCTTGCTCTCAATGATCTTGAGTGCATCATAGACGATCTTGGAACTGATAGATTTCTTTCCGTCGATCATCATCCTGCGGATGAATTTCTCGACCATTACACTGTTGTACACTGCATCGGGCAGGATCTCCCTGACCGGAGCCACATTTCTTCTTGCCATGTTCCTATCCCCTTAAGCCTTTGGCTTCTTCGTACCGTACTTGGAGCGGCTTCTCTTTCTATCAGAGACACCAAGGGTATCCTTGGCACCACGAACGATGTGATAACGAACACCGGGAAGGTCTTTGACTCTTCCACCCCTCATCAGAACAACTGAGTGTTCCTGAAGGTTGTGACCGATACCGGGGATATACGCGGTAACTTCAATACCGTTTGAAAGTCTGACCCTGGCGACCTTTCTCAATGCGGAGTTCGGCTTCTTTGGGGTGACAGTCATAACTCTTGTACATACCCCACGTTTCTGAGGACAACCCTGCAGAGCAGGCGACTTCGTCTTGTTGAAGTTCGTC
>JAFGUP010000195.1 GCA_016938475.1 Sphaerochaetaceae bacterium
ACGGAAGGAACTGATATCCTCCCGCGTATACCTCATGGAAGAAAGGGTGATATTGCTCACGCTGCCGATCTCATCAAGGAGAGAAGGAAACATGAGCGGATCTTCATCGATTCCCGAGAGCGAGAAGACAAGAGACTGACTGACCCTCTGACCAACCAGTTTCCTCTGATTGTCCACGTACTCATACTCGGGAGAGAACTCATATCGTGTAGTGATGATATCATCAGCCTCCACAGAATGAGCTCTCAGGATATCGACAAGAGCAGCCACTGCCCGGTTCACTTCCAGCTGAGCGTCCCTGGTCTCTTCGGCTGTGCGTGAGATACGGATATCCATCGAGACGGTATCGGGGGCCACTTCCATAGTCGCTGTGCCCGTTACACTGACAGTCCGGTACCGTTCTGTCAGGGCAGACGAATAACAGGATGTCAGAAACATGATTATACCTACAATAGAAAGAGTCAGAACGATTTTTTTCACAGAATACCTCCCTTCTGTGCGGCATACCTGAGAAAGAATGCCTGAGCTATCATCATGATACCGTTATCATATTCACCGGTACCCATCGAATCGAGTACTTCTCGTACCGGAATATCGAGGATATCAACATATTCATGTTCATCAAGACTCTGCTCGCCGACACACTCGAGACCTTCTACGGCATAGAACCAGACCCGGTTATTCATGAATGCCGGGTTAGGGGAGACACTCCCGATCAGCACAGGTTCCTGTGCAGGGACGCAACCGGTCTCCTCCTTCAGTTCTCTCAGCCCCGCGAGGAGCACATTCTCATCCTCATCCACCGTGCCGGCGGGAAACTCGATGGTGATCTTCCCCGACCCGTGTCGGAACTGTCTGACCATCTTGAAATGAGCAACACCGTTATCTGCGATATACCAGGGAATCATCGTGACCCATTTGGGAGCTTCGACGATGACGAACCGTGCCTGCTTGTTATCCGCAGATATCCGCTGCACTTCTTTTATATCGAAGATCGGCCCCTGATAGACCTTCTTCTCGTGTGAATCTTCCCATAGAAGATGTTCTGTATGTGAATCTTTCATAGTTCGAATCTCTCCTTCTGCCTTTCACGCAGGCTCTGTATGACACTCACAAGACACGATGGACACACCTGTTCACGGGAAAACGTGACAGGAGAACTCCATACAGGTCCAACACCTCAAAGACAGGATTGTTACGAAACAGTCACAGCCTTTTACTGTAAAAAGAGGATAGCACATCTCCACCCTCTGTATCTTACCTGCTCTACCCTGAGACCAGGCGCACCAGAGAGGAGATCTCGAGGGACTTGATATCCCCGCTCAACACTTCGAGTGAACCCGCCCCGATATAGGGAATACCCACTTCGCTGCAGATGCGATGCCCTTCATGACCTCCCTTCTCTTCGAAAAAGAGAGCTCCCACCATCGCAACCCGCTCACTGCGAGCCGTCGCTGTATCTTTCAGAACCTGATATGTCCGCACTGAGGAGGGGTAGACGGCCAGAATGCCGGCCAGTTCGGGGATCTCATGAAGAAGCCGCTGAAGAGAAGCACGGGAAAACTCCCTCATACGGATGAACAGGACTGTGGAGTCAATGGGTTCATCAGTACTGAGAAACCCATCCTCAACGGTTCGGGAACTGATCCCCTGTGTAAGCAGTTCCTTGATGAGAAAGTGAGAGACATCCACTCCTGAGCTGTCAACCAGAGCGATCTTGTGTGTGCAGCGTGCTGTTATCACCATAGAAAACAATCTACACAGAGCACAGGGTGAAACACAAGTACAGAAGTCTTGTTTCTTTCCCCTTTTCCTGTCTATGTCACCTTGAAAAGCCTTGCTATCCAGTCTATAGTAGGCTGAGTGTGTGTCGCATACTCCTAAGGAAAACATCTTAAGGAGCCGTATTCATGTTGAATCAGTTACCCAGAGAGCTGCTGATGGAGCAGGTCAACAACGGGTTGATACTGCTGGTGATTGGAATGGGAACAGTCTTCCTATTCCTCACTTTGCTGGTATTTACCACGAAATTCATGTCAGGTATCATCACACGATACTTCCCCGAAAAGATTTCTGTTGCCCCTGCCCGCAAGGCACCCGCCCCCTCTTCAGGCAAGGCACAAGGCAACGAAATCGCCGCCGCCATCGCTGCGGCTGTCGCACGATCAAGACGCTAGAGACTAAGGAGAGATGATGAAAAAAGTTAATTTCATGTGTACAGCATTCCGTGACGGCTTTCAGTCAGTATTCGGAGCACGGGTTTTCACAAAAGACTTCATGCCGGCAGTTGCAGCTGCCAAGGAAGCTGGTATCAACCATTTCGAAGCGGGCGGCGGAGCACGGTTCCAGTCCCTCTACTTCTATACCAATGAAGATGCATTCGACATGATGGATGAGTTTCGAAAGGTCGCCGGTCCCGATGCGGACCTTCAGACCCTTGCCAGAGGTATCAACGTCGTAGGTCTTGACTCACAGCCCCGCGACATCATCGACCTCCATGCGAAGATGTTTAAAAAGCACGGTATCTCCACGATCCGCAACTTCGATGCCCTTAACGATGTCAACAACCTGATAGACAGTGGACGGTCAATCCATGAGGCGGGCCTCAGACACGAAGTGTGTGTCACCATGATGGCTCTTCCCCCCGGGGCGAGCGGCGCTCACGATCCTGATTTCTACGAAGGCGTTCTCAAGAACATTCTCGATGCAGAGATTCCTTATGACAGCGTATGTTTCAAGGACGCGAGCGGAACATCAACTCCCAAGATCGTCTATGAGACAATCAAGAGAGCACGAAAGCTTCTCGGTAAGGACATGAACATAGTATTCCACTCACACGAGACAGCAGGTGTCTCCATTCAGCAGTACATGAGTGCGCTTGAAGCCGGAGCTTCACAGATCGACCTTTCTCTCGTTCCCGTTTCTGGCGGAACCTGTCAGCCCGACCTCATCACCATGTGGCATGCCCTCAGAGGCACAAACTACACTCTAGACATCGATATCGAAAAGGTGCGAGAGGCTGAAAAGGTCTTCAGTGAGTGTATGAGTGACTACTTCCTTCCCCCCGAAGCGACCGAAGTCAACCCCGTCATCCCATTCAGCCCCCTTCCCGGTGGAGCTCTCACGGCAAACACTCAGATGCTCAGAGACAACAACCTGATGGACAAGTACATTCCCATCACCCACGCCATGGCAGAAGTTGTCGAGAAGGGCGGATATGCAACTAGTGTCACCCCTGTCAGCCAGTTCTATTTCCAGCAGGCATTCAACAATGTCATGTTCGGCCCGTGGAAGAAGATCGCAGAAGGATATGGGAAAATGGTCCTCGGCTACTTCGGAAAGACTCCCGTCGCTCCTGATGCAGATATCGTTAAAATAGCACAGGAACAGCTGGGCCTTGAACCTACCACGGAAAAAGCAGTCGACATCAACGACAAAGATCCGAAGAAGGGACGAAACGCCGCTATCGAGATGCTCAAGAAAGAGAATCTCGAAGAGACCGAAGAGAACATCTTCATCGCAGCAGCCTGTAAGGAAAAGGGAATCCTCTACCTCACAGGGAATGCCAAGGTGAATGGTGTGAGACTGAAGAGCCAGGAGAAACCTGCACCACCAGCTCCCGCTGCAGCCAGCGGAAACAACTCCGAGTTCACCGTCACCGTCAACAACGCACCCTTTGCTGTTCAGCTCAAGGGTGATACTGCGATTGTCAATGGTGTCTCCTATAGCATCAATGTCGCAGACGGTATCACGGCAGCACCGGCTCCTGCAGCACCGGCTGCAGCAGGTGGAGCCGAAGTGCTGGTCAAGGCACCGATGCCCGGCCTGATCCTTCGCCTCAACATCGCCGTCGGTGACAGCGTGAAAAAGGACGATGTCCTACTCGTCATGGAAGCGATGAAGATGGAGAATGAGATCTTCGCTCCTGAAGATGGTATCGTCAAGGAGATACGGGTGAAACAGGGCGATCAGCTGCAGGCCGATGAAGTTCTCGTCGTTCTTGCCGGAAGCGCTCCTGCTTCTGCCCCTGTCACCGCTGCTACGGCTGCCCCTCAGGCAGCAGCTCCCGCTGCAGCTGGCGGAGCTGAGACTGAAGTGAGAGCTCCGATGCCCGGCCTTGTCCTTCGCATCGATGTGAAGGAAGGAGACCAGGTTGAAGAGAACAGCGTCCTTCTTGTCATGGAAGCTATGAAGATGGCGAATGAGATCTTCGCACCCGTCAAAGGTGTTGTAAAACAGATACTCGTTAAGCAGGGCGATCAGCTGATGGCCGACGACGTACTCGCTATCATCGAGTAAAGGAGTTACCTGAATGATCGGTGAAGCTTTTGGACAATTGTGGGCAACCACTGGACTGGTAGGATTCCTGGCAGCCGGAGGATGGGGAAACGCACTGATGATCATCGTCGGTTTCGTCCTCCTTTATCTAGCCATTGCAAAAGGATTCGAACCACTCCTTCTTGTTACTATCGGATTCGGCTGTATCCTTGCGAATATACCGTTTGCCTATATCGCAGGTATTGACCCGACAAGTACTCATGGCGGTGAAGGATTCATAAAACTCCTGTATGACATGGGTATCGAGACAGGGTTGTTCCCGATTCTCATATTCATGGGAGTCGGTGCGATGACCGACTTCGGTCCTCTCATCGCAAACCCGAAGACTCTCCTTCTCGGTGCTGCAGCACAGGTTGGTATCTTCGCAGCGCTCATCGGAGCTCTGCTCCTGTCGTTCATACCGGGAATTAACTTCGACCTTCATGCTGCCGGCTCGATCGGTATCATCGGAGGAGCTGATGGACCTACTGCCATCTATGTGACGAGCCGACTCGCGCCCGATCTTCTCGGGTCGATCGCAGTTGCGGCATATTCCTACATGGCTCTGGTTCCCATCATCCAGCCCCCCATCATGCGTGCCCTGACGACCAAGCATGAGAGACTGATAAAGATGGAACAGCTCAGACCCGTTTCAAAGCTCGAGAAGATCATCTTCCCGATCTCGGTTCTCACGGTCTGTGCCATCCTCCTTCCCTCAGCCACTCCCCTTGTCGGAGCACTGATGTTTGGTAACCTTGCAAAAGAGTGTGGAGTTGTAAACCGCCTGAGCGACACCATGCAGAATGCACTGATGAACATTGTGACCATCTTCCTCGGCCTCTCGGTCGGTTCGAAGATGGAAGCTGAGAAGTTCCTCAATCTCAACACTCTGGGTATTCTCGCCCTCGGCCTGATTGCCTTCGCACTGGGCACCGCGACCGGAGTACTGATCGCGAAACTGATGAACGTTCTTGACAAACACCATCCGGTCAACCCGCTCATCGGGTCAGCCGGAGTCTCAGCCGTTCCCATGGCAGCACGTGTCTCTTCAAAGGTAGGCCAGGAAGCGAATCCTCAGAACTTCCTTCTCATGCACGCCATGGGGCCGAACGTTGCAGGTGTTCTCGGGTCCGCAGTCGCAGCCGGTGTACTCCTTGCGGTCGTTCCCTACATGGAAGAATTGGTCAACGGAGTGCGCCCTGCGCTTCAGTTCCTCGGCTAATACACCATACAAATCTATACACAGGCAGCCTTTCATGACTGCCTGTGTTTTTTCTTGTCTCAATCGATATGATAGTCTATGCTACTGACATGGTTTTCTTAAGTATATCTCTTCTGATTATCCTGTGGCTCGTGTGGAATATCACCCTGATAGGCTATAGGGACACTGCTACAGTGCCTATCACACCCAACGTAGATGACGTCTTCGATGCAC
Organism: Sphaerochaetaceae bacterium; assembly: GCA_016938475.1. Classification (GTDB taxonomy): domain Bacteria; phylum Spirochaetota; class Spirochaetia; order Sphaerochaetales; family Sphaerochaetaceae; genus SABI01. The sequence continues at coordinate 5,753 of JAFGUP010000195.1, forward strand.
GCTGTCTTCCCATCATTCTTGAACATGATGAGGTGATGGAAAGTGCAATCATCATGGTCCATGGGTTCCCCAGCACACCATACTCATACGAAGAAGCTTCCAGAATAGCTCATGAAGCTGGATATGACGTGTTTGTCCCCCTTCTTCCAGGCTTCGGCACCGATGTCAAAGACCTTGCGCATACCACCTATGCACAGTGGTACGGGTATCTCAGAGAGTACTACCTCGAAAAAAGAAACCACTATCCCCGCCTCTTTGTCATCGGAACCAGCATGGGGGGGGCAATGACCCTCGACCTCGCACAGGAATTCTCTCAGACCGACTATGCTCCCGACGGGATCGTGACCATAGCAGCTCCCATCTACCTCAACAACCTCAGAGAGGGCTTCATCATGAACCCGCTAAGCTACTTTGCCCGCACCTTCGCGCTGTTCATGACAACTCTTTCTGCATCTGTCTTTCACGGAAAAGAGGAGCCTAATGATGGAGATGAGAACTGGATAGGATACAAAGGTCAGTTCCCGAGGGCAGGCCTCTCATTTCTCGGTGCGCTGAAAAGGATCAGAAGGTCTCTGGGGAATATCACCGTGCCAATCCTCTCCATCCACGACACTCGTGACGAGACTATTCACTTCAGGAATCAGGAGCTGATTCTTTCCAGGATCTCCTCGACGCGCAAGGAACGGATCACGACATCAATGGATGCAACTCATACACGACATATTCTTCTGATGTACCCTTCCATACGGGAAGAGCTGATGAGACAGATCCTCGAATTCTTACACAGTACGAGTACACTATCGAACACACCACAGGAGAACAAAGAGTGAAACGGCAGAGCTATATAAGCTGGGATGATTACTTCATGGGAGTTGCACTCCTTTCGGCACAGAGATCGAAGGACCCCAATACACAGGTAGGTGCCTGTATCGTAAGTCCTACGAAAAAGATCGTCGGAGTCGGGTACAACGGTTTCCCTATCGGCGTTGCCGATGATGAGTTCCCCTGGGAACGGGAAGGCGACTTTCTTGATACGAAGTACCCCTATGTCTGTCATGCAGAGCTCAATGCGATCCTGAACAGTATATCCCGTGACCTGACGGACTGCTCGATCTACGTCGATCTGTTTCCCTGCAATGAGTGTGCTAAGGCGATCATACAGTCGGGCATCAGAGAAGTGGTCTATCTGAGAGACAAGTACGCAGACACAGATATCGTCAAGGCAAGCAAGGCGATGCTCAGGTCTGCGGGAGTCGCTTTAAGACAGCACACCCCCTCGAAGCCTTCACTGGAACTGAATTTCTCCACCACCTGAGAAACCTGGAATCGATAAATATTTCATTTTTTTGTTGCGCTCTGTTGCGTTTGGGATATAATAACAGGAAAGCTTGTTGCATAATTCGGCATCTATCTATCCAGAATACAGATATCGGAGAGCACCGGCAGGAACCGCGTATCATGGCTTGTTGAGTACTGTTTCAACAGACCGGCTATCGTATTTCATATCCACTCGAAGGAAGGAAACCTTTGCTTCGGGTGCACTATAAGGAGAGAAAAGATGAAGAGAATACTCACGACAGTACTACTCATCGCACTGATTGCCACTGCTGTATTCGCTCAGGGTGGACAGGAAGCAGAAGAGACAGAAAGTGGGGCTATCAAGATCGCACTGATCATCGAGAACACTGTTGATGACAAGGGTTGGGGTCAGGCAATGCACGATGGTATCAAGCTGGCGCAGTCTCAGCGTCCTGGTGAGATAGAGTATGCGTATTCAGAGAAGATGAAACCTGTTGATGCAGGGTCGGCCGTCCTTCAGTATGCCGGACTCGGTTACGATATCATCATCGGCCACGGTGCTCAGTACAAGAACCTGATCACTGAAATGGCTGAAGAATATCCTGAAATCTCCTTTGCCTTCGGTACAAGTGCTGAAGTCGTCGGGGACAACGTATTCACCTACATGCCCCAGAGTGAAGAAACCGGTTACCTCAATGGTCTCATAGCAGGTATGATCACCAAGAACAACACGATCGGTCTTGTAGGTCCAGTCGACGGTGGAGACGCTGCACGTTACAACCGTGGATTCGTCCTTGGTGTCAAGGAAGTAAACCCCGCAGCCAACGTCATTGTCGCACATACAGGTAGTTTCGGCGACAACGTCAAGGCAGCAGAACTTGCTCAGTCTCAGATCAAAGCCGGTGCTGACGTCCTCACAGGAAGCAGCCAGCAGGCTCTCGGTGCTCTGCGAGCAGTCGCAGACTTCCCCAATGAAGAGATCTGGTGGCTCGGTCAGGATCTGGCCCAGCTCGCTATCCCCGAAGAGTATAAAGTCATCGCAGCTTCAAGCTACAACTACGCTGCTGTCATCAATGACATGGTTGACCTTGTCTCAGAAGGAACTCTCGGCGGTATGAACGTTCCTATGAACTTCAACAACTCCGGGTTCATCTTCGAGTACAATGATACGAACAAGAGCATGATCACCGATGCTATCGCTGCTGAAGTCGAAAAAGCTCTCGAGAACTTCAGAGGCCGGGCAGGACATCCCAGCGTTTCCGACTGGCAGAGCGTGACCTATAACTAAGGATCACACCTGTACTGTATATCGATATCCTGCATGGAGTGCATGCCTCGTGCAGGATATTTTTTTGAATCCTGAGATCGCTCATGGAGATTATCTATGGAACCGAACATGAAAGACATCCATTCTCTGAGAATAGAGAACATCACGAAACGATTTCCGGGAGTACTTGCCTGTGATGCCATTTCTCTAGAGGTCAAGAAGGGCGAGATAGTAGCCCTCGTTGGAGAGAACGGAGCAGGAAAGACGACTCTCATGAACATACTCATGGGACTGTACCATCCCGATGAAGGATCGATCTTCATCAATGATGAGAGAGTACACTTCCGAAATCCCAACGATGCGTTTGCCTACGGAATCGGCATGGTCCATCAGCAGTATATGCTGGTACCGAACATGACGGTAACAGAGAATATCGCTCTGGGGTACAAACAGGCATGGAACCCCTTGAAACTGAACCTTGCCATGGTGAGAGAGCGGATCGAGGAAGTTTCCAAACACTATAATCTGCAGGTAGACCCCGATGCCTATATATGGCAGTTATCGGTCGGAGAACAACAGAGGGTTGAGCTGGTGAAGACCCTGTGCCTGGGAGCCCGGTTCCTGATCCTTGATGAACCGACCAGCGCTCTGACTCCCCAGGAGACTGACGAGCTGATCCTCCTTTTAAGACGGATGAGCAGTGAGCTCTCCATTATCTTCATCAGCCATAAACTTCAGGAAGTTAAAGACCTTTCAAGCAAGGTAGCGATCCTCAGACATGGACGAATCGTCTTTCAGGGAAACACCATCGATCACTCGTCCCATGATATAGCAGCACTCATGACCGGTCACGAAGTTCGTCTGCCCCAGAACGATGCTCCAGCGTGTACGATGGGTCCGATGCTTCAGCTCAAGAATCTGAATGTGAAAAGCGACCGCGGATTTCTTGCTCTTGATGACCTTTCCCTGTACGTCTGTAAGGGAGAAATTGTCGGACTCGCCGGCGTCTCGGGCAATGGCCAGAAGGAACTGGCCGAGGCTATCAACGGGCTGAGAAAGGTGGAGAGCGGACAGATCATCTTCGA
>JAFGUP010000196.1 GCA_016938475.1 Sphaerochaetaceae bacterium
AATAAAAAGGGAGGCTGAGCCTCCCCGTTTATGTGTGAATGATTCGTTGCTGCAGGTAGTCTTATAAGAAAATCAGTTCGTACCGACCTGCATAATCTCGGAAATATAGGTACTCATGAAGTTGTCCTCGAACGAGTCAGAGGAGAAGATCGAACTGATCAGTTCCTGCTGCACCTGCTGCTCTTTCAGGTAGTCATAGAGCATGCCTATGTATTGATTGGTCGATTCATCCAGGGAAGCACTATCACTCACAGTCGCGATGATGTAGGAACCCTCAGTATCTATAAGATCACTCACTTCACCGGTCTCGAGAGCATACAGGCTTCTCATCGCATCTACGTCAGTGCTCAGGGAAGCAAGGTACCCACCCTGATCGGTGTATCTGAATCCCATGAGGAAGGAGGATGAGTTGACATCTACAGGAGTGAGTCCGACGGAGACGGGTTCAAGGTTAAGAGCTTTGCCTGCTTCCTCAAAGGATCGGCCGCCTGAAAGGTCTGCGAGAAACTGTTCACCGACACTCTTTACATACGAACTGGTAATGTCGGGTGAGTTCGTCTGGATGTAGGCACGTACATTATCGAGAACATCAGAATCGGTGAGCTCAGCCGGGAAAGGCTTCTGTTCGACACGGTAGAGTGCATATCCGCCGGGAGTTTCGAATGGACGGGACACCTCCCCTTCAGCAGTCGAGAACAGTTCGTTCACTTCCTCTTCAACAGCGAAGTTGCTCTTGATCTCATGGAGGTGGAAGACTCCAGCCTTCCCTCCATTCTGAGCGAGCGAATCCTGTGAATACTGAGAAGCAGCTTCTGCAAAGGTCATCTTATCATCAGCAAGCGAGGACTTGATATCAAGAGCCTCCTGCTCAGAGGCGACTGAGATGATGGAGATATCGATCATCGTGAATTCGCTGGGATTGTTCATGGCGAACTCACGGGCAAGCTCATCGGGATAGAGCGATGCATCGAACACGACATATTCGAAAGCCTTGGCATTCTCACCAAGAGAGCGGATATAGTCCAGCTCACCGCTGGGATCAAGTGCATACTGCATGTCCGAAAGAATCATGCGGGTCGGGATAAGATCCTCCACCTGCTTCTTCAGAGCGTTTTTACTCTCTACTGACGCACTCTCATAGGTTGCATTGTCGAATTTGCCATCCTTATCATAAGCACCGCTTTCGATGATCTGGCGTTTAAGAGTCTCTTCTGCTATGACGATCCCTGCATCTTCAGCCATCTGCGTCATCGCTGTGTGGAAGACTGTACTCTGATACGCACCATTCCAGATCTGGTAGGCAGCCGTATCATCACTACCAGTAGACTGCTGAGCCTGAGCCTGATACTGACGGTAGAAATAATTGCCCGGCGTAAACACGATATCCTCGCCATCATAGGAACCGAAGGCGATAGACGCATTACGTGCTGACGAACCGAGAGATGGAACAATGATACCGACGATCAGAACGATCGAAATGACAGCAAGAATGATATAGGTAATGATCTTGGAAAAGGAAATAGGCTGTCGTACCTTC
>JAFGUP010000197.1 GCA_016938475.1 Sphaerochaetaceae bacterium
TCCCCAGATGGAGTACCGCTACTCGCCTCACCCTGGTCTCGTGCATCGCTATCACTCACGTGCAGCCCTCGTTGTCACCGATACCTGTACCAGTTACTGTCGCCACTGTTTCCGCCGCAGACTCACAGGGAGGGAGAAAGCCCGTATCAGTGAAGATCAGGTGTCTGCAAGTGTTCGATACCTGGAAGCGCACCCACAGGTGAAAGAACTCCTGATCACCGGTGGAGATCCCCTTACGCTCAGTGACAGTGCTCTCGATTCTCTTATTGCACGAATCAGAGAGAAAAGGCGAGATATCATCCTCAGAATCTGTACTCGTGCTGTGGTGACCTATCCGATGAGGGTGACAGACAATCTGATTCGTATACTCAAGAAGCACTCAACGGCTCCCATGTATCTCATGACTCAGTTCAACCACCCTCGAGAGATCACGGAAGAGAGTACTCAGGCTGTTGCCAGATTCGTCGATAACGGGTTCCCTGCGATGAACCAGAGCGTTCTGCTCAGAGGGGTTAATGATGATGCACAGGTGTTGAGTGACCTGTGCAACCAGCTTGTTGCCATCAGAGTGAAACCCTATTATCTGTTCAACGGAGATATGGTGAGCGGGACAGGGCATCTTCGGCTTCCTCTGTCAGAGGCGATACGCCTCGAACAGAAGCTGAGAGAACGCCTCAGCGGCCTCGCGATGCCGGTTGTTGCCATTGACCTTCCCCACGGCGGGGGTAAGGTGCCCATAGGAGTACCCTATTATCGAGGAGAACAGGAAAGCGGTCAGCACCTGTTCGTCACGGTGGAAGGGAAAAAAGTCCTCTATACTGACCCCTGATCCGTGTGAAAGGACAGAGAAAAAGACGCCCGTGCAAGGCGTCCTTTTCTTTGAGTAGCAGGTGAGTCTACTTGTTGACCCGTTCAAGGTATTCTTTTGTCTCGGTGCTCACAAGGATCTTCTCTCCCTGTTTGATGAAGATCGGGACTCTGACAGACAATCCTGTCTCGGTGATGACGTTCTTCGTGGCTCCGGTGACTGTATCTCCCTTCACGGCCTCTTCAGCCTCTGCAACTTCGAACAGGACTTTCGGCGGGATCACGATCTCAAGCACCTGATGATCCCATGTCTTCACACGGTATGTCTCCCCGTCTTTCATAAAGAACTGGTAATCGGGAAAAGAGCTCATGGGAACTTCGATCTGTTCATAGGTGTCAGTGTGCATCATATGGAAGTTTTCACCGTCGTTGTACAGGTACTGCAGATCCACGTCCTCGACGGTGATCTCTTCAGCATTGTCCTGAGTCTTCATCGTCTCTCTCAGAACCTGCCCGGTAGAGGGACTTTTCAATTTCAGACGGACAAAGGCCGAACCTTTCCCCGGATTCACGAACTCTCTTTCCACGCAGATGAAGGGCTGCCCTTTGATAAGAAGCGCAGTTCCCTTTTCTATCTGACCTGCTTTAATCATGTGTTACCTCATTATGTATCTAGATTCAGTGTATGTTAATAGTAGTATTTCATCATATCAGATACTCTGAATAAAATCAAATCCCTCAAGGAGGTGGCCCCTGTCTGGACCATCAGAAGCCTGTCGAGCCCCATTGCCACGCCAGATGTCTGTGGAAAGTGTCCATCGAACAGCTCTGCGAATGAATAGTCGATGTCAGGAATAACGGTACCGTCTTTTCCCCTTTGTTCACAGAGGATGGCATACTCTTTCTCGTAAAAGGCCCGCACTGTATTCCCTTCTAGTTCCTCATCGTAGCAGTTTGCAATTTCGACACCGGAGATGTACATCTCCCAGCGCCTGCGGAAGGGGTTTCCGGGAACCTTCTTTGCCAGAGTATCGATCTGCGAAGGATAGTCGGTGAGAACCAGGGGCTTGTCCTGAGGAAGGTTGGGTTCGACGAACGTGAGAAAGATGCGATGAAAGGTCTCTTCCCAGGTCTCAGGTGAGGGGGGGAGGGTAAGACCCAGTTTCAGCGCGGCCTGCCTCAATTCACCCACACGCTGTGTCTTCATCAGATCAACTCCGGCATACCGTTTACAGGCCTCGGCAACACTCATGCGACGGAAGGGTGGAAGGGCATGTTCACCGGTCCCCGGAAGACTCGTCTCTCTGAGCAGTTCTTCTGTGATGGCAATAGAGTCCTCATCGTCAGCACCCACCGTATAATATTCAAGCATCGTGAATTCGGGGTTGTGGTGGTCTCCTATCTGCTCATTATTTCTGAAACATGTCGATATCTGGTAGATACTGTGCTGATATTCTCTGATAATCTGTTTCATGAACACTTCAGGGCTGGGAATGAGGTAGAGTTCCTTTGATGGGCGGAACTCACTCAGGTAGCGTGTGGAGAAATTGGCTATCGAGTGTTCGGGAATCAGATGGGTGGAAAGGGACGGTGTGAATACCTCAAGGTACCCTCTTTCATCCAACCACGATCGTATCGATCTGTACATCTCGCCCCGCTTGCGTGTCATTTCCATGTTCATGAACAGAATATAGCGCGTAGTTTCATTCATGTAAAGAATCGTTATATGGACACTCTGCCGCTCGTTTAATTATACTTACCTGACATGCGAATGAACCTCTACAACAATGATGACATGATATATGCTCTGGCAACCCCTCTTGCTCCGAGTGCACTGGCTGTGATACGTATCAGCGGTTCGGGGTGTATTGCTGCCCTTTCCGCCGTCTTCTCACGCCCTGAGGCCCTACTTGCAGCCTCGACTCACACCCTGATCCACGGTTTCCTGAGAAGTGTGGAGAACGGTCAGGATATCGACGAAGTACTTCTTAGTGTGTTCAAAGAGAATAGGGGCTACACGGGAGAGGAGAGTATTGAGATCTCCTGTCATGGAAGCGTGTTCGGTATCGAGATGATCCTTGACCTGCTGGACTCGATCGGCATGAGAAAGGCAGAGGCTGGAGAGTTCACCTACCGGGCCTTTTCTCATGGGAAAATTGATCTCACACGCAGTGAAGCTGTCATGGAAATCGTTCATTCCCACTCTCGTCACGCTCATGCTCTTGCCCTGAACCGACTCGAAGGTGCACTGTTTTCCCATATCGATAAGATCAAGCGCCGCATCATCGAGGCGATGAGCTCTATAGAGGTGCAGCTTGATTATGCCGAGGATGATTTTTCTGATGAGGTTCAGTTTCCCGACACCCTCCTTCTTTCAGCTCTGAACGATATAGATTCCCTGATCGACACCTACCGGGTCGGCAGAATATACCGCGATGGCGTAAAGATCGTACTCGCAGGTCCCACGAACGCGGGAAAGTCGACACTATTCAATCTTCTTATGAAAAGCGAACGCTCCATTGTAAGTGACACGCATGGAACCACCCGGGATTTCATAGAAGGACAGACCGTCATCGGGGGGATTCCTACGCTGTTGTTCGATACTGCAGGGCTGAGACATTCCTCTGATCAGATCGAGATGGAGGGGGTGCGAAGAAGCCGCTATCTTCTCGACAACGCTCATGTGATCGTTCTCCTTGTCGATGCTGACGAGGCAGAGGTTCAACTCAGTGATCATCTCGATATCATCGAGGATGAACGATGTATCGTCGTGTATAACAAAAGTGATAAGGCTTCAAGAAGTATCCCCGAGGATGTAGTTGCTCTCAGTGCGATAACCGGCGCAGGCTTCTCCCGTCTTGAACAGGAGATCCTTGCCAGAGTTCGAAGGGGTGTATCGTTCGGTGGTTCGGATGATATCATAATAGAATCGAGACGTCAGGTACAGGAGCTGAGACGGGCGAAAGAGGCACTCACCAGAGCTCGTTCTGGAGCAGCCGAAGGGCAGCCGCTGGATGTGGTCGCTGTGGAGGTTCACGAAGGGCTCGAAGCGATCGGGAATCTCACCGGGGAAGTGACCAGCGGTGACATCCTTGAGACGATATTCAGTGGATTCTGTGTAGGAAAATAAGATATGGAATATGATGTACTAGTAGTCGGGGCCGGTCATGCAGGTATAGAAGCTGCACTGGCGGCGAGTCGTCTCGGGAAAAAGACGCTGATGGTTACCCAGAACCTTGATGCCATCGGACGACTCAGCTGTAATCCTGCCATCGGAGGACTGGCAAAGGGGAATATCGTTCGGGAAGTGGATGCACTCGGAGGCGAGATGGGTCATCTGATCGATGCTTCAATGATCCAGTTCCGAGTACTCAACCGCAGGCGCGGTCCTGCAGTACAGGCTCCACGGGCGCAGGCTGACAAGTTCACCTATCATCGCCTGGCCAAGGAGACTCTGGAAGCTGAGGGATATCTTTCAATCTTTCAGGACACTGTCATTGATATCCTTTCAGACCCAAAAACTGGTGTGGCACGGGAAGTTGTTACCGAAAGAGGTCATCGAATCAGTGCTGAACGAATCGTTCTAACCACCGGCACCTTCATGGAAGGGAAGATCTTTATCGGAGAGTATGTAGCCTCTTCGGGGCGTCTGGGGGAGCCGGCTGCTGTCGGCCTTGGTACTGCACTGAGAGCAAAAGGGTTCAGGGTCGCACGACTCAAGACGGGGACCCCTGCACGTGTGAGAAAGTCCACGATGGACTTTTCGAAGATGGAGAGGCAGGATGGAGATGATGTGATGATGCCATTCAGCTTCGATACCGATCAGGTCAATCGTCCATCACTTCCCTGTTATATCGTCTTCACCAACGAGAAAACCCATGAGATTATCCAGAGGAACATGCATCGCTCTCCTCTCTATTCGGGCACAATCGTGGGGAAAGGTCCCCGCTATTGCCCGAGCATCGAGGACAAGGTCGTTCGTTTCCCCGACAGAGACCGTCACCAGATATTCGTGGAACCCGAAGGTGTCGGGACCGAAGAATACTATCTGAACGGTATGAGTTCGTCTCTTCCCGAAGATGTACAGGTGGAATATATCCACAGTATTCCGGGACTTGAGGAAGCACAGATCATGCGACCTGCGTATGCGGTGGAGTATGATTTCTGCGATCCCACTGATTTGTACCCTTCTCTTGAGAGCAAACACATGAAACACCTGTTCATTGCAGGTCAGACGAACGGTACCAGCGGATATGAAGAGGCTGCCTGTCAGGGACTCATCGCGGGGATAAACGCAGTGCGATCACTCGAGAATGAGTTGCCTCTTGTTCTCTCACGCAGTGAAGCCTACACCGGGGTACTCATAGATGATCTGGTGACTAAAGGGACGAATGAGCCCTATAGGATGTTCACCAGCCGGGCAGAGTACCGGCTTAACCTGCGTCATGACAGTGCCGATCAGCGTCTCACTCCCTACGGATTCGAGATCGGTCTTCAGAGTGAACAGAAAATGGAACGACTGATGCATAAGATCGAGAAGATCGATATGGTAAAGTCGCTGCTTGAGTCCACACGGATAGCCGGTAAGAAGGGGTCGGACTATCTGAAGCAGGTAGATATCTCCATAGAGGATCTTGTTCCTGAGATTCCTGCTCTCAAGGATGTAGAACCCGTTATCACGTATCAGGTGGAACTTGATGTGAAGTACAGCGGGTATATTCAGCGGCAGGAAAGGCAGGTAGAGCGACACGTGAAGATGGAGAAGATCGAGATTCCTGATCAGTTCGATTACGACAGGATCGAGGGGCTCAGTGCTGAAGCACGTGAGAAATTCAAGGCGATCAGACCGAAGAACCTCGGTCAGGCCGGCAGGATCAGCGGTGTCAGAAACTCAGATATGGCAATCCTTATGGTGGTTCTCACCAGAGGCGAAAGGAAATAGCATATGAAGCGGGATGAGCTGTTCGAACTCCTGGTAGAGGGTACCGATCTGCTTGGTCTCTCCCTCTCTGATGCTCAGCGCCGTCAGTTTGAGCGCCTCTATGATGAAATTGAGCTGTTCAATGATCTGTACCACCTTGTTAGTGATAGAGGGGAGGAGCTCATCATCAAACATTTCCTCGATTCTCTTGCTCCATCGTATATCCTGAAGCAGATCATTCGAGAAGGAGGTGAACGTCCAAGGTGTGCTGATGTCGGTAGCGGGGGAGGTTTTCCCGCTCTTCCGCTGGCTATCCTGTTCGATACGGTTCATTTCGACCTGATCGAACGTTCGTCCAGGAAGGCCGGTTTTCTGCTGAATGCTGTGGCTGCCTGTAACCTCCAGGACCGTGTGAAGGTTTATCATAAAGACTTGAAGGATGTGGCTTCGGGCTATCACCTGGTGACCTTCCGTGCTGTATCCTCACTTGCAGACATATTCAGCTTTCTTGACAGAATCGTTAAGGGTGACGGCTATATCTGTGCCTATAAGGGGAAGTCTGTATCGGTTGACAGGGAACTCGAGGCGCTGGGGGTGCATAAGAGCAGTGAGACACGAGGCAGTATCGGACAGTACCAGTATCAGCTTCATGATGTGAAGGTCCCGTTTCTTGATGCACAGAGGACGCTCGTTACTATGAAAAAGAAAGGGGAAGAAAGCCCACTATGATAGACTCTCTCACTGTTTTTGAATCGGTATTTCTTGGAATTGTTCAGGGACTGACAGAATTTCTACCTGTTTCGAGCAGCGGGCATCTTGTTCTCGCCCGTCATCTGTTCGACATGCCACAGGTTCCTCTGCTCTTTGATGTGACGCTGCATGTTGCGACACTTATCGTTGTCCTGTTCTTCTACCGCTCCTATGTGTGGAACATCGCCCGTGCTCTCATTACCTTTCTCATAGGACGAGCAAACCAGGATGATTACGGGCACCTCCGTATACTCCTCAACCTGTTTCTGGCGACTTGTGCGACTATAGCAGTCGCTCTTGTGCTGAGAGAAATCCTTCCTGAAAAGGAGAGTGTATCTCAGGTGGCGATTCTGATGTATATGACAGCAGTACTGCTGTTGTATAAGCCGGTAGAGAAGAAAAGAGGAACAGTTTACGAAATGAGGGTCTCACAGGCCCTGATCGTGGGTGCAGCTCAGGGTTTCGGTACGCTTGCGGGCATCAGTAGGTCAGGAGTCACCATCACTGCCAGCCATGCTGCAGGTCTGGCCAGAACAGAAGCAGGTACGTTTTCCTTTCTGCTGTCGATACCGGCGATTCTCGGTGCTCTTGTGCTCACGTTGGTTTCTTCTTCCGGCGAGGTGGCCTCAGTGAGCCCCCTTGTACTGGCCATCGGGTCGATTTCTGCTATGATAGTGGGATTTTTCTCGCTGAAGATGTTACTATGGGTGATAGAGAAAGCGAAGCTGTGGTATTTCAGTATATATCTGGTGTGTGCATCCACGCTCCTGCTTCTGTTTGCCCGATCTTGATAGAGGAGAGGTGGCTGTGAGAGCAAAGAGGTTCCTGGCGCGATTATTGGCTCTTCTGTGTGTATCTGTCTCGGCGTTGGCTGTACTGATCATACTCGGTCCGCCTTCATGGGTCGAACTGCTTCCCTTCTCATCACAGATTCTCTCGTACTTCTCTCTGCTCGTTCCCTACACTCAGTTCGCCCCTGTCCCACCTGCTTATCAGATATACCTCATTCCAGCAATTTTTCTCCTTTCATCACTGCTGTTCCTCCTTTTTCAGCGAGCAATGCGCCTGTGGTGGATCATTCCGTTCCTGTTCGTAGTGTATTATACTCTTTTCGTCCTGTTTCGCCTGAATGCAGGATACTCGACTCCCGGAGCAATCATATCAGAGCTCAGCACGAATCCCCTGATTGCACGGGTACTCGTGTATCTGGCTCTCGGCCTGGAAGGTCTCATTGCATTTGTCCTGCTGTATATTTCCGTTCGAATCCCTTCAGGGACACACAGCAGGACAGCGAAGAGGTCTAAGGTGAAAGGACAGGGGGAGGGTAACGATTCCACCGTGGACACTGAGATCCCCGTTCCTACTGAAGAGGGCGAGGGCAGAAAGAAGCCACAGAAAGAGCGAAGGGGGCGTGTGAAAAAGGCTCGCACACAGGAGAACAGGAAGGTGAAGCCATCCGAAGCCCGCAATGGAGCAGAGGCAACAGCTGTAACCGGTTCCTCAGGCACTGAGCGACAGAATTCAAAACTCCATTTCCCCTCTGTTGGTGAAGTTCCTGACCTGCCTACGGTAGGTGTCCACAAGGGGCAGGGCGTATACGTGGGTAAGGTGAACGAGCTGCCTGATACTTCATTGGTCCTTACAGATCTTTCAATACAGACAGAGGATGATGGTGAGAATGTGCAGGAGCCTGTCACCGTCAGCAGAAAGAGTACACTCAGCTCACTCAGGGAAAAGCTTGAACAGGAGAATGTTACCAGAGACTTTACGGTTCCTACTCAAGTCCGCCCTCTCCCGATTTCACAGGAAGCTTCAATTTCAGATTCGCCTTCCCTGATGCCTGGTGAGAAGGAAGAAGGTTCTGAAGACACAATGCTCCTGATGGCTGAACACACAGATGGTAGCGATAGAGAGGGGCCGGTCGTACCTGGAGAGATCTCAGTATCTCCTGAAAACGATGATATAGACTACGTCAGCGGAGTCGGTGGGCTTGTCAGAGAAGGCCCCAGTGTCCTCCTGTCCAGATCGAAGATCGGGTATACCTATCCTTCGCCACAGCTGCTTGACTCATATCCCAACCACTCGACCGAGGTGGATGAAGCCACCCGGGAGGCAGGCCAGAGATTGATGGAGACTCTGAGAGTCTTCAAGATCGAGGCA
>JAFGUP010000198.1 GCA_016938475.1 Sphaerochaetaceae bacterium
AACTCCATTCCCGATGTGATGACCATGGGAATTGTTCCGTTTACCTTCATCGCGATGCTGTCGGTCACGACAGGTACGATGTTCCTCATCTGGATCGGTGATCAGATCACGGCCAGGGGAGTAGGGAATGGGATAAGCCTGCTGATCTTTGCAGGTATCGTGGCTCGTGTTCCCGATGCACTCATCACTCTTTTCAGAAGTGTACAGTCAGGCATACTCAACCCTGTAGTCGTCATTGTCGTGCTGGCAATGTTCGCTGTGGTTGTGGCCCTGGTTGTATTCGAACAGCGAGGACAGAGGAAGATTCCGGTACAGTACGCGAAGCGTGTTGTTGGAAGGAAGATGTACGGCTCACAGAGCTCATACATCCCTTTCAAGATTAACCCCTCCGGAGTTATCCCAGTCATTTTTGCTTCAGCACTTCTCTCGTTCCCACTACAGATTGCATCAAGTCTGGGACCTGAGGTAAGATGGCTGCAGGCAGTTGCGAATTTTCTTGATCCTCAGGGAGCACCCTATCTGATTATCTACACCCTGCTGATCATTGCTTTCGCATTCTTTTACACCCAGGTGTCTCTCAACCCCATCGAGATGGCACGTCAGATCAGAGAGAACGGCGGATCCGTTCCCGGCGTACGTACCGAGAGACTCGAGGAATACCTCACCAAAGTTCTCAACCGTATCGTCCTTCCGGGATCGATGTTCCTTGCCTTCATCGCTCTGATCCCGACGCTGGTGCAGAAGTTCTTCGCTTTCCCGTCTTCCGTGGCTATGCTCCTCGGAGGAACGTCACTGATCATCATGGTCGGGGTTGACCTCGATACCATGAGTCAGATCGAAGGGATCATGAAGATGCACCACCACGATGGACTGACAAGCAAAGGGCGTATCAGAAGCAGGAACTTATAGGAGATAAAGAGATGAAAGTGAGAGCTAGCGTCAAACCGATGTGTGACAAATGCAAAGTCATCAGACGTGCCGGGGTCGTGCGTATCGTATGCGAGAACCCGAAGCACAAGCAGAGACAGAGATAATTGAGGAGGCCAGTGAATGGCGAGAATTGCAGGTGTTGATTTACCGAACAAATCGGTGAAGATCGCATTAACCTATATTTACGGAATCGGCAGAACCTCTGCTCTGGAGATCTGCGAAAAGGGCAACATCAACCCCGATGAGAAGATGAACAACCTCTCGAGTGAGGATGTGAATGACCTGAGAAAGCTCATTGAGAACGAGTACAAGGTTGAAGGTCGTCTGAGAACCGAAGTCGCACTGAACATCAAGAGACTGATGGATATCGGCTGTAACAGAGGTCTCCGTCATAGAAGGGGTCTTCCCGTGCGCGGTCAGAGAACCAAGACAAACGCTCGTACCCGTAAAGGTAAGAAGAAGACCGTTGCCGGTAAGAAGAAATAAGGAGAACTGATTGTGGCTAAAGCAAAACGCAAAGTCAAGAAGACAGTATATGAGGGCAATGTCTACATTCAGGCGACATTCAACAATACCATCGTGACGGTGACTGACCTGAATGGTAATGCCGTTTCCTGGGCTTCCGCCGGAGGACTTGGGTTCCGAGGTGCGAAGAAGTCGACTCCCTATGCTGCTCAGACTGCAGCCGAGACTGCAGCAAAAAAGGCTATGGACTACGGTCTTAGAGAAGTGAATGTGTTCGTGAAAGGACCTGGTGTCGGACGTGAGTCTGCAATCAGAACCCTTGGCGGGCTTGGACTCAAGGTCAGAAGTATTCGCGACGTCACCCCGATTCCTCACAACGGTTGTCGCCCGAGAAAGACACGAAGAGTCTAATCAAGGAGTATAAGGAAACATGGCAAGATATACAGGACCAAGATGCAGATA
>JAFGUP010000199.1 GCA_016938475.1 Sphaerochaetaceae bacterium
ACGATCTCATCATTGATCTTGATCAGCCCGTCATCGGGGATTTCAAGTCCTGCGATCATCTTCAGCATGGTCGTCTTTCCCGCACCGGCGGGTCCGAACAGGACAAGGAATTCCTTGTCGTGCACGGAAAGGGTCACATTATTGAGAGCAGTGACATCCTTGTACGTCTTCGTAAGGTTCTCTAATTGTATATCTGCCACGGGGATCTCCTTTATTAACCTTTCACCGCACCGAAACTCAGACCACGGACCAGATGCTTCTGGATGATCAGAGCAAGGATAACTTCAGGCAGCGCGGCAACAGTTGCGGCAACAGCCATCTGTCCGTAGTGGACGGTGTCGGATGCGATATATTTCAGTGAAGCGACGGTTACGGTCTCCACATTGAAACTTGTGAGCAGCAGGGGGAACGTAAAACTGTTCCATGCGAAGATAAAGGCAAGCAGGGCGGAAGAGACCAGTCCCGGTTTGATGAGAGGGAGGAGGATCTTCAGGAAGATTTCCCACCATCTGTAGCCGTCAAGTTTCGCCGCCTGTTCTATCTCGACAGACACATCTTCGAAATAGCCTCTCACAACCCAGATAAGAAGGGGCATCGTGATGAGCTGATACACCCAGATAAGACCGAAATAGGAGTCGTAGACCCCGATTTTCTGATAGATCATGAATAGAGGGAGAATAACCAGTATCTCAGGAGCGAACTTGAAAGAAAGGATCGTGAAGGCCAGGTCTTCTTTCTTCTTGAAATCAAAACGTGCGAGGGCGTAGGCGGCTGGTACCCCTACCACCACAGATACGAGAACCGCCCCCGCACTCACTATAATATTATCGAGGAAGGCTTTAAAATAGTCCGTCTTGAACAGAACCGCTTCGTAGTTCTCAAACGTAGGGTTAAACCAGAAGGTTGTGTTGAACATCTGAGAGTCACTCTTAAACGTGATCAGCACCATCCAGAAGATCGGAAACAGGGCGAACAATGTCCACAGAACAAGAAGGAGATTTCTCCCGACTTTTCCTGCCACATGCAGTCTATGTGCATTCATATCATTTCTCCTTAGCTGTCAGTTCCGGCAGCCTGCTTCTGGGTGAGAAGGTATTTGCCGACGAGTTTCTGACTGATTACGTAGATGATCAGCCACAGCACCAGTACGTAGGTGAGGGACTGTCCGAACTTCATGAACTGGAAGCCTGTTGTATAGCCGCGGATGGAAAGGTTCATCAGGGTGTTTCCGGGGCCGCCCTTGGTGAGTGCGAAGATAATCGCGAACTCCTGAAGAGCCGCCATGAGACGGAATATCAGAGCGATGTAGAGGAAGGGTTTCAGCATCGGAAGTGTCAGTGTCTTGAAGGTGAACCAGGCTGAGCCGCCGTCGACCTTCGCAGCTTCGAACGGGCTCTTGGGCAGTGACTGAATCCCTGCCGAGACAAGCACGATGACAAAGGGTGCATATACCCAGGTGTCTATAAGTGCGGCGGTGAAGAGCGCAGTCTTTGAGGAAGCCGCCCAGGGGAAACCGTAGACACCGAACAGGTTGAGGAACTTCTCGAGGATACCTACGGAGGTGTTTGTCATGAGCTGCCAGATCAGCGTCGCGATGACCGGAGCAATCATGAGAGGAAATACGAGCACGACCTTCAGAATCCGCGTGAACCAGTTCTCTCTACTCAGTAACAGTGCGATACCCAGACCGATAAGCATCTGAGGAATCGTAGTAGCCGCTGCGTAGGAGAGTGAGACACCCAGAGAATACCAGAAATCAATATCGGTAAACATGTTCACCCAGTTGTCGAAACCGATGAACTTCCAGGTGGGCATCTTGAATGAGTAGTTGGTAAAGGTGTAGAAGATGGCGGTCCCGAATGGGTACAGTATGCCGATAGTGATGAGTAGTGCAGGTGCCATGATGAAATATGGCCGAGCTTTCACGCTCCAGTGCACCTGGGTAAGTGAAGTGAGATAATCATCTCCTCCCTTTCGCTTACCCTGAACAGATTGCTTTTTATCCAAAACAGGACTCCTTTAAGATGAATTATGAGTACATCCGTCCCGAAAGAGACGTTACTCGTTTCAAGGTCTCGTTTTCCTGCAAAGGATTCTCTCAGCCGAACGTCAATACCTACCAAGAAGCATCGCTGTAGCGATCTTCTCCATCGACGGTGAATATCAATCTCTTTGTGGAAACCAAACAGTAATAATCCGGGGAAATGCCGGTTCCAGCATCCCCCGGTTGCATGTGAATCAGGAACTTCTACAGTTCGATGTCTGATACGATCTTGTCCATTTTCTTTTTCAGAGCATTGAGCCCTTCTTCAACGGAGCTGTACTTGCCAGCTACGATATCCTGCAGTGCTGCTGCCCATTCAGTGGTAGTCTCAAAGAAGTGAGGCTGCGGTGTGAACTGGATGTAGGTACCGTCAACAGAATCCATGAATGCCTGAGCATAGCCGGTTGATTTCTCAAGGACCTTGTTGAACTCGGGACTTTCGAAGACAGATCTGCGTGCCGGGTCAACAGTGTCGCCCACTGTGGAAGCCCACTGGTTGAAGTCCTTACTGGTGAAGTACTGGAGGAAGAGCCATGCGGCTGTCTTGTTCTTGGAAGCGTTGTTG
>JAFGUP010000200.1 GCA_016938475.1 Sphaerochaetaceae bacterium
CATGGGAAGAAGAGCTGGAAATGGAAGAAGTTGGAAAAGTCTCAGTTGAGGGCTAGATCAAAGTCACAGAAAATTCGGGACTTGATCCTAGTAAGCACAATGAGCAGGTAGTATTTCCAACTAGATTCGCTGTAAGCAATGATCATTTTTACCTTATGGAAATCGGTTGATTGAAAAGGAACACATGAAAACTCCAGCTATATTGGGTGGAGAATCTGCTTTCAGGGAACCTCTTCATGTAGGAAAACCCAATCTTCCTGAAAAGAAAACACTATGCAATTATCTCGATCGAATCTTCAATTCAAGATGGCTGACCAATAACGGACCTCTGGTCATAGAATTCAGGGAGAAGCTCGAGGAGTTCTTGCAGGTGAAGTACTGCATTCCAATATGTAATGGCACAATTGCGTTGGAACTTGCCGAGCGAGCCCTCTGCTTTGAAGATGAGGTCATCTTGCCCTCATTCACTTTTGTGGCGACACCTCATTCACTTCAGTGGCAGAGGATTAGGCCTGTATTCGCAGATGTCGGCAATGATGATGTGAATGTTGACCCTGCGTCGATAAAGACACTGCTTTCATCTAGAACCAAAGGGATAATAGGAGTACATGTTTACGGATACCCTTGTGATTATAGCAAGATAAACAAGATAGCATCAGAGAGTAATGTAAAGGTGCTCTACGATGCTGCCCACGCATTCGGATGTGAAGTGGATGGTATCCCCTACGCGCAACTTGGTGATGCTTCCATTTTCAGCTTTCATGCAACGAAATTCTTCCATTCATTTGAAGGAGGAGCGATAGCAACAAATGATGAAGCCCTTGCCGAAGAAGTAAGATTAATGTCTAATTTCGGATTTGCTGGCGGTGTTCTTGATCAGGTGGACTACCTGGGCATTAACGGCAAGATGACCGAAATATCTGCGGCAATGGGGTTGGCAATGCTGGACTCAGTCGAAGAGATCAGAGAGAAGAACAGACAGAACTTTGAGTTGTACAAAGAAGTATTCGCGGAAATTGAGGGTGCTAACCTCATTGAACCTCCTTCAAGCATGACCAAACAGAACTGGCAATATGTGGTTGCTCGCATGGATGAAAATAGATTCGGCCTAAGTCGAGATATGACAGTCCAGGCACTTCGTGCTGAAAACATATTTGCTCGAAGGTATTTCTATCCAGGATGCCATAGAATGCATCCCTACAGAGAGCTTTATCCTAGCGCATCCAACATCCTACCGAATACAGAGAGGTTGTCGGAGCAGGTCATATCTTTTCCAACAGGCCAAGTGATCAACGAAGAGGTTATTAGCAGAATCGCGGACTGCCTTTGTGATATATCGGATAATGCTGATCAAATCAGACATAAAGTAGAGTAAGATATGTTCTCTGGTAAGAAACTTTCGATCATGCAGCCCTACTTCTTCCCGTATCTCGGCTATTTTTCATTAATGCACTATGCGGATGCGCTCATTCTCTTTGATATAGTGGAGTATGACAGAAAAGGCTGGATGAACCGCAATAGAATACAAAAGCCAGATAGTCAAGATTGGCAGTATATAAGGGCAGGGGTAGAAAAACCTTCTTACAAGGCCCTTATTAAGGACGTAAGACTAGTACATAATGAAGGCTGGAAGAATAGAATTATCAGGCAATTGGAGCATTACAGGTCTACCTCACCCCATTATGAAAAAGTCCTTGAGCTTGTTGAGAGCATTCTCTCGATCCCGTCAATGACTATTACGGAACTGAACAGGAATGCTCTTGTTCATATTCGGGACTATCTTGGGATTGAATGCCCATTGTCGGTTTTCTCTGAAATGAGTATCGAGCTACAAGAGATTGAGCATCCGGGTCAGTGGGCTCTGTACATTTGTGAAGCCTTGAAAGCAAAGGAGTATGTCAATCCGATAGGCGGAAAGGGGCTCTTCAGACTTGGTGAATTCGCAGAAAGAGCGATCCAGCTGGAATTCATCAGAAACAGATTAACCCCGTATCCCCAGCCTGGGGATGATTTCATAGAAGGGCTTTCAATCATAGATGTTCTCATGTACAACACAAGGGAACAAGCCCTTGGATTGATTGAGGATTATGAAATTACCAGCCATTAATAGCTTAGAAACACAGAGAGGTGCTAAATGAGGATCCTGGTTACCGGACAGTGTACGCTGCACTGGGGAAGACTTGAGAATGGTAACATCGGAAACTATTACATCGTTGAAACCACTTTTCGGGAACTTCACAGAGTTTTTCCGAATGCGGAAATAGTAACAACCTTCCAGATGACCGATGAATTTCAGAAAAGAGAAGAAGTAACTTCTCTTCCCATGGAACTATTCTACTCATGGTCGGAAGATGATCTGGAAAAGGCTCTACTTGAGTTCGGAATCGCCCAACTATTCAATAAGACCGGCAAGTTGGTGCACAGAACACCTTACATAGATGAGGTAATGAAGAGCCACCTTGTTGTTGATTTCAGCGGAGAGATGTGGGGTTATCATGCGGATCTAGTTGGCAAGGACAGGTTCCTTGTTGGTCTACTAAAGGATAACGTACCTCAACTTCTCGGCAAACCAACGGTAATGCTCGCCGGTACACAGGGCCGGTTTCCTGATCCACAGATCAAGGAATTTGCCAAGGTAGTATTCAAGTCATTTGATCTGGTAGCAAATAGAGAAGCGGAGACAGAGAAACTGCTTATCGCTGATGGTTTCGATGTATCCAATCTGAAGAACTTCGCATGCCCAGCGTTCCTGTTTGAACCAGCCAAAGACGGCTATATGGATGCCATCTATCAGGCCGAGCAGTTGAATAACAGGAGTAAGCCTGCGATCGGTTTTGTTCTCTGCGGTTTCAATATGCTTGAAGGCCCCTTTGACAAATGGCCCAGAAAAGATGCGGAGTATGATCCATTCGTTGATGTAGTAGAGTACATCATCAAAGAACTGAATGCTCAAGTCGTACTCATGTCCCACTCAAATGGTTTCGAACTTCCTCCGAACTTCAAGCTTAAGCATGGTCGAGACTACCCCATTGCGAAGCAACTGCGGGAAATAGTCCGGAAAAGGGGGAAAGTAGCAAGCGAAGATATTCGCTGCATCGATAACGTATATAATCCCTGGGAAACTAAAGCGATTATCGGTAAGTTCGACATGTTCGTAACAGGACGACTGCATGCATCGGTTGCAGCCATATCCCAGAGTGTACCTACTGTGGTGATGATGCATGGACATGGGCAGGAATCACACAAGACCATAGGGTTCTTCAGGATTGCGCAACTTGAGGACTACGTTGTCCATCCGTCTGATCCTGAGAAGATGAAGACGACCATCAGAAAATGCTGGGAGCATAGAGACAGTATAAGAGAACATCTTGACAGGCGAATACCTGAAGTGCAGTCATTGTCTCGTGCTGCATTCGATGAGATAAGAAAGATTGTCCTGTAGACATGCATAATCAGCCTCTTGACAATATTATGAAAGAAGGCTCGAATCCTTGCACTGGATGCGCAGCATGTGCAGTTGCGTGCCCACAGAAATGCATTGAGATGAAACTCGACTCCGAGGGTTTTCTAGCGCCTCTCGTTCGAGAACAGAGCTGTACTGAGTGTGGTATCTGTGAGGAAGTGTGCTACAAGTATCTGAACACAGATACTATTAAGTCCCGCGAATCATTCATCGATTCCAGAGTGCTGGCCGTGGTCAATAACTACTTTCAACAGATAAAAACGGTATCTTCCGCTGGAGTAGCGACAAGTCTAGCTCTCCACTATCAGGCTCAGGGATACAGTGTTTGCGGCTGTGTCTTCGATGTCTCTTCTGATGCATGCTTCCATGTAGTGGCAAGCACTGAGAGAGAAATAGACCGTATGAAAGGATCAAAATACCTTCAGAGCAATACACTAAGCGCTTTTTCAGAACTCATTATATCAGAAAAGCCTGCCATTGTGTTCGGTACGCCGTGCCAGATCTATGGCATCAGGGAGGTAATTCGTAACAGAGCCGTCGAAAACAGATTCATACTGGTGGATCTTTTCTGCAGAGGAATACCTTCATTCCATCTTTGGACAAGCTATAAGTCCTTCATTAAGCGCAAATTCGGCCTTGAAGAACCATGTACCGTGGATTTCAGGGACAAATCTCGAGGCTGGCACGGGTATGGGATGCGTATTACGGACTCTGGTGACGGAGAATACGTTCAGTCTCTGTACAATGACCTTTTCTTCTATTTTTATCTTAAGAGTTCTGTAATTTCTTCAGCGTGCTATAAATGCAAGTTCAGGAATGACCTTTCAGCGGCTGATATTCGACTGGGTGATTTCTGGGGCTCCAAGTACATTGACTACGACGAGGGTGTAAGCCTGGTTGCTCTTCTTACCAAGAAAGGTGAGGAGGCATTTGATGCGATATCTTCAAAATTGAGATACGAAGAATGTACCCTGGATGATATCTATGAATCACAGAGAATCGGAGCCATCCCAGTTCCAAAAGACAGGATGAATATCATCTCGTCCCTCGCAAATGGTGACAGTCTTGAGAGCGTGTTCATCTCTCACAGGCAGAATCAGCTCGCCGATGACCAAACGTAAAAAGGCGGTTACTGTTGAGTACAGAAAGAACAGTGCTTCACAGGAAGCAATTCATGACCATCTCGTGAGATGCTCTTTACTCTTTAGCCCCAGACTTGATTCATATGTGAACATTCGGGACTATGCTGCGAAGATATACAGGAGTGCCGAGCGTATTGAAGCATGGGACAACCAGAGACTTATCGGTCTCCTCGCAGTGTATCTCAATGATCATCAGGGGAAAGAAGGATTCATCACAGATGTAAGTGTCGAGAAAGAATTTCATGGGAACTCTATTGGAGCAGATCTCTTACGCCGATGCTTGGATCTAGCCACAGAAAAAGGTTTCAGGACTGTAATACTTGAAGTATTCACAACGAATATTGCTGCCATTAGACTGTATGAGAAATTCGGTTTTCTTACTGAAACAACTAAGGGTGAGAAGCTGATCATGAAATGGGAAGATGATGGCAGAAAACTCTAAGGTAAAGGTATCTATCTGCTGTGCAACCTATAATCATGAGCAGTACATAGCACAGGCACTTGATAGCTTCCTGATGCAGAAAACCTCATTTCCATTCGAAGTCATAGTACATGATGATTCATCTACCGATGAGACACCTCGTATCATATCAGAATACGCGATCAAACATCCGAGTATTATCAAACCAATATTTCAAAAAGAGAACAAGCTGTCCAGAGGTCATCATGTGCATGCTGAGATGATCTGGCCTATAACATCTGGTGAATACATTGCGCAATGTGAGGGAGATGACTACTGGACAGACCCACAGAAGATGCAAAACCAGGTTCTTTTCCTTGATAATAATCCTGATTACGGCATGATATCCTCAGATATCCAACTAGTTGATGAGAGTGGAGATAACATTCCTCCTACTAAGATGCTCGAAGCGCAAAGAGCTATGTTTAAGCCAACTGTGGATGTCTTCGACCTTCTTGAATGCAATACTATCAATACACTGACTACTTGCATAAGAGCGGAAATCCTGAAAAAGCTTGCTGAAAGAGTTATTAATGAGAACATTTGGTACGCTTTTGATTACTGGTTCTGGCTGCAGATCGCCATGGATTATAAGATATATGTATCATCGCAGAAGACTGCGGCATACAGGATACATGGACATAGTGTAAGTCGTAACAGCGATTATCTTACAGAGCGAACTCCTCGTGTTTTACATTCTATAGTGAAATCTATCATGGGCAGGCATAACGCCACAGCAGAGGCAGATAGGACCATTCTGTTGAGTGTCATCCGTAGACTCCTAAAAGACAGATATCTACCAACTTCAAACAAGTTGAATCTTGTAGGAAACCTATTAAGAAGACCATTCCTTCTTGCTAATCTTTCAAAAAGAACGCGAAATAGCGAGTAGGATGACGACATCACTAAGAAGTAAAGCAATCTCCGGAGCTTCATGGAGCCTAGCCGGAAGGATACTGCAGGAAGGATTCACATTCGCAATCGGTATACTTCTGGCCAGACTTCTTTTACCGGATCAATATGGCCTTA
The DNA here is from genome assembly GCA_016938475.1 of Sphaerochaetaceae bacterium. GTDB lineage: Bacteria > Spirochaetota > Spirochaetia > Sphaerochaetales > Sphaerochaetaceae > SABI01. Next base: position 6,095 of record JAFGUP010000200.1, read on the forward strand.
TAGCCATGGCTACGGTTTTCATCTACTTTTCTTATGTGTTCGTCGATTCAGGCTTCGGCAGTGCTCTTGTGCAAAGGAAGCATTGCACTCAAGCAGATTTTTCTACGATTTTCTATGTAAACTTGCTCATAAGCCTAGTTGTATTTGCTTTTTTCTATTTTCTGGCACCGACAATTGCGGTCTTCTACAACGAACCTGAACTCACGAGAATCGTACGGGTACTTGCGATCATTATTGTCCTATACGCGCTGTCCATAGTCCATCTGGCCATTATTAGACGAGACATCAACTTCAAGCTTAAAACTCAGATCGAGTTCACTTCACAAGTGGCTTCCGGGGCAATAGCAGTCTATTTAGCGCTCAAAGGATATGGGGTCTGGGCATTGGTTTGGAAAGTATTGCTGAACCAGTTGTTTGTAAATGCACAGCTATGGCTCAGGAACCACTGGCTGCCAAGTTTGGAGTTCAGTACGCAATCCCTGAAAGAGATGTTTGGATTCAGCAGTAAGTTGCTTATATCAGGAGTTCTCGATCGCGGTTATCAGCAAATATACCGTCTAGTCATTGGTAAGTTTTTTCCGGCAAGAGAACTAGGTTTGTTCACCAGAGCGGATCAGTTCCAGAAGTTGCCTTCACAGACAATTTCCGGATCGATTACCTCTTTTTCTCTTCCTGTCTTCTCAAAGATGCAGGATGAACCTGTACGCTTAAAGAATGCAGTTAAGCAAACACTCGGTGTTGTTATGTACTTCAACCTTTTCGCAATGATATTACTTGGTGCGGTTTCAAGGAACCTGATTCTTGTCCTGCTTGGAGCACAATGGGCTGATGCAGTTGTGTTTCTTCAGATACTTATTGGTGTTGGTCTGCTATATCCCATGCAACTGATAAATGTTCAGATTCTTACAGCTCTGGGAAGATCGGATTTGTTTCTTAGGATTGAGATCATCAAGAAACTGTTAACTATCCCTATAATCCTTTTGGGAATTCTGATCGGTATCAAAGCTATGCTGGCGGGGATGGTGTTGGGTAGTATTGCGGGATTGTACATTAATACCTACTATACTGGAAAATTGCTCCAATTTGGACTTGTTGAGCAGATAAAAGTGATTGGCAAATCAATTTTTATCTCTTTGTTGATGGGAGTGATTGTCTTTCTGATTGGTTATTTAGCCGGCGCTCAAATTGCAGTAGGTTGGATACTATTACTTCAACTAGTCTCCTCGTTCGTCTCGATTATTGTTCTGTCAAAGATCATGAATGTAACTGAATACTTGGAAATAAAGGAAATACTGACAGATCAGATACGGAGTTTTCTGAAACGTAGGAAATGAGCTCGTAGCAAAATAACAACCGATGAATACTGAATTAATGCCGAAATTAAAGTAATGCTAGAAAGACCAATACTAGTTACTGGAATTCATAGATCAGGCACGACCTTTGTCGGTAGAATGCTATCCGAGTCGCCAAATACCCTGTATCTCTGGGAACCATTCCAGGCAGGTCTAAAGTCTAACAATCAGGATGGTATATTCGACTTCTGGTATGAATTCAAGTCTGGAGATGATAAGTCTCAGGCATATAGTAAGTTCCTATCGAACTACAGCAAACTATCATTGAAAGACCTCCGCCTTGCAATTACATGGAACAAGGACAACAGGATATTTTACATTAGAAATGCTCTTCGAAAATTGCTTATGCAGATGAAGTTCAAGCAATATCGTCTATTGCTGAAGGATCCAATCTCTGTATTTTCTGTACCTTGGATAGATCAAATAAGCCAGGAACTAAAAGTAATAGTGCTACTTAGAGAGCCCGTAGGTTTTGTTAATAGTCTTCTTTCTCTCGGCTGGGATATTGGCATCCAGGACATTGCCGAGCAGGAGGAATTGATGAACTGGTTACCGGATGAATATTCTACAAGGGTGAATGAAACATGCATAAGGAAGGAAACTGATATTGTTAAGAAAGCAGTCCTCCTGTGGGAAATAGTGTATCTTAGAGTGCTAGAATATATGGAGACTAATCCAGAATGGATGTATGTGAAACTTGAAGATATTACACAGGAACCGGATATCTTCCGGAAAATGTTCGAGTACTGTGAACTTGATCAAAACAACGACATTAGACACAGAATAGTGAAGCACTATTTAAAGCGTTCAGATAGCGTCACAAACAGTTCCAGATCAGATGGAATAATCCTGGATCCCGATACTGCTGAGTTTGTCAGAAAGGAAACCGAGGGCATCTCTCATGAACTTGGTTACAATTCTTAAGATCATTATTACGGAAGTAGGACGGCATTGATACCAGTATTCAGGCCTAGTATGGGTAATGAGGAAATCCATGAGATCATTGAGACTATAAGGAGCGGTTGGATCGGAACTGGGCCTAAGACTGCAAAATTAGAGCAGAAGTTTGCTGAACTGATAGGTGTCAGTTGTGCAGTAGGATTGAATTCAGCAACAGCAGCACTTCATCTCTCGATGGTGCTTTCTGAAGTAAAAGAGCATGAAGTGATCACTACGCCCATGACCTTTGTATCAACCAACCATGCCATACTGTATGCAGGAGGGATTCCGGTCTTCGCTGATATTGAGGCTGATACGCTAAATATCAATGCTGATCGTATAGAGGAAGCCATAACTGAGAAAACTAAAGCCATAGCTGTTGTTCATTATGGCGGACACGCATGCGATATGGACAGGATAAGCAGTATTGCACGCTCTCATGGACTTGCTCTCATTGAAGATGTTGCACACGGTGCAGGAGGAAAATATCGAGAGTCAATGCTCGGTTCAATAGGAGATTTCGGATGCTTCAGTTTTCATGCTGTTAAGAATATCGCTACAGGTGATGGAGGTATGCTGACCTGTAAACAAGGTTCCTTTGCGGAAAGAGCAAGAAGACTATCCTGGATGGGAATAAGCAGAGGAACCTGGGATCGGGTTGATGGGGAAGAGTATTCATGGAAATATGATGTCGAGGAACTGGGTTTCAAGTACCAGATGAACGACATCGCTGCATCTCTGGGTCTTGTGCAGCTGGCCAAGCTGGCAAATGTCAATAGACTCAGAAGGCGATTGGCAATGAAGTATTCGGAAGCACTGGAATCGTGTGATTGGCTGGAGCTCCCGGTAGAGAAAGATTATGCATCAAGTTCATGGCATAACTATGTGATAAAAGTCAAGGAACCCTCCTCAAGGAACAGGCTGATCGATCACCTCAAGTCGAACGGTATCTCAACAGGGATGCATTACATTCCCAATCATCTTTATGATATGTACAAAACATATGTTGAAGAACCTCTTCCGGTTGCCGAGGAAGTCTGGCACCGGCTTATTACCCTGCCTCTATTTCCGGACCTCTCTGACAGAGAACAAGAACAGATCATCTCATCGATACTCGACTTCGAGAACTTCATAGATTAACGTTAATCAGGGTTGATCAGTCTCATAGGTGTGTTACTCAGACTATTTGCAGAGGAATAATGGGTAGAGAACTCGAGATCAGCATTCTGCCATTGGCTGAGATAAATGACTCTCTTTTCGAAGATATCCGGGAGTTAGCATCCGTATCTCGGCAGTCAACAGTATTCCACTCCGGCGCGTGGCTCAAACTGCTTGCCGAGCATGCAGACCCTAACTTTTATTGCGCCATTCTGAAGGTTGATGAAAAGCTCGCTGGTTACATGGGATTCCAGATGGAAAGAACGATGTTCGGATTCAGGAAACTCACTTCTCCTGCAATGCCGTGGGCAACACCTTATGGCGGACCGGTTCTTTCGCAAAATACTCCCATTAATGCCAGTCATTTTGTACTCCAGTGCAGTAGGGCAACTGGATGCAGGTACTCATATGCAATCGCGGGACCATTCAGCAATCCTGACGAAGTAGATTCTCTCGTGACTCAGACCAGTATTCTCGATCTTACCCGTAGTGAAGAAGAATTGATCCAGGGTATGCACAGCAAGACACGCAATATGATCCGAAGAGCTGGGAGGGAAGGGATAGTAGTTAGAAATGGCAGCAGAGATGATATTCCGTTGCTATATGAAATGCTCGAAGAGACGCTTACTTCCAGGGGAATCCGAACCGTTGACTCTGACTTCCTTCATAAGTTGTTATCATCGTCAGACATTGATGTTACCATGCAGTTTGCCTGCAAGAATGGATCGCCACTCTCTGGAATAGTAAATCTGCATTGCCACGGAACAAGTTACTACTGGCTCGGTGCCTCAGCCTCAGGAGGCCGGATCCATGGATCGAACGAGCTTCTTCAATGGGAAGCGATTCTGTTGGCAAAGGCAAAGGGGAATAGTAGATATGACATGGTCAGGTTTGATAGAGACCTATTGCCGGGAATCAGTCGTTTCAAGGTCAGGTTCGGAGGAGATACCCTAAAAGTACCTGTCTACGAGTACAGGTCTTCAAGCTGGAAGATACTCAGCAGATTTAGAAAATTCTTGAGGAAAGTCAATAAATAGTACTATGAATAGAAGAGAAGTATTCCTGAGCTGCCTGACAAGTCATTCCCCCAATTTTATGCGGATCATACTGATGAGGCTGATCGGCGCCAATATAGGTAGAGCAATCTACATCGGGCCGGGATCTGTTGTCATGGCTGGAACAACGCTGAAGGATGGTGTGGAGATAGGTCGAATGTCCTGTGTTTACTGTGGTACCACTCTGGGACAGAATGTTCGCATTGGTTCCTACTCCAAACTGAACCGGATTAAGATCGATGACAGGAGCCTTGTCGGAGAACGATGTTCTCTTTCAAATGCGGAGATAGGAAAGAACAGTCATATTGAGACAGATGTGAGATTTACGGGTTACAAGGACGGGTCGATTTCTATTGGTTCTGAGTGCTATATCGGTATCGGTACCATTCTGGATTGGTCTGGTAACATCAATATCGGTAACAACGTCCATATTGCAGGTCCTTCAGCCTCTTTCTGGACTCACAGCAGCGTGTATCAGGCTCTGGGAGCAAAGCCACTTCAGGATGACTCCATGAAGATAGCCGGGCCCATTAGCATCGGTTCGAACTGCTGGGTTGGGGGTGGCGCTGTTGTCTATCCAGGAGTCAGCATAGGCGATCATACCGTCATTCTGCCGAATACGGTCGTAATCAAGGATGTTCCGGATCATACGATGCTCGGAGGTAATCCGGGGGTTCCGGTAAGGAGAATCGTTGATGACCAGGGTTCAGAGAACGGTTATGTCATGGAGCAATTCAAATGAGTTCCCGAACACATGTACTAATTCTCGGTTCGCAGAAGTCTTTACCGTATTGACATGAGAATAAGATCATTTGATGGTCTATCCATAGTGTCTTACATTCTTCTGGCGGTGATTCTTGCTGGTGCGCATAATCCGCTTCTTTATATCACCGCAACGATTGCGATTTCATTTCTTGTTTTCATGCGACCTATACATTTTATCTGGTTGATGCTTTTTGATACCATAGCTAATTACGAGCTTAACAATCCTTCCACTCTGATTGGTGGCATAAACTATTATCACACTGATATTTTCATTTTTGCGGCTGCATATTTCCTATTAGTCAGAGTATTGGGCAGAGGGAGTCTCAGGTTTCCAGGAAGGATTCGGGCCGCTTTTTTCCTCTTTCTGTTCATCGTTTTTCTAGGAGTACTGAACGGGCTAGTTAACGGGGTGGCGCCCAGGAACTTAATGCGCGAACTGAGCGCCTTTGGTGGGTATTTATTCGTACCTGTAGCCGCAAGTGCATTCCGGACTACTCGCGATATTAAGCAGTTCGCTCGAAGAATAGCATGGATGGGTCTATTCCTGGCATTGCTAGGCATCACGATGAGAATACTGGGAATCGAGAACACGACAGGTTTTCCAGGTTCGGCTGGTGTCTCTACCGCAATCGGAACGCAGTCCAGGGCCTACGGGCTATCCGGAGGAACTTCATTCATGATAGCCTCGCTGTTCCTCTTGATATCATCTAGCAACTCCCTTATCAGGTCAGCTTATCGCAGAGCATCTACTGTGTTTGTTGTTTTTACGCAAGTTCTTCTGCTTTTCGCACGAAGCCTGATGGTAGGAGTTGCGTCAGGTTTTGCCATGCTGGCCTTGGCTTCAGGTACCAGGAAAGCAATCTCCTCGATAGCTCTTATCGTCCTGGCGTTGCTTCCCCTTTATGTTTTCAGCTCGGTATTTCAGACAAACCTCGGTTCAGCTGTATCAGACAGGTATCTGTCAGTGCTTTCAACGAGATATGGAGGAGAGAGAGCTCAAGCGAACATAACCAGGAGAACGAATGAGTTTTCGGAACTTTGGGCCAGATTGAACTGGAAGGAAAGAGTCATTGGGCTCGGAATGGGTTCGAGGCTGTCTATTACCGTTCTTGATCAAACAGAAGTTCAAGTATTCCATAATTCCTACGCTAACTGTATCCAGAAGGTAGGGATGATTGGTCTACTAATATATGTGCTTCTCATGTTCAGTATAGTGAGACAGGCTATGAGATTGAAGCAAAACAGAAATGTTGATGATGAACTATACAGACTCGGGATTGGCTTTGTAGCGACTTTCACAGCGCTTGCTATCTGGGGAAGTGGTGCGATGGGAATGCCGATGAATGCAAATCTCTTAGCCTGTGTCAGTCTAGGGATATTCATTCGTACGGTATTGATCCTGCGAAAGGACCAGATTGCATCATGACGACAACCCTATCAGTTCTTTTAGTCAGCTATAACACTAAAGAAGAAACTGCAAGATCTCTGGATTCAATTCTATATAGCACATCCGACATGACCCGTGAGATCATGGTAACCGATAATGGTTCTTCAGATGGTTCGGCTGGGATGATTGAGCATGCTTATCCTGATGTAATACTGAGAAAGAATAAGTCTAACCGGTACTTCGCACCAGCCCTGAACGAAATGTTGAAGGATACGCATGGTAAATATGTGATGCTGGTCAATTCGGACCTGTATGTGAACGAACAGGCCGTGATTAAGATCATAGAATATCTGGATGATAACAGTGAATGTGGAATAGCATCGTGTCGCATTGACCACGGGAGTGCAGAAGAGGGGGGCTATGCTGGTTATAACTTCTGGAGGATTCCCACTCTTGGATCAATCTGTTCGAAGTTGTATCCCTTTAAGTTCTTTCGAGATCGTTTAAGGAGCAAGTCGAACGAAGCCTCAAAAGAGATAAAAGGTCCCTTGGAGGTCGAGGTCATAAGTGATGCCTTCATGGTTCTGAGAGGTGAGCCTTTCAGAGAGATGAAAGGCTTCTCCGAAGGTCTCAGACTGTATTACACTGAAGATGACATCTGCATACGCTTCAGGAAGCAAGGTTTCAAGGTCTACTTCATTCCCTCTGTCAGTGTCAGACATGATTCCGGCAGTTCCACAAGGAAGCACAGTTTCTTGAAAACTTCCATGGTCGGCGTTGGAGATATTCTCGCCTTCTCAAGGAAGCATCTAGGACTGGTACAATATCTTGCATTACTGCCTATAATGCTGTTCCATTGCTGTGCCCTTATTATGTACGCTCTCGTAAAGAAGAGTAGAAGACATGGAAAGTGATTGCCATATGCACGTTAAGTTTATGACAGACAATCAATTGTATTGCATTGTATGTCCTTCGGTTGAAGTTAATGTGTACTACTCACGAAAGTGTGCATTGCTGTTATCCCAGGTACGTTCTTGATACTTCCGGCTGCTCTCGGAATGGAGACAGGTTGGTAATGAAGGTTCTCATAACTGACGATGCTCTTGATACAGGAGGAAAGGAAAGACAGATCCTAACGTCACTGCGTCTGTTCCATGACGATCCGTCAGTCCATATGCACCTGGCCCTTCTCAGAGAATCAGGAGTCATGGGGGATAGGGCATTCGATTATGCAGATGATGTGATGGTCTGCGGGCGTCGTAATCCTATATCAATAAAGACCGTAAGGATGCTGAAAGAGTACATCAGAAAGCATGGGATCGAGTTGATTCACTGCAACGGTGTTATAGACGCATTTCACGTCTTTCTAGCTACTTTTGACCTGGACTTGAAACGAGTCTGTACAATTCACGGGTATGAGAAAGGTAAGCATCTACTCGTACACAAGCATGTTCTTTCCAGGTTCGACGCCGTCATTGCAGTCAGCGAATCCTTCCTGAAGGATATTAAAAAGGATGGATATCGAGCCCGGTGTTTCAGAGTCATACCAAACAGCTACTCGATCGACTTCATTGATTTTATTGATCTCCAGAGGCAGGATTCAGAATTGTTAAAACTTGTCATGGTCAGCCGATTTGACTGGAGCAAGGATCACATCACCATTCTCGAATCGATGAAGATGCTGAAAGAGCGGGGTTATCATGTACACCTCGACTTGATTGGTTCGGGAAAAACAGAGTATACCGATTCCGCTAAAAAATGGATCGTACAACTCGATCTGGAGGAGATGGTCAGTCTTAAGGGAAGTGTAGAGGTTACTCCTGAACTGCTGTTCGGATATGACGTCATGGTCATGTCCAGCATTGCGGAGAGCTTCGGGATCGCTATCGTTGAGGGAATGGTAACCGGACTTCCTGTAGTGGTATCTGATATTCCACCATTCAGGGAAATTACCGATAATGGTAAATATGGTCTTCTTTTCGGAACCGGTGACCCTGAAGACCTCTCCAGCAAGATAGAACAGCTATATGAATCACGAGATTTAAGAGATCAACTTGCGTCATTAGCAAGGCAACGGGCGGATTACTACTCTCCCGAAGCTTTCAGCAATAGAACGATGGCTCTCTACAGGGATGTGCTCGGTGATGCAACTGGAGCGGACTTAGATGATAGTCAAAGCTGATTTCGATTCTGGAATTGGTCTGAGGGTCCTTCATGTGTCTAGTATGTGGCCAACCGATGATTGTCCCGGATCAGGTACTTTCGTATATGACCTTGTCAGTGCGCTCAGAAGAACTGACGGCATTCACGATGTTGTGCACATCAAGGCTCGTGCATCCAAGTTCAACTATGTCAGAGCTGTCGGGACTATTTCTGGACTCCTCGAATCCGGTTTCTACGATATTGTACATGCGCAATACGCCCACTCTGCCATCGTATCCCGGTTAGCATCTGACACAGTCCCGGTACTTGCGCATTTTCACGGTGAGTTCGGGTACAATTATAGAGAGGGCCATGCTAGTGGTCTGAAAGGCCTGCTGGACCAATACAAGTGCTACAGGGATGCATTCCTTGCACGAATTATTGCTAGAGATGTAGAGGGTGTGGCTGTTGTCCAGAAGAGGGATCTGGAGCAGATAGACAACGATCTGAAGGAAGTCATTCCTATCGGATCTGACAGCAATAAGTTCTACCCCGATGATCCCATAATGGCGAGGGAAAAGCTCGGACTTGATCCGTCACTCGACTATGTGTTGTTCCCTGCTGATCCTAAGAGACCCGATAAGAACTATGGACTTTTCACTGAAGTCATTCGGATTCTGCAGAATAAGAGAGATAAACTTGAAGCCATGATCCTGTATGGGATTCCGCATGATCTCGTTCCCAATTACATGAACGCCGCTAATGTTCTACTCCTTACATCCTTCTCCGAGGCATCCCCTACCGTGATTAAGGAAGCAAATCTCTGCGGACTTCCAATTGTATCCGTGCCGGTGGGAGATGCGGAAATCCAACTCAAAGGAGTTGTGCCTGGAGGCGTTTACGAACCTGAACCCTCCATTTTAGCAGATGCGGTCGAATCGATACTGAATACCGGAGCCCGCTCGAATGGGCGGCCGATAGCTCTTCAATCCTGGACCATAGCTGATACTGTCGATAAGACGCTGGCATTTTACAAAAAGATCCTGATGAAGAGGATCAAGTGAACATCTTAACTCTTGCGGATTTCAGCCCTCCATTCCTGGGGAGTTTTGGCAAGTCGCAGCTAGAACTTTCATCCGTTGTGAGAGAACGGGGGCATGGGTTCAGACTGTGTATTCCCAGCGAACAGCCATGGCTAGATGCTTTCAGAAATTCAGGAACCGGAGTCGATATAGTACCGGTAGACAGGTATCCTACTAGCGTGAATCAGATCAGACATCTGGAGAGGATCATCTCAGAGAACAAGATCGATATCGTACATACACATTTTGGTCTGGAGCACCTTGTCACAGTTGCATTACTGAAGCAGTTCAGATTTCCCGAATTAATGCTAGTCCATCACTGGCGAGGTGGACCTGCAAGATCGAATGTGATCAAGAGACTAATTGGAACTCCACTGTACAAGTATGTCGGCCGTTATCTGCTCGATTATCAGATAACCAACTCGCAGGCCATCTACGACCAGATATCGAGACTGGGGTTTGCTCCTTCGACCAGGATTGAGTGTATCTATAACGGGGTCGATACGGAAGGAATGAGCATATCAGCCGCTCGAGAACTGAGATCCGAGTTGAACATTCCGCAGGGGGCAAAGGTTATTCTCCATGTTCGCAACTTCCGTGTTGCAGTAGACTTCGATCTGATCGTGAACGCATTCCATTTGCTCGCTGACCGCATGAAGGATGTTTACATCGTGTTCGTAGGGGATGGAGAAATGAGGGGCAGTATAGAAACGCAGCTTCTGAACTCTGCAGAAGGCGAAAGAGCGAGATTCGTGGGAACTGCGGTGCGCCTGGAGAATTACTACTTCACTGCTGACCTAACTATTTCATCATGGGAACCATGGTGCAGTGAGTCCATTAATAACAGTGTTTATGAGAGTCTTGCCATGGAGACGCCTATTGTAGGCGTAAATACAGGATCGCTGCCATCCCTGTTCGATAATGAACAGGGAGTTTTCACCTCTGAACCCATACCTGAGAAGATGGCCGATCTGATGAAACTGGTACTTGAAATGGGACCGGAATTGAAGGAAGCGCTTGTCCGAGGAAGGAAGAAGGTTGAGGACGAACACTCTCTGATCAGCTGGGCCAGGGCAATTGCCGACATCTATGAGAGGATCTTTTTCGGTGAATGAACTGGAGAGGCTTCAGTGCATACTTTTCAACTATCCAGTTCCCTCGGATATGACTTTTGTATCAGAAGCAATACAAGAGTGGTCCTCAGTTATGGATCGTTCCAGAGACAGACTTACAGACAAGAGCTCTCGAATTGCCGATGCTCTGGCGACATCGGTTGAAAGGCTCGATGGCAGGGTGGTGACACTTCTTTTTTCCTCAGGATACGATTCCCGGTGCATTTTCGCTTCTCTGATAAAAAAGGCTATCGATTTCAAGGCGGCTGTCTGGGATATTCCCAATCCGATTGTCGAAATCGAGAGAGCACACCGTATATGCACTGACTATTCCATTGAACTGGAAGTACTCGATAGCCATACCATAAATGCGGAACAGATGGAGGATGCCATTCTTTCCTTCTGCACGCGTGTAGAAGGTACGCTCAGCGCATCGAGAAGCTATCTCATCCCTCTCCTGGATAGAATCACTGAACCGGAAGGGTCTGTCCTATGGGGTGAAGGTGAAATAATACGTCCTCCGGTTAGACCTAGTGAGTACCTGAACGGGAATGTCCTTCTTCTGCTTTCAGATGAACCTGAAATACATGATCTTCAGAAGTCTCATATTTTTTCGAATGATCTGCAATACAAGGAGGCTTTCCATGAAACAAGGGAAAAGATTGCCGATCTTCTAGACTTACCGTTCCATGAAAGACTAGCCCTCTGGTTGGCGTTCATTGCCTATCCTTCCATTTATGATGTGTACGCGAAGGCAGTTTCTGAACCAGCTGTGAGTGTACTTCCTTTTCTTGATCCTGGAGTGGTTGGTGCCATGCTATCGGATCCCCTGTCTCTTTTGGAAGGGACTTCATGGAAGCGGAACATCCGCATTCTGAGCAATATCAGAAAACTCTATGCGGAAGTAATCTCACGACTGGATGTAGGGCTTCTGAGATATTCAACGGATCGGGGTTATCCGCCACTGCTGGACAGGTGGGGTCTGGGAGGAATTGCCACCGCTGTAGGCAAGACTCAGGGCAGTAGAAGAAGCTCCACCGTGAGTCATCTCCATTCAATGCAGAACCGGGCCATGATGAAAGTGGCGGCCAGGATTGACCTGGGAACCCTTGTTTCCAGTGAAGTCAGAGACCTTCTCGATTTATCGGAAAGCGATTCCTCAGGAATCGACATGTATGAAATGGGGAAGCTCATTTCACTGGCTGTGGGGAACACGGTGTTGCAAGGATGAGCGGAAAGAGGGCCAAACTCTGGTTCGACTTCGAGAATGCGCCTCAGGTCCTGGTGCTGGAGCCTCTGATCAGAAGGTTCCGGGAGGAAGGGTACGGGACTGTACTCACTGCTCGTCGGTTCTCGATGACAGTTGAACTCTGCAGGAAAAGGGGCTTGGATGCAGTAGAGCTGGGCTCCGGCAGCACATCCGGCAGCACCGTCGTTAAGATCCTGAAAGTGTTCCAGAGGGCGTTCAAGCTGAAGCGACTTCTCAAGAATCAAAAACCTTTGATAGGCATCTCGCATGCGTCCAGGTCTCAGCTGCTGGCCGGAAAGATGCTCGGAGTACCTGTTGTGATACTGGATGATTACGAGCATTCGGACCAGAGCCTTGTAAGGTTTGCGAGCAGACTGCTGGCACCTTACGCCATTCCCGCCGAGGTATGGGGCAGGCACTCCTCAAAAGTGGTGCAGTATCCTGGCATCAAGGAGAACCTGTACCTTACCGGGCTTACGATGAGCAATGATCTCCCTCCAGATGTACTTGCGAATCCGGACAGTGTGATCCTGCTTTTCAGGCCTGAGAGTGGCACAGCTCACTATCATTCCGAGGAGTCAGCCAGACTTCAGCGGGAGATACTGGACATGATATCCATGAGAAAGGGTGTCCTTGTTGTAGTCTTTCCAAGGTGTGAGGAACAGAGAATACAAATCAGAGAATTGTTTGCAGACAGGCCGGCTATGGTGACTTTTCCTGAAGTGACCGATGGCCCGAACCTCATAGCACACAGCGATCTTGTCATCGGAGGAGGGGGAACCATGACCAGGGAAGCGGCCGCACTTGGTGTTCCTTCCTATTCCTTCTTCTCGGGTGAATGGGGTGGCGTGGACAGGCAGCTTGTAACTGAGGGCAGACTGGTGAGGATCAGGAACAGCAAGGATGTGGCAGGGATAAGAATAGAGCAACGGAAAAACAGCATTACCGTACCTGATAGCGAGACACTGGATTTCGTATACGGATATCTGAAAAAGGTCATCGTTGAGTTGCGCGCTGCCGACGGGACTGCAGTTGAAGCCTAACAAGACTACTAGTAGACCGGGCGTGATCGTCCTCGGTGCAGAGACCCAGGGCCTGGGTATCATCAGGCAGCTGGGTGAAGCCGGGATCGATACAGTGGTGGTCGATCAGGATGCCGTGGGGGTAGCGAGGTTTTCAAAGTACTGCAACGGTTTCTTCAGATCACCTCCTTACCGCTATGCGGAGCGTTTCGTTCACTTCCTTGAGAGAATAGCAGATGAACAGGAGCTAAAGGAATGGACCATATTCCCGACGGATGACGAACAGGTCAAGGCTCTTTCAATTTACCGTGATCGTCTTCTTGAACGCTACTCCTTATGGACACAGGCCTGGGATAAAGTTTCGGTTCTATATCACAAAGGACTTTTCTACAAGTATGCCAATCAGTGCGGGTTGAGCGCACCGGGGACTTGCAGTATCGATGATATTCGGAAGCTATGCAATGAGCAGCTTGAGTTTCCCGTAATCGTGAAGCCGACCGCCAAGGAGGAGTTCTACAGGCGTTTCAAGAGAAAGGCAATAGAGTTCGACGATTATTCCTTACTCAGGGATTTTCTGATCGAAGCCAGGAAGTACATACCTCTTGAGCAGTTGCTTATACAGGAGAGGATCCCCGGAAGTGGAGACAACCAGTACTCCCTTGCAGGTCTGTTCGACAAGGGTGAGCCGGTATTCTTCGTGACTGCAAGGAGAGTGCGACAGCATCCTCTGGACTTTGGTCATGCAAGCACCTATGTGAAGCTGATGGATATACCGGAGCTGGTCGGTCCTTCGATGGAGCTGATGAGGGCCATAGGTTATTCCGGTGTATGTGAGATAGAGTTCATGCTGGACCCTCGATCGGGTGAATACCGTGTGCTGGAGGTCAACCCCAGGTTCTGGGGATGGCACACCATCACCAGATCCTGTGGTGTCAATCTACCCGAGATGCTGTTCAGACAGGTCTACGGCATGGATCGGACCGATGTTCTCACAAGTAGGGACTACACCGGGAGCTGGGTTAAGAACATCACTGACATTCCTGTGAGCATCAAGCTCTGGAACGAGGAGAAACTCGGAATGGCAGAGTTGCTGAAGCAGTATGTGAATGCATCTGAAAACGCAACTTTCTGGAGTAAGGACCCCCTGCCTTTCTTTGCCGAGTGGGTACTGTTACCCTATCTTTGGTCCAAGAGGGGTTACTGAAGACTATGGTCGTTTTTGGAGTGGCATGGATGCCATAGTAATTGCTGCGGTAGTACTTGGAAGCGGTCTACCCTTTATAGCCCTCGGGCTGAAGTGGGAGCTCGGGTGGTCCGGGATACTTCAAAGGCTTCCGTTGTTCATCATCATAAACCTGGTGATCTGCCATCTGCTAGGATGGGAATGGCTACCGAGTCTGCTTGTATCGTGCTTGCTACTCGGGGTGGAGGTCCCAGCCTCCATACTGCCCTTTTTCTATCGCAACCCTGAAAGAACCCCGCCCTCCAATCCACTTGCACTTGTGTCACCCGCAGACGGACACGTGGTCTACGTTAAGAGGATATCCAACGGGAGCATACCTCTCTGCGAGAAGCAAGGGAGAGAGTTCACTCCCGAAGAGTTGTCGGGAGTCAAGGGGCTGACAAGAGAAGGATATCTAGTGGGTATCGGGATGACCTTCCTGGACGTGCATGTGACCAGAGCACCTATTGATGGTGAAGTATCGCTTTACAGGCACGTTCCAGGGAAGTTCATATCACTGAAACTGCCTGAGGCCGTGATAAGGAACGAGAGGGCAACTATTGTCTTTGAAAACGGGGATCTGACCGTGGCCACCGTCCTTATCGCATCGAGACTTGTGAGGAGGATCGTTTCCTACGTCTCAGCTGGTCAGAGCATGAAGCGTGGAGAGAGGACCGGTATGATCAAACTCGGTTCACAGGTAGATGTGATCATTCCCCTGGAAGCCGTGGAGGATATCATGGTGGAAGTCGGTGATCAGCTGCAGGCAGGCGAGAGTGTCATCGCCATCCTGAAGTCCTCCCAAGAGGGCAGGTCCTGAGATAAATACCTTCTATTACTCAGTTCGTCCTCTCATCCCCAGGAGGATCCAGATCCTCCTTAGGAGGTTCAGGGCCCGGTGGATATTCAGGCATCAGGCTCCTCCGTACATCCGTCCCTCCGATGGACAACCCGAGTGGTCATGGCCGGAAGGATACCGGGCTGCTGTTCTATTTACCCATGATGTTGAAAAGGCCCAGGGACAAAACCTGGTCCCAAGACTCCTGGAGACAGAAGAAAGTAGGGGTGTACGTTCGTGCTGGCATTTCGTAACAAGGCGCTACGAAGTGGATATGGGGCTGATAACCGAACTCAAGGACAAAGGACACGAGATCGGCCTCCATGGAGTGCGGCATGACGGCCGACTGTTCTCATCGGAGCAGGTGTTCCGGTCCAGGCTCCAAGAGATGACCACAGCAGCCGCATACTGGGGCGCGCAAGGTTTCCGTAGCCCTTCACTCCTTCACCGAGAGGATTTCCTGAAGATCCTGCCATTCAGATGGGATTCCTCTATACCGGCCTGGGACCCATTCCAGCCACAGCCGGGGGGTTCGGGCCGATATCTCCCATACTTGCTTTCAGAGACCTGTGTCGAACTCCCTGTAACCTTATGGCAGGACTTCACGCTCTTCGAAGAACTTCAACAGAAGGATATCTCGATCTGGAAAACCCAAGCCGATGCCATCTATGAATTGGGCGGTCTCATCAATCTCATTGTACATCCCGATTACATGGATCCGGATCGACTGGAAATGTATGGGGAGTTCATCGATTATCTTATGAGCAAAGAAGACCTTTGGTTTGCCCTTCCATCAATGATCGTTGAGGCAGAGACGGATCTGGAGCATCGAAGACCCTGACCGATCCGTCACTGAGTTTCTGTCCCAGAATCTTCAAGGAGGGGCCTCCATCCAGGTTCATTCAAAGGTTGTGTCAAACATTAAGCTGAAGCCGACTTTATGCAAACCTCGCATGCCTAAGGCTGCAGGATAGCTTCTAATCACGAGGATCGCCTTTCCGCATGCTCGACGAATAGTGTCGGATCGCTGTATCAGGTAGATTCTGTCATATTAGGACTGCAGACATGTTCCTGACTGCCACTCGACTGACCGGTACGGATGGTGCGGGTTCGATCCTTCCGAAGGAGGTCCTGGATGGTTTACATGGGTATGATGATGGCTCTTATCTGCTGGGGTGAGGAGTATACACAGGCAATAGAGACCTACAGTTACCTTCACCAGCGGATGTTCTACGAGGGATGGTTCGAGTACTCGGAAACCGGCGAGTTTATTGTGCACGAGGCCTTCAGGAACTGGGCGGGCCGAGAGGATTACATCAGCTGCCTGGACAGGTGGCAGGAGTGCAGCTCCAGGATCGCCCAGTATACCAACGCGGATGACATACCGGAATCACTCGTTACCGAATACACTCAGATAGTCCAGGAACTGAACGGGTACCTTGCAGAATTCCTTGGAACCAGCGTGGACCAGATACCGGTAGATGTTCCCGATACAACTGCTGTGGCTGACGATGAGCCTGCTGATCAGGCTTCCTTCAGCACGGCCAATATAATCGCCGAGGGGGACGCTTCCGCCATCGACCGGGTGCGGTTCCCTCTTCAGAACATCCAGAGCCTTTATGACACCATAGCCCGGCACCTGGAATCGGGCGGCTATTCTCTCGCTCAGCGCAACATCGACAATCTCAGTGCTTCGCTGTCCTCGCTGGAAGCGGAAGTGACCGACCTGAGAAGCAGGCACAGCATCTCGATAACCTTCCACGGTCTGCCCAGTGATGAGGCCATGCGGGCTTACCGTGAGATGGAGGAGCAGAGGGATCGGAACTACACCCTCTGGGAATACGCGCAGAAGACCATGCAGGACCTGGATGCCGCTCTTCTTGAAAGTAACCTCTCCTACATCACTACGGTATGGAGGACAGCCTACCAGAGCATGCTGGACTGGCACAGCCCTCCCGACTGGTACGAGGTGCCCCAGACCTTCTACGGGTGGTACCAGGACTCCGAGGAGAGGGCGGGGATCATCATGGAAATCGTTCAGGCAATCCAGAGGCTTCAGGTGGCCAGGAGCGAGTTCGACCGCATCCGGACCACGGCCCTGGACACTCACGGGGAAATCCTGGAAAGGCTGGAAGAAGCAGGGTCCGTACCTGATATCGACTCTCAGCTGCGAGGCCTCATAGGGGGTCTCGGCTGGGCCGGTTTCGAGGATCGAAGCGACTAATCCTTGTTCAGGGAGCCTTCAGGAAATCCTTCGGACACCATTCGGGAGGACTCAACTTTCCTCCCTTTTGGTGTGGAATCGGAGGACGATATGAACATCCTGACCATGCTAATTCTGGTTGACGTCTTCGAATGATCGCAAACCAGTAGAAATAGGAAAGCCAGTCAGCGAAACCGCTTCCCCTGGAGCCTCCTTTAAGCAGGAGTAAGCCGGCTACGGGACCTGGTAGTTCTCCAGGCTGATCTCGGCGTACTGCCCTTCCCCGTCATCGATTACTTCATATACGATTCCAACGCCCCTCTGCAGGTAGGTGTCCCAGGTATAGAAGGAGGGCTCGTCCGTCTCGGTCTCCCTTATGATGGCGCAGCCGCTGAAGTTCCCAGCGGGAACCGAAGCGGAAGCATCCAGGCTGGTCACTTCGTAGATCACTGTGGAGCCCGGGGACTCGTACCAGGTCTCCCCCAGCGTAAGGGGGAAAAGGGCGACAAGCTCGTAATCAGTTGAGACGGTGTCCTGGTATCTCTGCATCTCCTCGTCGGTCTCCCTGAGGTAGACGTAGGCCGTGTCCCGGGACTCCCAGGTGGTGTCGGGGGTGGTGTTGACCAGATGCATTATGGTCCTGAACTCGTAGACCTGGAATCCGCCCTGGTGATCCAGCAGCGCAGTTATGCTGCGGTCGAAGGAACCGCTCCAGTCCACCGTGTCCCCGTACATTGTAAGCCAGTACCCGTCCAGGCTGTGGTTCCACCAGTTACCCACCGCAAGCGGCATCCAGTCTCCCGGTTCACCGGGACCCGTGGAATCGGAGCCACAGGCGGTCAGGACGATGCTTATAACGATAGCCGCTACCATAATCACATTGCGTTTCATACTGCCTACTCCTTTGAAGGGGAACCAAAACCCGTACTTTGAATAATCGGACCTTAACGGCGATTATTTGCCGCATCATAATTGAGGAGCACCATGCGGGTCAAACACGCAGATCGGACCGGTCCGGTCGTCGAGCTGACAGGATGGTTTGGCCCCTGGTTCGTTGCCGCAGGTATAGTAGATGATCCGATGGATGGCCGCGGTTCACCGCTGTTACCGGAGGGCTGCTTCGATGGAGAGGGGACGATGTGGCGGTAATCAAGAGGGTAATTTACAAGACCCTGAGGGACAACAGGGACAAGGAACATACCTGCATAGGCTGCGGGAAGACCTACACGTACAGGATGACAAGGGAGGGCAGGTTCGAGGACCATAACTCGACCCTTTCCGACCTGGACCCGGTTTTTGAGAAAGACTGCGATCTCGTGCCATGTCCGCACTGCGGACTCTACCAGGCGGAGATGGTGGAGAAGATGCGCATGGGACGGGGCACAGGATCGTCGTTCGTCTTCACCCTGTGGGCGGGGATATTCATCATCTTCCTCAGCTTCGGCAAGCTGTCGACGCTTGTCGGAGCGGCCTGGCTGTGCATGGTGCTCTTCTCCGCCTACGTCTACCTGCGCAACGCGAACATGAACCCCAATTCGGGAACGGAGCGGACGGCAAGGGGAATGCCTGTTCCCGGGGGAGAGGGTCCCTGGACGGAGAAGAAGAAGGTGCTCTACGTTCTCCTTTCGCTGGCCGCGCTCTTCGCAGTCGTGTTGTTCCTGTTGACCGTCACCGGGTCGGGTGACGCCATGCTTCGGGTCATGGTGCTGATAGTCAGCGCGGTTCTGCTTTTCCTGTCGGGTCTCAAGTTCATGAGCGCCGCCGGCTGCGGGCAATTCCCGAGATCGTGGAAGCACTGAGGGAAGCGCCTCCGCTTTCAGAGTCCGGAACATGGATGGTTCCTTCCGAATTGGATCAACATAATACCCTGATACTTGAGGGGTTTCCGAAAAGCCAACTTCATCATAGCATGAAAAGGGGTAGTGTCTTGTCACGAATGATGTTATGCGTTTTCGTCATTATTTCCATCATATCAGTAATCTCCTGCGGGAGCGATCCCGCCTCCCCGGAAACCGGAGTGATGAACGTCTCCGGAGCCTGGCAGGGTACATGGGAAAGCTCGAACTATCCAACGAGCGGTCCGTTCAGCGCGGCGATCACTCAGAACGGGGCGAACATCAGCGGAACCATCGACATACCGGACATAGGCTTCGACGATGTCCAGATCACGGGTACGGTAAGTTCGAACAGCCTCGCTTTCGGGGATGTGAACGATGAGATACAGTTCACCGGCACCATCGCCTCCGATACGGCATCCGCATCCGGCGACTATACCAATCCGGGTCTGAGCGATCAGGGCACATGGACCATGGAGCGGGTGTCCGGTTCCTACATCTCGCTGGCCGATTCCGTCGCCACACCGTTCCAGTTCTTCTCCGGGACGGACATGGCCTGGGCGGCATCGAGATTCTGGGTCCCGGGATCCTCCAGCATCTACAGCGTCACCCCCGGGACCGGGGCTATCGACTCCATCGTGGCGCCGGGCGATTACCTGTCGGGAATTACCTTTGACGGTACGGCCCTGATCGTTGCCGACGGACCGATGGGAACATCGAAGATGTTCAGACTGGACCTTCTTGCTCCTTCCGTGCTGATGGCGCCGGAAGAATCCGCTACCCAGGGCCTGGCCTATGACGGGTCCGACCTCTGGTGTCTCGATGGATACGGTCTCCGCATATATCGGATGAGTCTCGACGGGACGGTACTCGGATCCTTCAGCTGTCTGGGAAATCTGGCCCAGGGGCTTGCATTCGACGGTACGGATCTCTGGTACGGTTCCTTCAACAGCGGATCCGGTAACGCCTACATCTACCATGTCGACACCTCCGGCAACCTGATTTCCTCCTTCGAGTCGCCTTCGTTCATGCCGGGGGGTCTTACCTGCGACGGCCAGTCCCTCTGGGCATCCGATGACGGCAGTGACGAGATCTACGAGCTGGACTACAGCGGCACCTTACTCTCGTCTTTCGGCTGTCCGAATTACGGCGAGGACCTTGCCTGGGACGGTACGTATCTGTGGCTCTCATGCTCGGACCCGGTTTTTTCGGCGCAGATCTACTGCATGGACCGGTCGGGGAACATAGTCGATTCCATCCAGTGTCCCGGGGACGATCCTTGCGGGTTGACATATGACGGCTCCGATCTGTGGAACGCGGACGATATGACCGGGCGTATCTACAGGCTTGACCCCGACGGCGGCAACTTCATCCAGCTTCCGCCTTTCAATCTCGATTACCTTGCCTTCGACGGTACCCTGTTCTGGGCGAACGATGCAGGTCAATCGCTCATCTGCGGCTTCGACGGGACCGGGACCGTTTCCGCCTCCTTCCCGTATCCCTGCGATGATATCGGGGGTCTTGAATGGATGGACGGCTCACTGTGGGTTCTGGGCCGCGACATGTCATCCCTCTCTTCCGCCTACAGACTGGATACCGGCGGGACCGTCATCGCGGAGTACAGCGCTATGGGATCCATGCCCGAACCGCTTGGAACGGCCTGTGACGGCAGCTCCCTGTGGTATCTCGGCAGAACGCCCCTGGCCGTATACTGCAAGGCTTACAGGACGGAACTCAACGACTGACCTTTGCCTGCAGCCGGGATGACGGCGCGTCAGGTTGTATATTCGTCCAATGGACCGATGAGTGACTGCTTCCATGTGAGGTGAAGATGAAGGTTGAACTGGGCGGGACAGGACTGGAAGTGACCCGTGTGGGTTTCGGCGGCATTCCCATCCAGCGGCTTGGCATGGGCGAGGCGGCGGAGGTGGTCGGAGCGGCCCTGGAGCAGGGCATAGATTTCATCGACACGGCCAGGGGGTACTCGGACAGCGAGGAGAAGATAGGCCGTGTCCTGAGTTCTTTCGGCGGTCGGGTGACTGTGGCCACTAAGAGCTTCGCCAGGACCAGGGACGATATGCTTCGGGACATCGAGACCAGCCTGAGGAACCTCGGAGTAGGACATATCGACCTGTATCAGTGCCATAACATAGCAGGCGATGACCAGCTTGAGACTGTTCTGGGGCCGGGGGGCGCCATGGAGGCTCTGACGGAGGCCCGGGACCAGGGGATCATAGGCCATATCGGCATAACG
Source organism: Sphaerochaetaceae bacterium (assembly GCA_016938475.1). GTDB lineage: Bacteria > Spirochaetota > Spirochaetia > Sphaerochaetales > Sphaerochaetaceae > SABI01. Next base: position 27,710 of record JAFGUP010000200.1, read on the forward strand.
GGCCATAAGCCGTGGATAGTTGCAGAGGCAATCCGTCGGTTCCCCTTCGAGACCGTCCAGGTCCCATTCAACATTATAGAGACGGCCGCCGCGAATGAGCTGCTCCCGCTGGCCAGGGAGAAGAGGATCGGGACCATAGCCATGAAGCCCGTCGCCGGAGGGGCCGTTCGGAACGTCCTGCTGAACCTGCGTTTCATATTGACTTCGGGGATGGACGTGGTGATACCCGGAATGGATCAGGTTTTTCAGGTGGAGGAAAACCTTTCGGTGCTGGACGGGCTGAGCCCACTAAGCGTTTCCGAGATGGAGGTCCTGCTGCGGGAGAAGGAGGATCTGGGGGACGGTTTCTGCCGGCGGTGCGAATACTGCATGCCCTGTCCCCAGGGTCTGAACATCTCCTTCCTTCACCTGATAGGGGCTTACTATTTCAGGTACGGCCTGAGGGACTGGGCCTGGGAACGGCTTCAGGGTCTCGAAAAGAAGTACGGGGACTGCGTCCGGTGCGGGGAGTGCGTCTCGAAGTGCCCCTATGACCTGAACACTCCCGCCATCTTCGCGGAACTTGGCAGGCGCATCGCGGAGGACCGGAAGAAGAATTGACCGAAGCCTCTCCCTCCGATCATCGTGGGGGAATGCAAGACCATGGAAACGGGGTGGGATATGCGTTTCATCGATGGGTTTCCTGTTGCTGCAGTCGTCATTGTGCTTGCGCCTTTTCCGGCATTGGCCTCCCAGGTGTACACCGATGTAACAGCTTCCATGGGCATAAGCGTTCCCGGCCTGGGAAGCGGGGCGGCGTGGAGCGACCTGGACGGCGACGGCGACCTGGACCTGCTGGTCTCCACATCAACTTATCCGGACAACATGTACCTGTAC
>JAFGUP010000201.1 GCA_016938475.1 Sphaerochaetaceae bacterium
GGTAAAACCGTGGTAGAGCTTGCCTGCAACATCTGCTTCGAGAGTGAGTGTAGTATTTCCGGTTCCGCTAGCTGCAAAGGCGGAGAATGTGACGAGGGCTATGATAAGAACGGTCATTAGTTTTTTCATTGTTTGACTCCTGTTGTTTTGTTTAAGTTATGACTGAAGTATAACGACGGGCCAAACTTATGTCAACACATAAAATAAAAAAAATTAAAAATATAATATGGGTATAACTAAATATAAAATAACTTTTTACAATATAAAAAAAAGAAAAATATAGAAATTGTAATAAAGTTAGAATAGAAGGACATAAGTCTTTACTTATATAAGAAAATTCCTACAAATATGGTAATTGACTTTTGTTTATATGTGTAAAATTGCCATGAATAGATGGCGTGATGCACTAGATTGTGACAACCTGTGACATTACACGGGTGGCAGAAGATACCAGGTCGGGTGCTGCAGGTGAAGAAGAATTGTCTGCAGAGGGAGTGGTTTCAGGATCTGCACACTCGATGTGCAGGAGGAACACCCCTTCACATCGTGGCAAGGCTGAGATGATAAACTGCATGTGAAGGGAAAAGGTACCGGGAGAAAAAAGAACAGGTGTGTGTTTTTACGCGTTTTCGGTTCAACTCGCAGCTTTCTGCATTGTGCAGTGTTCTGCATGGAACTGAAACAGAACCAGCTTGCAATCCCCTACTGACCGCATAAAAAGCTCCACCCTGTGGCAGCACTTGGGTGCTACCGTAGATGTTTTCCGCTTTCGGCTTTAGCATCTATGGTGCAACAATACTGCTGGCTCTGTGATTGGTCAAGCGAATATGTGAAGGATGCACATGAATTCATCAAATATTCACAAATGTTTACCTTGTTATCAGAACGTGCTGTCGTGTTGGAGTATATGTGTGGTATGCTATGATTCAGGAACAGAAGGATGGGTGAAACGTGAAGAAAGGAAGCGGGTACGAGCAGTGGACGAGAGTCGAACATTTCGATATGAACCGACCACCGGTGCGTCAGAGACAGTATCTTCGGCCTGTGACCTGGCTTCTCAGCTATCCCGAGATACTCCTCCATAGATACTCTATCAACAGACGGAGAATGGAAGGTCTGAAACCTCCCTATCTATTGTTATGCACCCATCACGCATTTCTCGATTTCAAGGTGACCACCGCGGCAATATTCCCCCACCGTGCAAACTACGTGGTGGCTATCGATGGGTTCATCAAACGGGAATGGCTGCTGAGGAATGCAGGGGGAATCTGTAAACGGAAGTTCACCACTGATATAAAACTGATCTCACAGATTCGACAGGTGCTTCACAGGCAGAAGGATATCCTGGCTCTCTATCCTGAGGCGAGATACTCACTGGTAGGGACCAATGCCGTTCTTCCGGAATCTCTGGGGAAGATGATAAAACTTCTCAAGGTACCGGTTGTCATGCTCAACATGCACGGACATTATCTGAACAGTCCCTGCTGGAATCTTACGCCACGAGGCAACAGGATAGAGGCGGATCTCACTCAGATTCTCACCGCCGAAGAGATTGCTTCTTCCTCTGTCACTGAGATCTTTGAAAAGGTGAATGAGGCCTTTTCGTATGACGAATATCAATGGCAGAAAGAGAACAGGATCAGGATAGCCTACAGGAAACGGGCAGAAGGTCTTCATAAGGTGCTCTATAAGTGTCCTTTCTGCCTCACAGAATACCGGATGGACTCCTCGGGCACCGAATTGTTCTGTTCTCACTGCGGTTCCCGATGGCAGATGAGCGAATACGGTGAGCTTGCAAGGATTTCACCTGAAAAGGGGGCCTTGAAAGGTGCTGTTGACTTTACCCATATACCCTCCTGGTATGAATGGGAACGGCAGGAGGTGAGACGGGAGATTGAAGAGGGGTCATACCGGTATGACCTCAAAGTGACTGTCGATGCTCTTCCCCATGCGAAGGGCTTCATCCGTCTTGGGGAGGCGAGACTTACCCACTGTACTGACGGGTTCACTCTCTCTGGTGTCTTTGACGGGAACAAGTTCTCTCTTTCCAGGGATGTTGCCGAGATGTATTCCTGCCATATCGAGTACGAGTATTTCTCCAAAGGAGACTGTATCGATCTGTCTACGCTGGAGGACACGTTTTACCTCTTCCCTCATGGCAGAGATTTCTCTGTCACGAAGATAGCTCTGGCGACAGAGGAATTGTATTCCTGGTCTCAAAAAGAGCGGGAAGCGGTTGTTTCGGCCTTATGAGTCTCTAGTGATCCTGTTCGGTGAGTTGTATCAGTGTGCTCACCGAAAGGCCGAACACATCGGCGATGAGTTCAAGGGTATGCAGTGAGGGGGAGTGTTCCCCCTTGAGGAGTTTGTACACATACGAGGGATGCAGCGTGCTCTGCCGCGTCAGTTCAGTGACATTCATGTGATATTCTCTGAGAAGATTCTGGAGTACAATCTCAAAGTCCATACCCGTATTGTACTCCAGTGATTGTTCAGTCTGCTATACCCGAAAGTGGAGAAACTTTACAGCCTGAAATACCGGGCAGCGTTGCGGTAGCTGATATCCCGGATCACCGTATCCAGAAGAACAGGATCTGCAGGGATCTCCCCGTTTTCTGCCCAGGTTCCGAGTATCTCTGCCAGGATTCTTCTGAAGTACTCGTGCCTCGGGTAGGAGAGGAAGCTCCTTGAGTCGGTAAGCATACCGATGAACTGAGGTAGAGAGCCCAGGCTGGCAAGCACCTTCATCTGCTCTTCCATTCCGTCTTTGTGGTCACAGAACCACCAGGCCGAACCCAACTGTATCTTGCCGGCGATCCCACCCCCCTGGAAGGCACCCATGATAGTTCCCATGCTGTAATAGTCTTTCGGATTGAGTGAATACAGGATGGTCTTTCCCAGTGCGCCTCTGTTCTCCGCTTCTGCGAGAAAGGATCCGAGTTTCTCTGCTGCCGACAGATCATGGGAGGCATCATAACCGGTATCGGGTCCGAGGGAGCGGAACATCGGCGGGTTCAGGTTCCGAATCGCGTTCAGGTGCAGCTGCATGACGATGTCCCGTTTCTCATACTCGGAGGCGAGGAACAGGAGCACTGACGTCTGATACCCCTCGATTTCCCTCTCAGTAAGTTTTTCCCCGTTCATTCTCCTGGAAAAGATCTCTTCACAGGTTTCATCACTGATGTTGCAAAAGGGAATCATGGTGAGACCATGGTCGCTGGCTCTGCATCCGGCTTTCTGGAACACTTTCAAGCGCACTGAAAGAGCCTTCTTCACATCAGCACAGGAGGAGATGCTCATATTCGCAGCTTTGCCGAGCCGTTCGATGTAATCAGGAAACCCAGCCTGGTCGATCAGTATTGCCTTGTCAGGGCGGAACGAGGGAAGAACCCTGGTCTCCAGTACTCCTATCGGACTCGTTCCACCGGCGATGCTTTCATGCGTCGCCATCGAATCGGCCGGGTCATCGGTCGTCCCTACCGCTGCGACTCGGAAGGTGGAGAAGATCCCCCTGACTGACAGTGTATCGCTTTTCAGCATTTCCTTCGTCTTATCCCATATAGCCGGAGCACTCTTTTCGTTGAATGGTTCGTGAATGTCAAAATAGCGTTGCAGTTCAAGGTGTGACCAGTGGTACAGAGGATTGCCCAGGAGCTGAGGCATCGTATGTGCCCAGGCAAGGAACTTGTCGTACGGATCTGCATCTCCCGTGATAAACTGTTCGGTGATGCCGACACTTCTCATGGCACGCCACTTGTAGTGGTCCCCTCCCAACCAGATCTCACTGAGATGTTCGAACTTCTTGTTATCAGCTATCTGCTCAGGTGGAAGATGGCAGTGGTAGTCTAGAATGGGTTCATCAGCAGCGCTTTCATGGTACAGGTTTCGGGCAGTTTCCGTGGTCAGAAGAAAGTTCTTGTCCATAAATGGTTTCATAGTCATCCTCCGGTAATAGAATGTAGTTCTCTCCCCATATATTGAATACGAAACGGGGACCGAGAGCAAGCCCTGTATGCAACCTATGCTGGAATATCAGGTAATCGTATCTTGCAAAACAGGACGGTAACTGCAATACTCTAGGGTAATCAGACACCCGTTGCTACGGGAAAAGGAACCTTTGATGACACGACAACTTCCCCCGATGCTGGAACGCTGTACACAGTTCACCCTGGCCGAAGAGGCCAGAGATTCCGGTCTTTATCCCTTCTTCAAGCCGATCAGCCAGAGTGCCGGCGCATATGTCTATATAGATGGAAGGAAACTGTCGATGTTCGGCAGCAATAACTACCTTGGTCTTGCGAACGACCCGAGAATGGCAGAGGCTGCTCAGCAGGCAGCAAGCCGTTACGGTACGAGCTGCAGCGGGTCACGATTCATGAACGGTACCCTCGATCTGCATGAGGAACTCGAACAACAGCTCGCAGATTTTGTTCAGAAGGAAGCTGCACTGTGTTTCACGACAGGGTACCAGACGAACCTGGGAGCGATTAGTGCCCTTGTTCAACGGGGAGACCATCTCATCGTCGACAAGTTTGACCATGCGTCCATCATGGACGGTGTCTTTCTCGCTCAGGGCATGAAGAAGAGTATCAATCTCCATCGATTCCGGCATAACGATATGGACGACCTTGAGAAAGTACTCAGGAAGCTTCCGGTCAATGAAGCAAAGATGATCATCGTGGACGGGGTGTTCAGCATGGAGGGGGATATCGCGCTGCTGCCGCAGCTGCGTGAGGTTGCTGACCGGTATAACGCTGCGATCTATCTGGATGAGGCTCACGCTCTGGGCGTCGTCGGAGAGAGCGGACGCGGCACCGGCGAGCACTGGGGTGGTCGATACGATCTTGCCGATCTGGTTATGTGCACCTTCAGCAAATCCTTCGGCTCCATCGGGGGGTTCCTTGCCGGAGACCATGCGGTCATCGACTATGTCAAGCATTTTGCACGTCCTCTCATCTTCAGTGCCTCGATGCCTCCGGCTAACATAGCCGCAGCGATGACTGCATTGAAGATCATACGTGAAGATACGTCCCTTGTCGCTTCCCTGCAGCGCAATGCAAAACTCCTCAGGGAAGGGTTCCTCTCTTACGGGTTTGATGTGGGCACCACCGAGACAGCAATAGTTCCTCTTATTATCGGTGACAATGAGAAGACCTTCCTGCTGTGGCGTCATGCCTATGAGCAGGGAATCTACGTGAACCCTGTCATTTCACCTGCTGTTCCGCCTTCACGGGCACTGCTGAGGACAAGCTGTATGGCAGTGCATACACCAGATCAGATCGAACATGCAGTGGATGTGCTGGCTTCTGAAGCGAAAAGACTCGGTATTATTCATTAGGGGTTTTCCCTTCTGCCTTCTTCCCGTATATTTTCCCTATGCGAAGCATATATGTGGAACAGATGGAACATGCCCCCTCTCTGATAGCTGATATCATAGAACGCGAGTATCAGGACAAAGGGTCTTTGCGCATCGGCATACCCGGAGGGCGGGGGGCGAAGGTCGTCATAGAGGCTCTCCTCTCTCTCGATGATAGTGTCGTAGCAGATACGATGCTGTACCTTGTGGATGAACGTCTGGAGGGAGAGCGGAACGAGCCGATGCTGATGGCGTATGGTCTCAGCAGAGCTGTCAAAGAACAACGGTTCGATCTCTCCCACCTGATCATTCCTACTCTCTTCATGAAACTGCCGGAGCATTTCTTCTTTGACCTCCTGTTTCTGGGAGTGGGGGAGGATGGGCACTTCGCCTCCCTGTTTCCCGATTCCTATACCGGCGAACATGATGAAGAAGCTCTGAAAGAGATTGAAGAAAGTCCGAAACCACCGAACAGGCGGGTCACTTTCACCTTTTCTGCGTTTGCATCCTACAGCAGAAAGCGGAAGGTCTATCTTCTGTGTTTCGGGGATGGAAAGAGAGAAGCATACAGGCGTCTGATGAAAGGGACTGAAAAGCCCGATACTCTTCCTTCGTTGTTTTTCGAACAGCAGGGATTTGACCCGGTAGTCATGACCGACCTGGCAGACCCGGGTGATGCAGAAGGAGCATGACACGATGAAACAGATCATCATACAGTTCGGGGGCACGGGAGACCTTGCTCAGAAGAAACTCTATCCTGCCTATGAGAACCTGCAGGGTGAAGGGTACGATTTCATCCTTATCGCACTGGGCAGACGATTCGCAACGAAGGAGGATTTTCTCGAGGCGATGGTACGCCCCGAAGCTTCAAAGGCGTTTCTGGATATACTCGATTACCTTCAGTATGATATGAGTGATGAGCAAGGTGCCACCGACCTTCTCTCTTCTCATCTGAGTTCTCTCGTGCAGGAGGGAGAGGATGTGAGTATCATCTACTATATGGCTCTGCAGCCGAGTCTCTATGAGGATGCGATACGGCAGATTCAGATAGTGGACAGTGTCATCTCGAAGAAGGTGAATCTCGCAAAGAAGATCGTCGTCGAGAAACCGTTCGGATTCGATTCAGAGACAGCAAAGCGCTATAATAACATACTCCTCAAGGCGTTCTCTGATGAGGAGATCTACCGGGTAGACCACTATCTGGGTAAGGAGTTCATGCAGAACCTGCTCCTGCTCAGGTTTCATAACGATATCATCAGGATGATCTGGGATAACAGGTCGATAGATTCCATTCAGATCATCTTCGACGAGACCCATGGCGTTGACCAGAGGCTCGGTTTCTATGAGAAGATCGGGGTGGTCAGAGATACGATCCAGAACCATATCCTGCAGATCATCACGTACCTGACGATGAGTGACCCTACCACACTCACCCCTGAAGATATTGCTGCGGAGAAGGCCAAGGTGCTCAGGGCTATCAGTCCGCCCGAGGAGTTCTACACCGGCCGTTATGAATCTCTCGGGGCCGGAAGCGGTCATATCGTCAATACTCCTACCTACGCAGCGCTTAAGTTGAGTGTGAACAACTACTATATGGCAGACATCCCTATCTACATCAGGACCGGAAAGATGCAGAAGGAGGCCAAGTCTCTGATCTATGTGAAGTTCAAGAACAAGACACAGAAGGTGATGAACGACTCGCGGATCGAAGATAACAGCGTCATCATCACGATCCATCCGGAGCTGACCATCGATATCGTGATGAACCTCAAAGAGCCGAAGACGAGCTGGAAGAGCAAACCGGTCAGGTTCCGGTTTAATCAGGCAGAGACCTTTGGTGCAAACACTCCCGAAGCCTATGAGCAGATCGTACAGAAGATCCTCAAGGGAGATAAGTCTCTGTTCCCCTCCATGAGCGAGATCTGTGAATCATGGCGGATCGTGGAGCCTATGCTTACCGAGGAATATCACATGGAAGTCTATCCGATTCGTACTCTTCCCCGTTTTGCAAACGAGATGGCACAGAAGAATAACTTCACCTGGTTCGCTTAGGTGCCATCTTCAGCTCTTCTCTTGTGTATGTCTCATCTGAATGGCATAGAAAGAGAGATCCCTGCTGGTGCTGATACCGAGTTTATGCTTCATGTTTTCGATGTGAGAGGTGATCGTGTTCCTGCTTACATCGAGCTTCCTGGCTATTGAGCCCGAAGAGAAACCTTGACCCAGGTTGTACAGGATTTCCTTCTCTCTGGCAGTGAGGAACGGAGTAAGTCTCTCTTCGGAATCTGCTTTTTTTGTATATATCTTCGTGAGTATCTCCGGTGATACGTAGATCTTTCCTTCAGCTATCAGATGAATCGCTTCGAGAAGATACCTGGAGGTCTCTGTCTTCGGTAAGAATCCGGCAGCTCCCGATGTGAGGGCGTTCTCCACCGTGTTCGTGCTGCTGAACATGGAGATGAAGAGGACTTTCACGTTCTTGGCACTCGAGTGTATCTCTTTGAGAAGTTTCAACCCGCTGTCGGCCGTATTCAGGAAGATATCAAGAAGAAGGATATCGGGTTGTGAGGATGTGATGAGAGGTATGACATCCTCCTCCATTCCCGCCTCTCCGACTACCAGGAGGTCGGGATCGGTCTCTATGAGTTTCTTGATACCTTCACGAATGACATCATGGTCATCAACGACAGCTATACGAATCATTTCTCCCACTCCACTATGTTCATACCAAGGCTATCCCTTGCTACAGTCTCACTGCCCGTGGGAAGGAGACCTCTACACTGAATGTTCATACTCTATTCTACGAAGCGAGAACCTGACAGCCCCCGAAAGGCAGCGGCCTCTTATCTTTGATCTGTTCCTCTTATCATACTCCCTCTCTCCCCGCTTGACGATGGTGCTTTTGTGGTTTTTTCCTTTTTTTGTCCTAGCAAATGTGCTAGGACAAAATGGTCTGATCTATCGATGGAACTCAGTATTCTACCCCTATATCATTAGTTGTAGGGATGTGTGCTCTTTAAGTATGTCATATACAGGTGAATCCAAGCCGGAATCGAGTCAATGTGGTTCAGGCTTCACATAAAGACAGTCGGTATGTAGTTGGCCATGGATGGGAGACAGAGGGATGAATAGAAACTGCATGATCACAGCTGGCATCTTGATCGTGTTATATACTATCGTGGTCGTTGCGGGTGTGTCAGCACAGGATCTCTCTATTATGGTGCACCCTGTGGACCCCAGTGTCGAATCGGTTGTGTGTGGTACTTCAGAAGGTGTATGGCATGAGCTGGGAATCGGCATCCCTTTCACACTCGAGGATTTTAATCCTGAAGAAGATCGATTCATGTGCAGACAATACTCATCTATCTATGGAATTTCTCCAGCCTATTCATATCGATATGATCAGAGTTCAAAAACCTGGATCCTGGAAGAGACTCCGGAAACGGGATATGTCATTGCCCTCGATGCAGATCGATATTACCGCTATAGAAACGTACATGATGACCCGAAGCAATGGAATGAATTGGAAAAGGGACTCTCGTCTTATTCTATTCCCTGGCTTGAAGAGGATAGTCAGCTGGTGTTTGAACAGTCAATCAATAAGGAGAAGTGGAACCCTGCGGGAACGTATAGGTACTCACCTGAGCAGAATTCCTTACTCGTCGAGAAGGCTTCTTCTCCTGCTTCGGTCGAAGTTCAATTCCATTCATTGATACCTGAGGAAGATCTTTCCCATATGTATAATCATGCAGTGGGAGTACTATTAGGTGTTTCAAGGCCGTTCGGAACTCTGGTTCTGAGTGCTGAAGTCATGGCGCATACAGCTGAATCCAATAATGTGTGGGCACAGAGATACTATATGGTAAGTGGGAGCGCCGGTGTAGGTTCTCTGATCTCTCTCTCCGATTCCTACACGGTTAGACCGACTCTTTCCTGCGGTTTTATCCATCATGTTGATGAAGACGAATCCTTTACCAATCTTATGGGCAGAGGAGCCGTCACTCTCATGTATCAGGTGAACGAACAGTATATCCTTACCTGCACCGGAGAGATGAATGTCCTGATCGAGAAGGATGCCTGCGGTTACCTGTTCGGTGCAAGTGCAGGAATTCTGATGAGACTATAGGGAGAAGGTAATGAAGGTTCATGCATGCATGCTGGTTCTATTCGTTCTTGTAGCGATTCTGTTCGGTTGTTCAGATATTATCGAGAGAACTGGAATGATCCAAATCAGTCTCATCCTTGAAGACCATGACATCCCTGTAGATTCATCGTTTACCCTTCATGGATTCCACGAGGCGAGTGATGCTACCTTTGTAGAAGAAATGGGACAAGACACCTCGATTACCCTTCCTCCACTGGTCTCGGGAGCATGGCGAATAACGGCAGAGGCGCAGGTTGACGGAACAGTCAGGGGAGCCGGGGAAGTAACCGTACAGGTGGATCCGGGGAAAGACCTGTCACGTGAAATCAGAATTCGGTATACCTTTACCGTCACACTTGATAAGCAGAACGGGAGCGGAGGAACCGGATCGGTGAGCGCGACCTATGATGAGGCTATGCCGGAAGACTCGATGAGTGCTCCTGAGAGGATCGGGTATACCTTCGGCGGGTACTATGAGGAGAGAGACGGTGTAGGAACGCAATATTACACGCATGATATGAAGAGTGCATCAGACTGGGACAAGGCTGCCGATAGAACGCTGTACGCGAAATGGATAGCTGACAGCCATAGCCTGAGCTTCGATGCCAATGGCGGTGTCGGAACGATGGACTCGGTGGAGCTGGATACCGATGA
>JAFGUP010000025.1 GCA_016938475.1 Sphaerochaetaceae bacterium
CCTGATGCTCAGCTGGTCGTTCAAACTCTTTGACGTGGTCTTCAGTCTGACGGGAGGAGGACCGTTCCGTTCGACTGAGATCTTCGCTCTCAACATCTACAATGAAGCGTTCCTGTACAACAATTACGGATATGCTTCGGCCAAGGCGGTCCTGTTCTTCCTCATTGTGGCTGTCATCACAGTTCTTCAGGTGCGCTTCACCAAGAGACGGGAGGTGTCACTGTGAACAGGAAGACAGTCTCCATCAACCAGATCATTCTCATCCTCGTCCTTGCGCTTGTCGCAATCATGTTTCTCCTGCCCTTCTACTATATCACGGTCAACTCCTTTAAATCGTTCAGCGAGATCATGAAGGATCCGGGGCAGCTCCCAGAGGTGATGAGGCTCGAGAACTATCAGAGGGCGATCGATCAGGTGAAGTTCCCCCGGGTGTTCATGAACAGTCTCCTCATCACCCTGTTCAGCATTACCGGCATGGTCCTGCTCGGTTCCACTGCAGCCTGGAAACTCGTACGGGTCCCTTCCCGCATCAGTGCCTTCATCTTCTTTCTGTACACCGCAGCAATGGTGATCCCCTTCCAGTCCGTGATGATCCCGCTGGTAAAGGTCGCCTCCATGACCTACTTGCTCGATTCCCTACCGGGACTCATCATCATCTATCTCGGGTTCGGCCAACCGTTCACTGTTTTCCTCTATCACGGATTCATCAAGGGAGTCCCCAAGGAACTCGAAGAGAGCGCGATGATTGAAGGGTGCAGTGACCGGCAGATCTTCACGCTGGTGGTGTTTCCTCTGCTCAAGACGATCACGGTCACGGTCATTATTCTCCAGACGCTATGGGTCTGGAACGACTTCCTGCTTCCATCCCTGATCCTGTATGACAAGGATCTGCATACGATACCGCTGAGTATCAACCGCTTCTTCGGTCAGTACAAGAACCAGTGGGACAAGGCCTTGCCGACTCTCGTTCTTTCGATCCTTCCTATCGTCCTCTTCTTCCTCTCACTCCAGAAACATCTTATCAGGGGCATCACCGAAGGTGCCGTCAAAGGATAACACACATGAGAAACATGATCCTCGAGCGTTTCTCCGGGTCTCTGAAGACACGAGAGAAACAGCTCAGATTCTTTACAAGCCATACCTATC
>JAFGUP010000202.1 GCA_016938475.1 Sphaerochaetaceae bacterium
ATCCATGGCAGTCAGGAACCTCCCGGGGGTGCCGGTCTGGACCGGCCCGGCAGTCTCTCCTGCGATGTGCTCCGGAAGGTCCTCCACGCCCAGGATATCCCCGGTTGCAAGAACGACTCCCCGCTCGATCACATTCTCGAGCTCCCGGATGTTCCCCGGCCACCGGTATTCGAAGAATCGAGCGTACACACTCCGTTCGATATGGTCCACCTTCTTGTCATTGATCAGAGAGTAGCGGGCAAGGAACTCCTGAGAGAGTGCGATCAGATCTTCCCTCCGCTCCCGCAGGGGGGGAACCTCGAGATGGATGACATTGATCCGGTAATACAGGTCCTCCCTGAACTCTCCCTGTTTCACCATCCTGCTAAGGTCACGATTGGTCGCACAGATGACCCGGGCATTGGAATGACGAGTGTTCACGGCACCGAGTGGTTCATAGGTGTGGTCACTGAGGACCCTGAGCAGTTTCACCTGCAGCACCGGGCTCAGCTCTCCGATCTCATCGAGAAAGATCGTTCCGTTCTGTGCGAGGGTGAAGCGCCCCGGTTTTTCCTTCCCCGCACCGGTGAACGCACCTTTCTCATACCCGAACAGTTCACTCTCGAGGAGTGTATCCGGAATCGAGGCACAGTTGACCGCTATGAAGGGCCCCTCTCGCTGGGCTGAACGGTGGTGGATGCTCTTTGCAAGCACCTCCTTACCACTGCCTGACTCTCCGGTGATAAGGACTGAAGCATGCGAGGAGGCGATCAGACTGACCCTAGAGAGAATACGGTTCATCGCCTCACTGTGGCTGACGATCACCCCTTCCTCATCGAGTCGTTTATAGGTCTTGAGCCGCTCCAGTGCCGTTATATCACGAAAGGTCTCCACGCCTCCGACCATGTTACCCTCAGAGTCGTACAGGGGTGCTGCCGAAACACTGACACTTACTTTGTTTCCTTCAAGATCAACGATGTAACCGCGCTGTTCCCGAACCGTCTCTCCGGTTGAGATCGCATGTCGAAGCGGACATGATGATTCACACATGCTCGACTTGAACACCTCGGAACAGGTCATGGTGAGCGCTGTCTCACGGGCAATGCCGGTGATACGCTCTGCGGCACCGTTGAATGAGGTGATATGCCACTCGTCATCAACGGTAAACACTCCATCGCTGATGCTTTCCAATATGATTTCGCTGTTCAGCTGATCCATTGCGTTCCCTTCTGTGAAAAAGTATAGCATGCGGGTAAACCGGACGCCAAGGGTGGCTGATATGTGAAAAATATGTAAAAATGGGGTGAGACTTTTCTTTTGTGCTTGTCTTTCATCCCATCTGTTACGTACAGTGAAGTCGAAGGAGAATACCTGATGATTCTTGTTGTTGAAGATGATTATGATATCAGTGAACTGATCTGCCACCATCTGAACAAAGAGGGGCTTGAGACCCTGGCAGTATATGATGGACAACAGGCTCTTGAGAAGGTGAGAAGCGAACAGGTAGAAATTATGCTCCTGGATCTTAACCTTCCTAAGATAGGAGGGCTCGAAGTGTTGAAGACTATCCGGTATTCATATCAGATGGACACACGAATCATCATCGTCTCAGCGAGAACCGAGGAGAGTGACATCATAACCGGTCTTGAGCTTGGTGCAGATAACTATCTACCGAAGCCGTTCTCTCCGAAGGTCCTTGTAGCGAACGTCAAGGCTCTCCTGAGACGCTCTGGTGAAGAAGAAAAAGAATCTGCTCGTGATAAGGGAGATACACCACCTCTTGTAGTGGGGGCTCTTCACATCGATTTTCTCACGTACAAGGTAACCTACGACAACTCCCCGCTCACACTCACCGCAACAGAGTTCTCACTTCTTGCACTGCTGGCAGCCTCGCCCGGACGGGTTTTCACCCGCAATCAGATCATCACCAGCATGAGAGGAGAAGACTATCCTGTCACACAGCGTTCGATCGATGTGCAGATAGCCTCGCTGAGACGTAAGCTCGGGGAAGCGGGCACTCTCATCGAAACAGTCTGGGGTATCGGCTATTCATTTCAGGAGAAGGAATCCTGAAGGTGTTATCAACGATCCGAAGTCAGTCACTTCTCGTCGTCCTCGTCATTCTGACTGTAACTCTCGCCTCTGCGATCATCATCAGCCAGAGCACCTTTCTCATCAGTGTGAAGGAACAGGTGTATGAGAGCCTTGAGAGTCATAATGTCTATGTTGACACCCTCGTATCATCAGATGGCTCGTTCAATCCCGGCAGTGTTCAGGAGTATGCCGATATACAGAATATTCGCATAACCCTGATACACCGTGACGGGAGGGTTCTGTTCGACAGTGAGTATGATGAGAAGTCGATGGAGAGCCATCTGTACCGGCAGGAGGTTCAGACCTCGCTCAAAAAGGGAATGGGTACAAGTGAACGATTCAGCGCCACCCAGAGACTTCCGGTTCTCTACCTGTCCACCTATGAAGGACCCGAAGCGTTCGGTTTCATCCGGGTGAGCACGCCACTTCAGCAGCTGAGAAGCCACCGTAGAGTCTTCTCACGCTATATGTCCCTTTCCTCAGCACTGCTTCTCCTTCTAACCATCGCTATAACAGCCTATACGTTATCTAAGATAAACCGGCCGCTTGAGGATGTGAAGCAACTGGCAAGTTCGTACGCGAACGGCAACCTCAAAGCAAAGAAGATTATCAGAGGACCACTTGAACTGCAGCAGCTGTCTCAGGTGCTCATGGAAATGGCAGGAAAACTCAACACGACAATGGCAGACCTCAATACCTCACGGTCCATGATCGAAACGATGATAAACAGCGTCTCGCAGGGTCTTATACTGCTGGACAGCAATCTGACTGTCCAGATCGCCAACAGCCCCTCCTATGCCCTCATAGGGACCGATCAGGTCCTTGATGGCAAACCGATCCATCGTATCATCAACAGTCCTGCTCTCATGGAACGCCTCCGACAAAGCCTGAAGGAGCAGACAGGCCTCACACTGATTCTGGAACATTACAATCACCTGTGGGGAGAAACAGCGATCATCGTCGGAAGGGAACAGACAAAGACTATTAGAATAGCTATCGACCCTGTCTACTCTGAAACAGATAACCTTGCCATCGTGATCACCCTTACTGATATGAGCGCATTTGCAAAACTCGAACAGATTCGCAAGGACTTCGTAGCCAACGTTTCTCACGAACTGAAAACACCCATCACAGCCATCTCCGGATTTGCCCATACGCTTCTTGAGGAACAGGAAAAGCTGAGCGAGGAACAACAACGCTATCTCAGCATCATCCAGCGTCAGAGTGACAACATGCTGACAGTGATACAGGATCTTCTCCTTCTCAGTTCTCTTGAAAACGGCAAATCATCACTCACCCGTTCCTGGGTGGATATCGAACATGTAGTTCAGCAGAGCATCAACAGCTGCCGCTACAAGGCAGACATAAAAGAGATCATGATCGATACACTCATCGAGAACCCTGACTCGCTCTCTGTGTACATCCATCCGATGCTGATTCAGCAGGCATTGACGAACCTGTTAATGAATGCAGTCAACTACTCGCCCGAGCATTCACAGGTGACTGTCCAGATCAGTGTCAATGAAGAAGACATCATATTCAAAGTGACCGACCACGGTGTCGGAATTGCTCTAGAAGACCAGGAGAGAATCTTTGAACGGTTCTACCGCGTTGATGCGGCACGCAGCCGCTCACAGGGAGGAACCGGCCTTGGTCTTTCCATCGTCAAGCATATTGCACAAGTTCATGACGGAAGTGTGGAAGTGACCAGCACTCTGGGCAGAGGATCGACCTTCACCATTCGAGTAAGCAGGAAGGGTAAAGACTTCTCTTCCCTGTCCAGCCATAGAGAGCAGATAAACTCGTGAACCACCACTTCCGTGTATTCTGAAATGCAGGTACATCTTATCATCACTTCAGCACTACATCGAATCGGATGATCAACCACAGCATCAGTGGTGGGCTGTCCAGACCATGAACTACACAGTCAGACTCTGAGATATGGATTAGTGACTCTTCCTGTGCACACCCGACACAGGAAAAAACGGCGAAAACTCTGATCCCCACCGTCCACGTATGAGAAATTCAGGTGAGGTACAAGGGAGATCATTGCCCTGAAAGATGAATACCTGTTACACGAGAAAGCTCCTTCCCGATCTCTCGAGAAGGAGCAAAGCGTATGAAACGTCAATACACGTCTCTTATTTCTTATGTGGTTCGTTAAGCTTCGGACGCTCTCCCTTCTCCATGTAGACGATCCACCTGCAGATCGTAGTCACATGATCTCCCAGGCGTTCCATCTCCTTGGTCACATAGAAGAGCTCAAGGAGACGTTCCATCTTCTGCGGAGTGTCGGCAGTGGCTTTGAAGAGCATAGCATTCAGCTTATCTCGGTACGAGTCCATCTGATCATCCATGTTGGCAACTTCTATTGCTTTCTCACCCCTGACATCGACGAAAGCTTCTATTGCCCGGCGCGTCATATTCGCTCCGAGCAGGGCCATCTCGCTGATGAGAGCAGCATAGGGAGCTTCATCCTCTCTCATGTCTTCTGTGGTCATCTTCGCAAGGTGTGCTGCATGATCCCCGATTCTCTCAATATTGGACACCATTTTCATGCCCGCGATAATGTGACGCATGTAGTGACCGTACGGAGCCTCGCTGACCAGAAGACGAACGGCATCATTTTCGATCATCTCCTGAAGCTGGTCGATGAAGTAGTCGTTCTCCACCACCTTACGGGCAAGTTCCGTATCATGCTGTTCGAAAGCACTGCGTGCCTGGTAGATTGCCTCTTCCACTCTCGTGACCATCTGGAGCATCATCTCCTGGAAGAATTCCATCTTCTGGTCCAGTGAATTATTATGTGTCATATACACGTTTCTCCTTATTATGATTGGCGCCGGATCAACCGAACTTCCCTGATATGTACTCTTCCGTCTTCCTGTGCTTCGGGTTGAGGAACAGGTGCTCGGTGATATTGAATTCCTGAAGATAGCCGCTCCTGTTCTCATCTACCATGAAGAACGCAGTATAGTCCGATACGCGGGAGGCCTGCCCCATATTGTGTGTGACGATGATGATCGTATAATTCTCTTTCAGTTCAAGAATCAGTTCTTCTATGCGGCCTGTCGCAATCGGGTCAAGGGCGCTGGCGGGCTCATCCATGAGAATGATCTTCGGTTCCACGGCAATGGTACGGGCGATGCACAGTCGCTGCTGCTGCCCTCCGCTGAGGCTGAGACCACTCTGCTTCAGTTTGTCCTTCACCTCATCCCAGAGAGCTGCCTGTCTGAGACTGGTTTCCACCAGCTCGTCCATGTCTCCCTTGAAACCATGAATACGTGCTCCCCAGGCGATATTCTCGTAGATGCTCTTGGGAAACGGATTCGGTTTCTGAAAGACCATGCCGATCTCTCGTCTGACAAGCACAGGGTCAACACTCGACTCATACATGTCATGGCCATCAAAGAGTATCTTCCCTGTGATACTGGCAGAAGGGATCAGATCATTCATTCTGTTGATAGATCTCAGGACAGTGGATTTGCCACACCCTGAAGGTCCGATGAAGGCTGTGACCTTGTTCTGTGCAATATCGAGTGAGACATTCTGAACTGCCTTGAAAGCTCCATAGTGAATGGTCACATCATCAACACTGATGATTTTCTTCTCATCTGTCATCGCCTGATCGACATTGTCGGTTTCGGGAATCTTCTGTAGTATATCTGTCATCTTTCAAGCCTCTTTTTCCTTGTGATTCTGTCTCTCATGATGATCGCGCTGCTGTTCACAACGAGAAGCAGTACGAGCAGTGAGATGATCGCCGCAGCGGCGATATTCCGATACGCTCCCTGAGGTCTGGCTGACCATTGGTAGATCTGTATGGGAAGGGTCGTGAACTTACTGAACACACCTGTCGGGTCAACGGAGATAAACGTTGAAGCGCCGATGACCACCAGAGGTGCTGTCTCTCCGAGAGCCCTGCTCATGGCAAGGATCGCTCCGGTGAGGATCCTCCCGATCGAAGCGGGAAGGACATGGTGCCAGATCGTCTGCCACTTCGTGGCCCCGAGACCGAACGAGCTCTGTCTGAGAGTATCGGGTACCGCCTTGATCGCTTCCTGTGTGTTGATGATAATGATAGGCAGGACCAGGAGACCCAGGGTTAGCCCGCCGGACAGGATCGTTCTCCCGTTCGCGACGGTAGCTTCCCCCGCAGTGAAGATCGCACCGCTGGTGAACGGCTCAAGAACCCGTACGAAAAAGGCAAGACCAAGGAGGCCGTAAATGATTGACGGGATCGCTGAGAGATTGAAGATGTTCAGCTGCATGATTTTTGTAAGACGAGTCTTTCTTGCATATTCTTCCAGATACAGGGCCGCTCCGATCCCGAAGGGAAAAGAAAAGAGGAAGGTGACAAGAAGAACCCACAGAGAACCGAGGAACGCGGTTCGTATACCTGCTATCAGTGGATTGCTCGACTGAGCGGCAATGACGAACGAGGGGGTCATCCAGTTCTTGAAAATGATATAGGAACCGGGGTGTTCCTCTGCAAACCGCCCAATCTCTTCCTGCTCTGTCAAGGATGCCCACAGCCCCCACGTCCTGAGCACCTGAGGTTGAATAACATACTGTTCGACCAATGCTTTGAGATCGGTAACATCACGGTCCTCAAGAGTCTTGTCGTAGGTGACTTTCCTGAGCATTCCCGGTGAAAGGTTTTCCTTGATCAGGAATTCCAATTCCTCACGAGTCAATTCATCAGGACTCTCGCGCCCCTCGATGAGTGTCGGCAGAGGAAGAGTATCAGCCATCACCGTATATCCGAACACCGAATCGATAATCGATATCAGAAGTATTGCGAGAAAGAGAATGGCTAAGATAGTGGCAAAAATAAAGAGGCTCTGCCATACATACCCTACTCGCTTACGTTTCATTGCCCGTTCGTGAGCTATTTTTCCCGTTGGAAAATGTGTTGTGGTATCCATTCTATTCATACTCCGTCTGATATCGTGCACTGATCTCTCTACTGATCATGTTCAATGTGAAGGTCATGAAGAACAGCATAAGGCCGAGTGCGAATATGCTGGTATAGTCGACTGAGTTGTATGAAACATCCCCTCCGCTGATACGCACGATATATCCGGTGATTGTTTCTGCTCCCTCAAAGAAATTGAAGGTCATCTTCGGCCCCGCACCGGCGGCAAGGGCTACGATCATCGTCTCCCCTATCGCTCTTGAAAGCCCGAGCAGGAAGGTGGCTGAAAGACCGCTGAGTGCTGCGGGGACCACCACCTTGATGGATGTCTCCAGCGTTGTCGCTCCCAGCGCGTAACTCGCGAGGCGAAGTTCGACAGGGACCGCGGCGATGGCATCCTCTGCCATAGTGGCAACGAGAGGAAGAATAAGTATCCCCATGACGATACCTGCACTCATCATGTTGTACATCTGAACAACATCATCCCCGAAAATGGAACGGAGAAGCGGCGTCATAAAGGTGAGGGCGAAGTACCCGTACACGATGGATGGGATTCCTGCAAGGACCTCTAGAACCGGTTTCACCACACTCTTGAATTTTTCATCAGCGTATTCACTGAGATAGATTCCGACCGCGAGACCAAGAGGAAGAGCCACTATCATGGCTATCAGGGAGGTCATCAGCGTTGCATTGAGAAGCGGGAGAACTCCGAAGTACCCGATCATCGGCTGCCATTTCGTACCGAACAAGAAACCACTGAGAGTCACCTCATCACTTTCGAAAAACAGAAGCGATTCCCTCAGGAGGATCACCACGATCGATACCGTGATCGCAATCGAAAGAAGCGCAAATAAGAACAAAGCCCCTTCAATAAAAGCTTCACGGATTCTCAGCTTTTTGTTGAACGGGTGTGTCTGTATTGATTTCATACGCAGTTACTGTTTCCTTATTGTTCATCCCCGAGTGCACAGTGCATGTCGGGGATGAACATTGTAGTGTGAATCAAGTTGCAGAAGATATTCTAGTAGAGACCTTCCATCGCATCGAGCCAACCCTGCTTGCTAGCCGCAAGAGCTGCGTCATCTGCCGGGAAGTAACCGACTCTGGTAACCTCTTCATTGACGTATGCGAGGTAGAAGCCGATGAATGCTGCAACCTGCGGTTTCTCTCTCATGATAGTTGCATCAGAGTAGAGGAACAGAGGTCGTGCGAGGGGATAGAGTCCTGCGTTCACATTATCTTCATTCGCTTCAACACCTTCGATTGCAAGGACGTTCAGCTTGTCCTTGTTTTCCACGTAGTAGGCATAGCCGAAGTAACCGATCGCGTAGGGACTACCTTCGATACCCTGAACAAGGATATTGTCATCCTCTGAGAGCTGAAGGTTGCTGGCATTGAGCATCGGAGCAGGGTCCTTGTCGAACACTTCCTCTGAGAAGTAGTCAAACGTACCACTGTCGGTTCCTGGAATGAAACGCTGAATCTGCTGTCTCGGCCAGGTTGAACGAACATCAGACCAGTACGTGGCAGAACCGAAGATCATGGCGAGTTCGTCCATGGTGACATCCTTTACGAATGTATTCTCTGCCGATACGGTGACAGCAAGGGCGTCAGTGCCGACCTTGAATTCAATAGGATTCCTTCCGATCTTCTTAGCCTGATCGATTTCCTTCGCTTTGATGGGGCGTGAAGCATTCGAGATGTCTGTCTCACCAGCTACAGTAAAGCGCTCGAAACCTGCACCGCTACCGATTGAGTCGACTGTGATAGTTCCGTTGTAACCCTCTTCGGTGAACCGTTCGGCCATTCTTTCCGAGAGAGGGAAGACGGTCGATGAACCGGCTGTGACGATATTACCAGTCACTTCGATTGGGTTGACACCGGGAAGGCCGTTTATCATCTGGTCTTCGATCCATGAGAACGGATCTGATTCCTGTGCATCACTCTGACCCTGTGCAAAAAGGGGCAGGAAGAGTGCAGAGACGATCATGAGCATAAGTACTGTTTTTTTCATGTGTTTCCTCCGAACTTTTAGTTCTTTTGAAATTAGTTGACTTGAATGTAGAGAAGGGGTGTTAAAAAAGTGTGAATGAGATGTGAGGAATACAAGAAAATTCATTTCCTGTATGAGGGTCTTTCACTGTCTGGGAAAATATTCAGGGTTATGATATGATTGCGTTTGTGAATTCAGATGACACTGAAGGAGTCGCCCTATGATGTATAGCCAGACAAAAAAACAATCCGGCTTGACCGAAGAGCAGGTAAAAAAAACTTTCTTCAAGGGACTGAAGAGTATTGGTCCACGACAGCGGGTTCTGCTCATCCCCCCGGACATTACACGGATACACGGATTTGCCGGTATGCTTACTGTCTGGGCCGTAGAGTTCTACGGCGAGAAGGTTAAGGCGATCCTGCCCGCGCTCGGCACGCACCTTCCTATGACCGATTCAGAACTTGATGAGATGTTTCCTGGTGTGAACCACGATCTTTTTGTCCCCCATGACTGGCGTAATGATATTGTAGATCTCGGGGAAGTTCCCGCAAGCTATATAGAAAGGGTCTCCGAGGGACGGCTTTCCTACCCGTGGAAGGCTCAGGTGAACCGCCTGCTTGTCTCCGGTGGATTTGACCTCATACTCTCACTCGGCCAGGTGGTCCCCCACGAAGTGGTAGGTATGGCCAACTACACGAAGAATATCTATGTAGGAACCGGTGGGGTCGAAGGTATAAACAAGAGTCACTACCTCGGTGCGGTCTACGGCATGGAACGAATCATGGGTCGAACAGACACCCCGGTACGCGCAGTCATCGACTATGCCCACGAAACCTTTGCCAGGGATCTTCCCATCGTGTTCGCCCTGACTGTTGTATTCAGGAACACTCAGGGAGCTATGCAGATGGCAGGACTGTTTGTCGGAGATGACAGATCATGCTTTGAACAGGCATCTCAACTCTCTCTTGAAAAGAATTTTACGATGGTGGATACACCGCTTGATAAGGTTGTCGTGTACCTTGACCCGGCAGAATTCCGCTCCACCTGGCTCGGCAACAAGGCCATCTACCGAACACGTATGGCGATCGCTGACGGAGGAGAACTGATAATCCTGGCACCTGGAGTGCATACCTTCGGGGAGGACAGAGAGATCGACCGACTGATTCGTGCCTACGGGTATAGGGGCAGTGATACGATCCTTCGTGCGGTGGGTCGGGAAGACGAACTGAAGAAGAATCTCTCGGCAGCAGCCCACCTCATCCATGGCTCGAGCGAGGGTCGCTTTTCCATCCGCTACTGTCCGGGCGGACTCTCCGAACAGGAAGTCACTTCCGTGGGATATCTGTACGGAGACCTGGATGAATATGCAGCCTTGTGCATGAATGAAGGCTTGGAAGATGGCTACCATATCGACAGAGAGGGCAATCCTTTCTACTATATCAGCAATCCTGCGATCGGACTGTGGGCGCATGAAGAACGTTTCAAATCCTGATCGCCTTCGACAGAACACCTACTACATATAAGGGGATATATATGAAAGATAAAGCAGATATCGGTCTTATCGGACTGGCAGTGATGGGGCAGAATCTTGTGCTCAACATGAACGATCACGGATACACAGTCGCAGTCTACAACAGGACTGTCTCTAAAGTCGATGAGTTCATGGATGATGCCGCCAGAGGTCGCGAGACGATCATTCCTACCCGCTCGATGGAAGAGTTCATTTCAACTCTGAAGCGTCCGAGAAAAGTGATGCTGATGGTCAAGGCCGGAAATGTCGTAGATATCTTCATCGACCAGATACTCCCTCACCTCGAAACCGGAGACCTCATCATCGATGGTGGAAACAGCCATTTCCCCGATACCGAAAGAAGAACCCGTGAACTGCAGGAGAAAGGGATCATCTACATCGGAACCGGTGTTTCCGGCGGTGAGGAGGGTGCACGACGTGGACCATCGATCATGCCCGGCGGCAATCCGGCAGGCTGGGAGTATGTGAAGGGTATCTTCCAGAATATCAGCGCAAAAGTTGAAAACGGCGAAGCCTGCTGTGACTGGGTCGGTGAAGGCGGAGCCGGTCACTACGTGAAAATGGTTCACAACGGTATCGAGTATGGTGATATGCAAATGATCTGCGAAGCCTACGATATCCTGCATCAGGGACTGAACCTCTCCTACGATGAATTGTATGAGATCTTCAGGGAGTGGAACACAGGAGAACTCGATTCCTATCTGATCGAGATTACACGTGATATCATGAAGACGAAGGACACCGACGGGCTACCGCTTGTCGAGAAGATTCTTGATAAGGCTGGTCAGAAAGGAACAGGCAAATGGACCGGTATCAGTTCACTCGACCTGGGAATGCCCGTCACACTCATCGTGGAAGCAGTTTACGCACGCTGTCTCAGCGCACTCAAAAGTGAACGTGTCGAAGCAAGCAGGATCCTGTCTGGTCCTGAAAAGAGAATCGACGGCAAGAAGAAGGAGATTATCGAGGATGTAAAAAAGGCACTTCTTGCATCAAAGATCGTTTCCTACGCTCAGGGATACATGCTGATGAACGAAGCTGCGAAGGAATACGGCTGGAATCTCAACTACGGCGGGATCGCCCTGATGTGGCGGGGAGGCTGTATCATCCGAAGTGCGTTCCTGGGAAAGATCAAGGAAGCATTCGACAACAACGGCGGACTTGCCAATCTTCTCCTGGATCCCTACTTTGCAGAGGTGATCGATTCCTGCCAGGCTTCCTGGAGGAGGACTGTCGCCCGGGCTGTCACCAGCGGCATCCCGGCACCGGCAATGAGTTCAGCACTCTCATTCTTTGACGGCTACCGTGCTGAAAAACTTCCTGCGAACCTACTTCAGGCTCAACGGGATTACTTCGGTGCCCATACCTACGAACGGGTGGATGAACCGGAAGGTCAGTTCTTCCACACCAACTGGACAGGGACAGGTGGAAACGTCAGTTCTTCCACCTATCAGGCATAAAAAGGATATCATCCATATCACAGGCTGTTGCTCAGGCAGCAGCCTGTTTGTTTCTCTCCCCGATCGAACAGCCACAGCCGTTACAGGAGTTCATGGAAGATTCTGGAAGGGGGTACTGCAATCGCACTGTTCAACCGAAGTACAACAAATAAGCCATCTTATTGTATACAAACAAGATATTTTTTTTCTACAAACTGACAGCCGATATCTTGATTTTTTTCTGCAAATACCCCTATGTGTAATTCGTATACGCGCTCGAATTTCAAGGAGGAGTCCTGCAGGGCTGATGACCCGGGGATGATGTGGAGAACAGAAGAAATTGAAAGGATATGATGTTTCGGTGAAGAACGTATCTCGTTCGTATGGTACGTTCAAAGCTCTGGATGATGTGAGCATCGAGATTCGCAAGGGGGAGTTCTTCTCTCTCCTGGGCCCTTCCGGATGCGGCAAAACGACCCTGCTGAGGTCTATTGCCGGTTTTGACACTCCCGATGAGGGTGTCATTGAGCTTGACGGGAGGAACATCATTCCCTACCCTCCTGAAAAACGGCTTGTCAATACCGTGTTTCAGAGCTATGCACTGTTCCCCCATCTGAATGTATTTGAGAACATCGCATTTCCTCTCAGACTGAAAAAAGAGAAGGAATCGAGTGTACGTGACAAGGTTGCACAGTACCTGAAACTTGTCCAGCTCAGCGGACATGAACACAAGAAACCCGCCATGCTCAGTGGAGGGCAGAAACAACGGGTGGCTATCGCCCGTGCACTGATTAACGAACCCTCGGTTCTGCTTCTCGATGAACCTCTCTCCGCTCTTGATGCAAAACTGCGTCAGTCTCTCCTTGTAGAACTTGATCAGATCCATGACAAGATCGGCATTACCTTCATCTATGTAACCCATGATCAGAGCGAGGCTCTGAGCGTCAGTGACCGTATCGCGGTGATGAACGAAGGGAAAGTGCTCCAGACGGGTACGCCCTACGAGATCTACGAATCACCGGCTACCGATTTTGTTGCACGCTTCATAGGAGAAACAAACCTGTTTCCCGCTACGGTCGTCTCATGTGTCCCCTTCGAACAGACACACATGAGCACCCTTCAGGTGGATGCTCTGGGATCTGTGATCCGTGTTACCGATGACGATTATCTTGAGGCCGGCACCCATGTCTCGTTCACTGTCCGTCCCGAGAAACTGAAGATAACGTCACACCCGCCACTCACGGTATCGAAGGACATCAATCTATTCTCAGGTATCGTTGACGAACCCATCTACAGCGGCTTTCAGTCCAAGTACTACGTCGCCCTGGCCTGCGGGACCATTATAAAGGTGATCCAACAGCATGCCACCTACATGGATGAGGGGCCGGCGATCAACTGGAAGGACTCTGTATTCGTCTCCTGGAGCGCCGAGGACGGGTACATCGTCGAAGTGATCGACCGATGAAGCGCTCGAGCCGACTCGGCATCACCTATGCAGGTCCGATGGGTCTCTGGCTGACCATCTTCTTTCTCACACCCCTGTTCATCATCATCCTCTACAGTGTCCTGAAAAAAGGCCTGTACGGGGGTGTCGAATGGACCTTCTCATCGGCCGCCTACCGGCAGCTGGTCAACCCGGCTTTCGCAAAGGTCCTCTTCAGGACTCTCACCGTCTCAGTCACTGCCACCGCCATCACCATGGCACTCGCCCTTCCCTGCGGCTATGCGATGGCACGCAGCAGTCATCAGAGCCTCTTCCTCGGCCTTGTCATCGTTCCCTTCTGGACAAACTCCCTGATCCGCATCTATGCATGGATCGCCATTCTGAGCAGCAGGGGATTCGCCAACGAATTATTGAAGCAGCTTCACATTATCGAGGAATCGCTTTCTCTGATCTACAACCAGGGGGCTGTGATCACTGTTCTGGTATACATGTACATTCCCTTTGCGATCCTTCCACTGTTCACGACGATCGACTCCTTCGACTTTCAGCTTCTTGAGGCGGCCCGTGACCTCGGAGCAAGCAGATTCACGTCGATCACCCGCGTTCTCCTTCCCAACATCAGAAGCGGAATCATCACTTCCGGAGTATTCACATTCATCCCCATCTTCGGTGCCTACACGGTACCACTGCTTGTGGGAGGAAAAGACTCATACATGATCGGTAATATCATCGTCGATCAGGTGACAAAAACGAGGAACTGGCCCCTCGCATCCGCAATCAGTCTCATTATCACGCTGGTAAGCACGGTGGGCGTCATGTGGATGCTGATGGCAGGGGCACAGGAGAAACGGGAGCGTGCACAATCATTGAGAAAGGCAGGCACACGATGAACAGTGTATCCTTCGACACACGCACACGGCACGGAGCAACCTTCTCGAATGTGGTTCTCATCCTGGTGATCCTGTTTCTCTTCCTTCCTCTGTTCGTCATCATCACGTATTCGTTCAGTGCTTCGAAGTCTATGGAGTTCACAACATTCTCTCTGAAGTGGTATACACAACTCTTCTTCGATTCCGATGAACTATGGAGTGCCTTTCTCAACAGTGCTGTGATAGCTCTTTCGAGTGCTGCAGTTGCCACGGTGATAGCAAGTGGTGCAGCAATAGGTATCATGTGGTACCGTTTCAAGGGAAGACAGTATATTCAGATACTGAGTTTCCTACCCATGGTGCTGCCCGAGGTGATCATCGGTATCTCGATGCTTATCTTCTTCTCAGCTGTCAGGCTTCCCCTCGGCCTTATCACCATATTTATCGCTCACACAACCTTCAACCTGCCTTTCGTGTATCTATTGGTGACGGCACGACTTGACGAGTTCGACATTTCCACGGTGGAAGCTGCGCGGGATCTGGGAGCGAACGAGGCACAGAGCCTTGTCAAGGTAGTGATTCCCTCGATTCTGCCAGGTATGCTCAGCGGCTTTCTGATGGCGGTTACGATGTCACTCGAAGACTTTGTCATCACGTTCTTCGTTTCAGGTCCCGGATCTACGACCCTTCCTCTGTACGTGTACTCGATGATCCGTTACGGCGTCTCTCCGGTCATCAATGCACTTTCCTTCGTCCTGATTCTTTCGATCATGCTCATCGCTTTCGCCATGAGGCGGTTCCTCAAGACAATCGCGGCTTCGAGCTGACCATAATAGCTTTCTATGCACGCGGGGTATGACCGTATGGTGGTCCCGTGTGCTACTACACTACCTCACAATGGAGGATACTATGAATCACCATCGAACACTGATCTCCTACCTACTGTTCACTGCACTGTTCTCGTTTCTGATCCTGGTCACGACCGGATGTTCAAAAGATGAGAACAACGGTGAGTCATCAAAAGCGGATAACACTCTGTACCTGTTCAATTGGACTTACTACACACCCGAATCGGTCATCGAAGCCTTCGAAGCGGAATACGGGGTCAACGTCGTACTTGACTACTTCGCAAGTAACGAAGACATGTTCGCCAAGCTCAAAGGGGGCGGTAGCGGCTATGACGTAGTCTTTCCGAGTCAGGATTATGCAGAGATCATGATCCGCGAGAAGATGGTGATACCCCTCGACCATGCGAAGCTCGACAATCTGCGCTACATCTCACCACTGGTACGAGAAAAAGCGACCTACGATCCTGATATGGCCTATGCAGTACCGTATTACCTGGGGGCAAGCGGAATCGCCGTGATGAAGGATTCCCTCGAAGAGTACCCGAGAGACTGGTCTATCTTCTCCGACAGCCGCTTTCGAAACAGAATGAGTATGCTCGATGACATGAGAGAAGTGATGGGTGCAGCTCTCGCACATCTTGGATACTCGGTCAATTCATTGAACCCTGACGAGCTTGAAGCCGCAACCCGCCTGATCAACGAACAGTGGAAACCGAATATCGTCAAGTTCGACGCGGAAGGTTTTGCGAAGGCGTTCAGCAGTGGAGAGTTCTCAGTCGTTCACGGGTATGGAGAGGCAGTATTCGAAGAAATTGAGGAAGAAAGATGGGATGAGGTGGATTTCTTCCTGCCCGGTGAGGGGGGACCGATGTACCTCGATTCGATGATGATACCGGTCACGGCAAAACATGTTGACCTGGCTCATCTGTTCATCAACTTCATCCACCGTCCTGAGATGTATGCTCAGTTCCTTGACCGTTTCCGATTTCCCTCAACTGTCCACACTGAAGCCGAACAGTACCGTACGACTGAGCCGATCTACAGCGGTGACGCACTGGCCGCCTATGAACTGAAGATGGATCTCGGCGAGAATCTATCACTCTATGATGAACTCTGGCAGACGATCCGTTACGATGATTGACTTCTACTCATCCGATAAGGCTATCGGCTGACTTCAGATTGACAGAAGTGTGTTTCGGGCAAGATTGGTGAGCGCTCCTGTAAGGTGGTCTATCTCATGATCCTGTATGAAGCTGACCTGTGACCCGCCCACTCCTGCTGCCCAGTTGATTGAATACGCTATTCCTGCAAATTCAATACCTGCCTCGCAGGCAAGAGATGTCTCAGTGCCTGCTGTCATCCCGACCACATCGCAGCCGAGCGTTCTGTACATCGCGATCTCGGCTGGAGTCTCAAGGCGCGGGCCATTGGTACACACATAGGTCAGGTCCCGGGCCAGAGTAAGCCCTCTGCCCTTCCCTTCTTCGATGAGAGTACGGCTGAGGGTTGGTGAATAGGGTTCGTCCATCGGTGTGTGACGGAAACTCTGACCTGGTTCACTGTAAAAAGTGTTCTCCCGATTACCGGCAAGATCGACGAACTGTCCGAGGACTCCAGCTGTGCCGGGCTTCAAAGACTCGGTAATCGAACCGACGGCGTAGATAGCCACGATACGCCGGATACCTGCAATCCTCAATGCATCGATGTGAGCACGATAATTGATCAGGTGCGGAGGAACGGTGTGTCCGAGGCGGTGACGAAGGAGATAGACGATGTCATCATCCTCATAGAGGAGGACTTCTCCATAGCGGCTCTGTACAATACGCTCTCTCACTCCCGGAGGAAGGAACGACTGACAACCTGTCCCTCCTATCACTGCTCCTTTCATAGTCCTTCTCCTGGTACGTACTTCATCCTGATATCCTGAGGTCTCAACACTCCCCGGGGAGTTATGATCGAGGTGATAAGTGAGGGAGGTATCGTGTCAAAGGCAGGATAGATCCCATGTACTCCCACCGCACTGATCCTCTCTCCACGGAAGGTGAGGAGCTCTTCGGGGTCACGGTATTCGATCTCGATATCCTCCATACTCAGTTTTGACTGATCGGGCGAGACAGCAAACAAATGGAATGGAAGATGATAGTGACTGCACAGAACCGCGTTGGTGAGCGTACCCACCTTGTTCGCGGCTGAACCATCCATACATACTGTATCAGCGGCACTCATATAGCGGTTGACAGCTCCCTTCTGTATCAGGTGTGCAGGCATAGCATCACTGATCAATGTCACCGGTATACCGAGCTCCTGCAAGCTCGGAGCGGTCAGTCTCGCTCCCTGAAGGTAGGGACGCGTCTCGGGGACATAGACATGAAGATCCTTACCGCTTCTATGCGCCTTGAGAAGGGAGAGGATGAAGGTATGTTCAGCGAAACAGGTAGTGAAGATCCCTTCCCCATCCAGGATCAGGTCGGCACCGAGGTCGCTCATACTGTCATAGATCGTGTCAAAGGTGGCTTCCACCTCTTCGACCTTGCTTCTGCTGAGAGAAAGCAGAAGCTCTGCATTCGAGAACGCTCCTTCAAGAGAGAGGGAGCTGGTCAGGGAATCGAGGATCCTATGGCTCGTGGTATTGGTCCGGCGGGCATTCTTTATCAGTGAGAGCAGACGGATGAACTCCTGCTGTGACAGGGGTATCTTCCCCTCGGCCATCTGTTCGGCGATGAACAGAAGAGCCACAAGAGAGAGGCGAAGGATACCTCCGCCCTGAGTCACCATCTGCTGCATGGCATCGGCGATCTCCTGTACCGAGGATACATACATATACTCATCCCTGCCTGGGTATATCCTGCGATTGTGTATGCGCACAATCCCGTCATGAAGGGATGCTATCACCTCCTTGCGAAGGATCTTCGGCAGATCATCCTGTTGAAACATAGGATCGGCTAATCCCAGAAACCCAAGTGATCTTCGACCACACGCTTCTCGAATTCTCCGTCCTCTACTGGACCGACCACCTCGATATCCTTCTGCCCCCTGTCGATCACCTCTCTGCAGGGAAGAGAGAAGGTTGGGTTTTCGGGATTGCTTCCGGTGAGTTCAAGCAGTTTCTCTTCGGTGAGGCCATACACCAGACGACCTACATTCGACCAGTAAAGAGCTCCGGTGCACATGGCGCACGGCTCGATTGAGGTGTACAGGGTACAGCCGTGTAGAAACTCACGGTCATATTTCTTCGACGCTTTGATCAAGGCCTCGGTTTCCGCATGCCCGCAATCGTTATGCTCGGTATTCACGGTGTTCGTCTGTTCCATGATGATGTTACCATCCATGTCTGCGATGAGTGCCCCGAACGGGTGATTCCCCTTTGCACGTGATTCACTTGCAATCCGCGCAGTCTCATACAGCAGTTCCATATCTCTTTCACTCAGACGTCCTTCGATAGTTCCCATAGTACTTCCTTCTCAATTGATGGAATTACTGTACCATAGGACACAGCTCTTCACCAGAAGGAATGCATATACTGACCGAAGAATCTCGATACCAGGAGATCGCAAAAGCACCTGAGACCCCGGGAAACGTCTTGAGTGCAGTTCCAGGTGAGCAGACTCTGTCAGAAGTATCTGTTCCCCCCTGTAAAATCATGCTAAACTGCAGTGGAAGACTGTTGGAACCTCATACGATACACCTATGGATGTCTGAGCGGATGATAAGGAGACAGAAGAAGTACACCATGAACAGGAAACTCATACAGGTTGCCATAACAGCCCTCAGCGCACTGCTTCTCTTCTCCTGTGCACACAGCGAGACTCTGATCATTGACGGTGATGTTGCCAGGGAGATGGAAAACCGGGTAAATCTCAGTACCATCGACCCCTACAGCGATCGAAGGGGAAACACTGTCAGTAACATCCGTAACGGCGGGGAGATCCTTCTGGAAGGAGAATCTCTGCACATCGTGCAGAGGATGGTGTTCGACGATAAGACGACACTGAATTACCTTCAAAGCCTGCCGGTGGAGCATCTGGACAATTACTACACCCACTACAGTTTCATCGCAGAGGTGAACGGGGCAATGGTCGCCTCGAAAGAAGAGGCCATCTATATGCTCGAAAGCACAGGGTACCCGAGTGTCCTGCACCTTGATACCTTCATCACCGAACCTATCACCGATCGAAAAGCAACATCCTTTCAATTTTTTGACGGCATCGGGTATTACAGTGACCTGACAGGCAATGTATATCAGATAGATCCTGTTAGCCTTATTGAGCAGCAGCTGCTGTTCGAAGCTGGAAGACTTCTCAGTATAGACGAACAGCGTATCTATACGATCAGAGAACAGGGTAGCTCTGATTACATTGATATCTATGACCGGAGGGAGCTGAAAAGGATTTCCCGTGTGACCGGTGGCCCGTTCACTGATCCCCAGATCTCAGGTTCGTACCTGTTCTACCGTTCGGGAGGCAATGTCATTCGAGCATCTCTCAATGATCCCGAAATCCGGGACAAGGCCTCCGTTCTCAGAGCCGATGAATATGCGATATATGGAGAATGCATGGTCATAGCTACAGAAGAGGGCGGTTTGTATGCTTCAAAACTTGACGGAACCTGTATTACACGGCTGAGTACAGACAGAGCGTCTTCTCTGCATATGGCTGAAGACCTTGTGTTCTACCGCAACGGGTTCGACATGGGATCCTGGTATGCCATACGCCTCTCCACAGGACACAGGTTCGCCGTGTGCGGGGAGACCATGACCGACGGGGGTAACCATTTCACCGAACTGGACCAGAACGAGAGCATAACAGCTCAGAGCTTTTTCGGGGGATTCCTTTCCACATTACAACCGGGAAATCCCTTCCCCGGGAACACTCCTGCCATTGAACCCGGTCTCCCGCTGTTCGTGGACCTGAGGGTAAAGAAACCGGAGTTCTTTGCGTTTCATGATACCTATTCATTACCACAGGATGTTGGTCTTATTGTCACGATCACCAACAGGGAAGAGGCTGTCGGCCGTTATACGGACAATACCCTCGCCTATAGAACCGATACGGTGCTTTCACTGTATCGGTTGACCTCCCCCCGGCCGGTTCTCACCCTCACGCAGCCGGGACTTCCCCCGATAGAGTTGAAACACGGAGGAGGTGACCGCTATGGGGTTCCGGCCTCCTGGCATACCAAAGCCCTCGAGATCATCAATCTTGTCCAATTCCCCAGTTCCTGAACAGTTACAGCAGACGCCGGAGTAATTTCTTTTTCCCATCTGTATAGGGATGGTATCGGACAGGAAGGTCGAACAGAGACCATTTATCGACAATGGTCTTCTCATGAGAAAAGGTGAGGAACGAGCGCCTGCCATGGTACGAACCCATCCCGCTCATCCCCACTCCACCGAATGGTGTGCGGTTCGAGGCGATATGAATGATAGTATCATTGATACAGCCTCCCCCATAGCTGAGACTGGTGATGAAACGCTTCCTGACCGCGGTATCCTGTGTGAACAGATACAGGGCAAGAGGTTTCTCCTGATGCTTGAGAGTATCTATCACCTCCTCTACCCTATCAAAGATGAGGATCGGGAGTATGGGACCGAATATCTCGGTTTCCATGACCTTTGCATCTGGTGACGGGTACAGGAGCGTCGGTTCGATACCCGGGAACTCACACCGTCCTCCATGGATGATCTGCTGATCTGAAAGAAGAGAATGGAGACGGTCGAACTGCTTGCGATTGATGATTGATGGATAATCCTCATAGGACAGAGGATCACTTCCGAGGGCAGTTTCCAGTTCCTTCCTGATCGCAGTTACGAGCGTATCTGCCACCCGGCGATCAACATAGAGATAATCTGGTGCGATACAGGTCTGACCGGCATTGATGATCTTTCCGAACACGATCTTCCGTGCAGCTGAAGATATGTCTGCAGAAGCCTCGACGATGGCAGGTGATTTACCCCCGAGTTCTAGAGTGAGTGGGGTCAGGTATTCACTTGCCGAGCGCATCACAACTTTCCCGACAGCGGTACTGCCGGTGAAGAAAATATGATCGAACCGCTCTTTGAGCAGTGCCGTATTTTCCTCCCTGCCCCCCTGTACGATGTGCACATATTCGGGCGGGAAGACCCGTTCTAGTAATTCTTTGATCAGTGCACTGCTTGCTGGACTGTAGGCGGAAGGTTTCACGACAGCACAGTTTCCTGCCGAAAGTGCGCCGATCAGGGGTGACAGAGTGAGTAGAAGAGGATAGTTCCAGGGACTCATGATCAGCACGACTCCCTTGGGTTCACGGTAAACTTTTACAGAGGAGGGCATCTGGCCTAGAGAGGGGAATACCCTCTCGGGTCGCATCCATCGCCTGAGATGTTTCAGATGGTATCTCAATTCTTCCAGTATGAGGGAGATCTCACTCATGTACGACTCATGAGCACTTTTGTGCAGGTCCTGATATAGGGCATATTCCAACTCATCGATGTGTTCACTCAAGGTTTCGAGCAGCTTCCTGAGCTGCTGGCGACGGAATTCATAGGAACGGGTAGCATCACTCAGATAATATGCCCGCTGTGTCTCCACGATGTCGTGTATCGTCATATTCCCCCCTTAGAGAAATGTCGTCTCATTGAGAATGAAGCGTTTTCTGTGTGTTTCGATCAAACCATCATCCACCATCTTCGTAATCTCACGGGACAAGGCACTCCTGTTTACACACAGATAGTCTGCAAGTTCATCACGGTTGAAAGGAATAGTAAAATCGTCCCTTGCCTGCTCTTTCGACTGTACGTGCAGATAAGCAAGCAGTTTCTCCCGCATAGTCCTCTGAGAGAGGATCGCGACCTTCTGGTTCATAAGAAGATTCCGTTTTGCCAGAACATTCATCATGTTTTCGATGATACGCGAGTGGAAGGAGCAGGCACGTGTACAGGGAGCCACGAGAAGAGGAAAGGAGAGAAACATGATAGCGGAAGGACCATCACTGATGACTGAGGTCGGGCTGTAGGGAGCCTGCCCGGAGGCAGCGATCTGGCCGAATATCTCCCCCTCTTTGAGTTTTGCGGTGATACTCCTGTTACCGAACATATCTTCAGTGATCAGCTGAACGGTTCCCTCGAGAACGAGGCCGAACTCATCATGTTCATCCTCCGCATGCAGAATGAACTCCTCATCGGAAAAGTCCTTCTTTCTTCCCTTCAGACAGTACAGGAGCTGGTCCATGTCCTCCTGGCGGATATCGGAAAAGAGATGTGAAGTACAAAGCATCGGGTAATAGGGTTGTAATTCATGTATCTGTTGCATAGGCAACATCAGTATAGGCAAACATCCCCTTTAGTGCAACAAAAACCTCTGGACAGAGATACGAATTAAGGATAAACTACAGTTCGTTCGAGACCGTAGCTCAGCGGGAGAGCATTGCCTTCACACGGCAGGGGTCATCGGTTCAATCCCGATCGGTCTCATCA
>JAFGUP010000203.1 GCA_016938475.1 Sphaerochaetaceae bacterium
AGAGATAGTCAGAATGAGAGAGCTTGACGGACTTCGAGACTATGTTCGCCGAGGGCGACCTGGGTTTGTATGGCCTGTCAACATTCGGAAAATTTACGATGCTAGCAGGATATTCGTTTCTTCAGGTATGGATCCATTCCAAGTTCTTCATGAATGGGATATTCTGGCAATACCGGAACCTGGCCAATCCAAAGTCTATGTATGCTATGCTGTGGTTGCTATCTTTGGCATCGAGTATGTGATTAACTTGGGTGGACCAGAGCTAGACCTCATCCGGAAACTCAATACCGCATAGTATAAGCCAATAAACAGAGCGCAAAAGATTGACGAAAGCGCCGCAAAACATTATGTTACAAGATGTTACCCACTACAGTAAACTCTTGTCATAAAGGCGGCGCCAATGGAACCTACAAGCTTTTTCTCCGAAAACAACCCCACCTTGTTCCCAATCGAGATGAATGTCGACATTGCTGACTATCTTCAGTGCGCCTTTCAGGCTCTGAAGAAAGATCCCGGCATCTTTGATGCAATCACAAACGATCTTGATCAGCATGCGCTGGAAAGAAAGCGCGAGCGTCTTACCGAGGCAGAGTGGGTAAGGAGACAGACGCTCGAACTTTGCCTTGAATGTCCGGGCTCCGATTCTGTGGGAGGAGAACTCACCCTTGGAACGGGCAGACCCCGTATGGGTGCCGAAGAGGTTTACCTGTTCATTCTTCTCAGGGGATACCTCTCATCGGTTACAGATAGGCAGGCCTGTGAGAGAATCAGAGACTCCATTACTGTCAGGGCTTTCTATAACAATCAATTCTCCGGGAAAACCATTCCGGCGAGAAGTACCATTCACGAAAACATCCAGGCTGTATCCATGGAAACCAGAGAAAGAATTCTTGCCCTCCAGCAGCGAATGGTGCTGGAGGAAGGACTTGATGACTTCAGTGAATTGACACTGGACAGTACCGCAGTGCGGGCGAACAGTGTGTGGCCCAGCGAATCGGGCATCATCAGGGATTTACTGGAGAGAGCGTTTCACCGCAGTCAGCTGCTTAACCGCAGATACTTCGTACCGAACCTCATGCCCTGGTATGTGCCCCAGTGGCTGAAAGAGGTCAGGAAGTGCCATTTTGCCATAAGCACAGCCTCGGGCAAGGGAGCGAACAGAAAGCGCAGGAAACAGTATCAGCGCCTTTACAATAAAGCGGGCAAAGTGATCTCCCACCTGCAGTCGGAGTTGGGGAAGCACAGAGAAGGACATTACGGGGCAATACTGAAACCCTCACTTGAAGCAAGGCTCCGCAAGGACCTGTCGTCCATAGAAGCTGCCCTGAATACCGCAGAAGAAGTTATCGCCTACTCCGTGGAGCGGATCTGCAATGGGAACAGCGTTCCTTACTCCGAGAAGGTAATAAGCCTTTCAGACGGATCCGCAGCCATGATCATAAAGGGAGACAGGGAGCCAGTTATCGGATACCGTCCCCAGGTGTGCAGAAGCAGGAACGGATTCGTTACAGCTCTCCATGTGCCTGAGGGTAATGCTGCGGACTCTCCTCAGCTTTACTCCATGGTCCTGAAATCCATACAGAACACGAATACGGTTCCCGAGAGTGTAAGCACTGATGACGGGTATTCCTCTGGAACCGGCTTTGAGTTGGTCAAGTCCATACCCGGTATAAAGAAGGTGAGTCTTTCCGGGGCGAAGGGCAAGCGGCTTATCACGGAAGAGGACTGGTTCAGCGAGGATCTCTCTGAACTCCGGAGGAACCGTTCTGCAGTAGAGTCATTGATATTCGTTCTGAAGTATGTGTTCAATTTCGGGAGGGTGAGACGGAGAGGTATTGAGGCGGTGAGACAGGAACTCATGGAGAAGGCAATTGCCTACAACTTCATGCGTATGGTGCATCTCCGCACGGAGCGGCGAAAACAGATACCTCTGGTTGCATAGAGTGTGTGATTGTGCAGCAGATTGGCTGCTCTGGTGGTGGAGTGTATC
>JAFGUP010000026.1 GCA_016938475.1 Sphaerochaetaceae bacterium
AACGTTAACTTCCCGTCAGCAGCCTCTTTATCAGCGGGACAGATAGCTATGAATTACGTGTTCCCGCATAAGAGCGGTACTTAGTTCCATGTCACCTTTCTTAAGGGCATCGATGAGGGATGGGTGCTGAGAGATGATTCTCGGCAGATCGTCATTATTCAGGTTCTGAGCTATCCTGAGTAGCTGAACCTTTGCATCAAGGCGCTCATAGGCATCATACAATGCTCTGTTACCTGTACAGCGTACCAGTTCAAGATGGAATTCACTGTCTTTGACAAAGACCTCGGCTCTGTTGCCTACACTCATGTAGTACTGACAATCGGCCGCAAGACGACTGAGGGTTTCTATATCACGCTCCACCGCTTCGGGAGTCAGGGAACGGACAGTCAGTTCCTCAAGAGCCAGTCGCACCTGCGCGATATCCTGCACTTCCTTGTCATCCACCTCATACACCATTGCATAACTTCTAGGTTTGATGATCACAAGACCATATTCGCTGAGACGACGGATCGCTTCACGGATCGGGGTCCTCGATACACCGAACTGGGAAGCGAGGTGCTCTTCACTTATCAGCATACCTCCGGACAGTTCTCCACTGAGGATCTGTCGTTTGATGGTGGCGTACACCCGATCACTCAGACTCTCTTTCTTGATTGGGTTCGGCATTCGTTTCTCCTTCTTAAGCTGCTCTCATCGTGGATATTGTAACATTGTATACAAAAAACATCTTTGTGAACATCATGAAATCCTCGTAATCATCGATTATTTTACCCTTTTTATCTGAATGTACATCATGAATCGTAAATATTGTATACAATCAATAGCTGCAATTGCAAATCGCTGTTTTCCCGTGAGCGGGGTACGGTAGGGACCTGAGAAAAAGAGGTGAAGGTGACTGGCTCTCGTGTTCACACTCTCTGTCTCAACGATGGATGCATCGACGTTCTGTTCATCTTCCGGACAAAGGAGATTCCAGGTTTTTTTCTGAAATTTATATAGTTTTCTTCCTATGGTTTGCACATCTTCTCATACAACTTGTATCAGGTACAGGATTAATGGGTGACATGAGAAAACTGTTATCACATATATTATATACTTGACATCTGACGATGCCGTGTTACAATTCCTGTTATCAAGTTCATTTTCCAGAAAGGAGGAAACAATGAAAAAGACAATCGTAATGCTCATGATTGCAGTGATGCTTACCGGTATGGGCACAGTGTTCGCACAGGGTGCACAGGAAGAGGGTGGTGCTGTTGAACTGACCCTTGCTCATATCTATGATCCTTCACATGCCTGGCACAAAGGTGCTGTTAAGGCGGCTGAAGTAGCGAAGGAAATGTCTGATGGCCGTATCAACATCACCATCTATCCTGCAGGACAGCAGGGGACAGAACCTGAGATTCTCGAACAGGCTATTCTCGGTTCTCTCGATATCGTAGCAGCAGGTGCAGGTCAGGTCGGTTCGATCTATTCACCGATCAACGTCCTGGAGATGCCATACACATTCAGAGACAATCAGCACGTTCTTGCATTCGGTCAGAGCGAAGTCGGTAAGGAACTTTTCGAAGGATTCAGAAAGGCTCACGGCGCCCGTATCATCGGACCCAGCTCCTATGGTATCCGTCAGATGACCGCCAACAAACCTGTCTACTCACCTAAAGACCTCGCCGGATTCAAGCTGAGAGTCCCCGAACAGACAGTTACTGTTGCCTATGGTAAGGCAATGGGAGCGAACCCGACTCCGATCGCCTACGCAGAAGCATACATGGCTCTTCAGCAGGGTGTAGCAGATGGTCTTGAGAACCCCCTCTCAGCTATCTCATCCATGAAGTTCTATGAAGTGCAGGATTACATCGTTCTTACCAGCCACGTCACCAATGCGTGTTTCTATGTGATGAATGATGCAAAGTACAACAGTCTCAGTGCAGAAGATCAGAAGATTCTCACCGATGCATTCTGGGAAGGCTCGAAAGAAATCGTCAGACTGCTCGACAAGGATGACAGAGAACTGATCAGCTTCTTCGAGGAGCAGGGTCTTGAGATCATCACTCCCGACATCGATTCATTCATGGAAGCTACCGCTTCAATGCCGCAGGATTTCGCGTACTGGTGGGAAGATGAGTTCGGCTCAGACCTGCACACCAGAATCCAGAACATCAAGTAATAATTCTTGAACTGTTTTGAAGATCTAAAGGACTAACGGATGAATGACCAGCTGCCATTGCTGGTCATTCTCTTAGAAGAGACACTGACCGGCTTGTCAGAAAGGGTGTGCTGCAATGATCGATGGAGACAGGATAGAGCACAGACAGAGACGCTACGATGCTCCCCTCAGGATAGTCCAGTTCGGTGAAGGGAACTTCCTTCGTGCCTTCTGGGGAAAAGCGATTCATGAAATCAATGTCAGCGGAGACTATCGGGGTCAGATCGCTGTTGTACAGCCTATCGAACAAGGTAAGGTGGAGCTGCTCAATGCACAGGGATGTCTGTATACCTGTGCTCTCGAGAGCGACGAGACTTCAGAGGTCGTTCTCATCGAATCAGTGAAGGAAGCTCTGAATCCGTATCATGATTACGACAGATTTCTCGCGCTGGCTCGGGAGGATGAGCTTCAGGTCGTCATCAGTAATACCACCGAAGCCGGTATTGTCCTGGACACATCGGACGCCGTCGATGCAAGGCCGCCATCTTCGTTTCCCGGAAAGCTGCTGGCGTTTCTCTATGAACGGTACAGGTATGTGAAAAAAGATGCTGGAAAGGGGCTTCTTCTGTTCCCTTGTGAACTGATCGAAGACAACGGACAGAAACTGAAAGAAGTTCTTGTCGCACTTGCCAGAGTGAATGACCTCGAAGAGGAGTTCCTTACATGGCTGGTGGAGGCAAACACCTTCTATAACACGCTTGTGGATTCGATTGTCACAGGATTCCCTGCCGGAGAGATCGATGCCTATAGCGAGCGTCTCGGGTACCGGGATGACCTGCTGGTCAAGGCAGAGCCCTACAGGCTTCTGATGGTGCAGGGAGATGAATCCAGAGCTTCCGGTTTTCCCATCGGACGTTCCTCTCTTGATGTCGTATGGAGTGAGGATTTAAACCGCTATCGAGAGATCAAGGTGAAACTGATGAACGGGTTTCAGACGATTCTCTCTCACTACGGGTTCTTCTGTTCCATTTCAACCGAGCGGGAAGCTATTTTGGACCCTGTCGTGGGTCAGGCCATGGTGAGAGCTCTGAACACACTTCTCCTTCCGACGGTCTCTGATTACAGGGGAGGACAGGAGTTTATTCAGCTGATGCTCACCCGGCTGACAAATCCGAGAATCGAACATGTGCTGACCGATATCAATCTTAACAGTTTCACCAAGTTTCAGACGCGGGTAGTGCCCTCCCTCCTGTATTACAGAGACAGAGAACGGCTCCCGGAGTTTTTTCTTTTTGCTCTTGCTCTTGTGCTCAGTTACTACTCGGTTGTGGAAAAAGGTCTCAAGGGAGAATGGTATGGTGTGTTTCAGGGCAGGCGCTATCAGGTCTATGATGATGCAAAGATTCTTGAAGAACTCTATCGTCTGGGTGCGGTGGAACAGAAAGAGGACTATGTAAGGCACGTGATGGATAGTGCTCATCTGTGGCGTCAGCATGTTCAGTTG
Source organism: Sphaerochaetaceae bacterium (assembly GCA_016938475.1). Taxonomy (GTDB): domain Bacteria; phylum Spirochaetota; class Spirochaetia; order Sphaerochaetales; family Sphaerochaetaceae; genus SABI01. The sequence continues at coordinate 3,651 of JAFGUP010000026.1, forward strand.
TCAGATGACGAAGTTTCTGGTGTAGCCGGATATATGGAGTCAATTCGCGGGGGAGATGCTGTTGATGTTGACCTTTGGTCAAGCGCTGATACAATGAACTCAGAATGAGTTGCCATGAACAGTTTCCAGACAAAGATAAAGGAGTTGTATAATCGTGAAAAAAGTATATGCATTCATAGAACAGTACCTGCCATATGCAGTGTTTCTGCTTATCAGTGTGGTGATGCTGACGCAGGTGTTTATGAGGAGTCTCTTCGGAGTTTCTTTCTCATGGTCCATCGAGCTTTCCCAGTATTTGAATGTGTGGCTCACCTTTATCGGGATAGCGTACCTGAGAAAGATCGATGCCCACATCAAGATAGAGATGTTCTCTGCGCTTATCGAGAAGCATCTGCCGGGTAAATCGAGCGAGGTGTACATCTTCATAAAGAAGGGTCTGAACATCATTTTCATGCTAATGCTGCTCTACTTCGGTTTCGAGATGGCACGCCGATCATGGGGCCTCAGAAGCCCGGCCATGCAGATTAGACAGACGTTCCTGTACATGTGTGTCCCCATTGGTGCGCTCGGGTATCTTATCAGAGATATCCTGGATATCATTGAGATAGCGAAGAGTGAACGAGAAGCGAAAAGGGAGAGTAAGTAAATGGTTGTTGTAATGTTTGTCTTGTTGTTTGTGTTCCTTGCCATGGGAATGCCCGTTGCTATCTCGGTCGGCCTTCCGTCACTGTTGTATGTGATAGCCGAGCGGACGATTCCCGACTTCGTGTCCGTTCAGCGCATGATCGCAGGGATAAACACATACAGTCTTCTGGCGATTCCGTTCTTCATTTTTGCCGCCAACCTGATGAACAGCGGGGGGATAACCAACAGGATTTTTAAGTCCTGTGAAGTGGGTATGGGACGCGTGAGAGGCGGCCTTGCCTACGTGAATATCATCGCATCGGTCATATTCGCCGGAATGTCGGGAGCTGCGATCGCGGATGCCGGAGGGCTGGGTTCCATCGAGATAAAAGCGATGAGAGAGGCGAAGTACGACGAGAGGATCACGCTCGGTATCACAGCGGCATCGAGTCTGATCGGACCGATCATCCCTCCGAGTATGCCCGTCATCGTCTACGGTGTCATCGCATCGGCCTCTATCGGACGTCTGTTCGCAGCGGGGATCATCCCGGGGCTCATCATGGCTCTCATCCTGGCCTCCATGATATTCGGCCTTGATCATATCTGGAAACTTCCCCGAGGTTCTAAGACCACCTTCATGGAAAAGCTGCTTGCCACCAAGAGAGCCTTCCTCAGCCTTCTGACCCCGATCATCATTCTCGGTGGTATCTTTACCGGGTTCTTCACACCGACCGAAGCCGCTGCCATCGCATGTCTGTATGCCCTCGGTCTCTCACTCCTTTACAGGGATCTCAATTGGAAGAGCTTTCTCGAGACAGTGAAGGACTCGATGGTCACGACCGTTCAGGTGCTTATCATCGTTGCCGCTGCGGCGCTCTTCTCCTGGATCATCGCCCGTGAACAGATCCCTCAGATGTTTGTCGCGATGGTATCCAATTCCGGGCTCTCGCCGTGGGTCATTATCCTGCTCGCGAACGTCCTTCTGCTGTTTGTCGGTCTGTTCATGGAGACGGTCGCTTCGATCAACCTGCTCGTTCCAGTTCTGCTGCCTGTCATGATAGAGATGGGGATGGATCCTATCCAGTTCGGTGTCGTGATGATCCTCAACCTCGTCATCGGAACGATGACTCCTCCCTTCGGTACCGTGCTGTTCGTGCTCAGCAGTGTCGCGAACGTCAGCGTCGAAAAGGTCGCACGGTCCGTGGTCATCTTCTTCCCGCCTCTGCTTGTCGTGCTTGCTCTGATCAATATCTATCCTCAGCTGACACTCTGGCTTCCGAACCTGCTGTTCGGTTGATAGGCCATCTTGCAGGAATGTGGAGAGGGGGAGTGAGACCGGATGGTCTCATCTGCCCCTTTTTTCTGTGATTATGCATGGTGCAATGAATGGATGTGTGGAAGAAACTGTTTGACAGATTGTGTCATAAAGTATATTGTATACAATAAACAAGGCGAAACGGGAAAGGCCCAGTCTCTGAACTGAAGATGTAGCGGTACGTCTGAAGCCGGTTCTCGGGGCCTTTTTCGATCAAGGGAGTGAAGTATGAATCTGGGATTGGAAGGAAAAGTCGTGATAGTCACCGGCGGTGCCGCAGGGATCGGTCTGGCAAGTGTCCGTCTGCTGGCAGAAGAAGGAGCGAAGGTCGTCATGGCCGATCTCAGTGAGGATCGTGTGGCCAGTGAGTCATCTGCTCTGAGAAAACAGGGGTATCAAGTGCTTCCCGTTGTCGTGGATGTCAGTGATGAAGCTTCGGTAGAACAGATGGTAGCCGCTGTGCTCTCTTCGTACGGCACGATCGATATTCTGGTGAACAATGCCGGAATAGGGGTCTTCAAAGGCCTTGAGGAAGAGACCTTCGAGGAGTGGAAACGGGTACTTGACGTTAATCTTACCGGTGTTCACCTGTGTACCAGAAAAGTCTTCGACATCATGAAGGAAAAGAAGTCGGGCAAGATCATCTCCATGGGCTCGCTTGGCGGTCAGGTGGGAGGTATGAAGGTGACTCCCGGATATGTAGCAAGTAAGGCAGGTGTGATGGGGGTAACCAAGAGCTATGCCCGCCACGGTGCCAAGTACGGTATCACGGCGAACGCTATTGCACCGGGGCCTGTGGAGACCGATATGGCTCGCGGGATCTACTCCCCTGATGTCACCCTCCTGGGACGTCTTGCAGTTGCCGATGATATTGCGAAGATAGTTGTGTTCCTCGCCTCATCTCTTTCCGACTATCTCACCGGAGCGACTATTGATGTCAACGGTGGGGCTCTGTTGAGGTAGGTTGATATGACACAGACACACCCGGACATCGATTCCAGGATCATGAATGCTATCGCGGAAGAGAAGATACAGGTCGCTTCACTGCGTGCTGAAGACCTGGTATCCCAGGTATGTGAGGGGATGGGAAGCAGAATCCTGGGATATCTGATGTTCATCTCAGACCCGTCCTTACTTGCTCCCGTTATAACGGGAACTGCAGAAGTGCTGAAACGCAATGGTTCAGACGACCAGGTCATACCGTTCCTCATTCATCTTTCGGTCCTTCTTGAAACAGTTCCCTCCTATTACCGGGTGCGCACTGTCGTGACTGAAGAAGATATTGCCTCTCTGGTTCATGACATCAACGCGGCACTGGATGAATATACCGAGTCCCTGGTAAAGGAAGACGTACTGGACAGCCTCGCAGTGTATCACGCTGAGCGTTTCCGTGTAGAAGAGAGAGAGTGTCAAATGACGGTGAAGGAGTTGAGAGATCTCTTCGGATCCACCTTGAGCGGGTATATAGAATGGATGAAGGGGGAAGTGAAGGCCTCCCGCATTGCTCTCAACACGCGCAGAACGATTGAAGAATCACAGACCGTCCAGGATGTGCTTGATACTATGTGGGGGAATGACTATGGCGCCTTTCTTGATGTTGCCTTCTATACAGGGGCGATGTTCCAGACCACGAACCCTCCCCTGATTAAAGCCGCCTGGGATCTGTCTACCGAAGAGTATACGAGATCCCTTGCACATAGGTATCGTCACACACGGTTTGATGAGTATCCCACAGGCTCCCTGACAGAACAGGAGGTTGCAGCCGCCCTTCTGCCTGCAGTCATCGTCGAGTCTCATATGGAGCTTCTCCGCGGGTTCTACTTGTATACGGAAGGGAGAAGCGGGTTCGTCTGTTACCAGGTGAACCCCGAGTACCACAACAACAGCGGGAAAATGAGGGATGAGATCCTATTCGTACATTCCCTTCTTTCCGATATCCTCGGGGGAGAGCCCAATGTGTCGTTCAAGATTCCCGGAACTCGAAGCGGTCTCGAATGTGCACAGTCCCTTCAGCATGCGGGGGTATCCATCACTGTAACCCTCTCCTTCGGTCTATTTCAGGCAGATGCCTTTGCCCGTCTTCTTGCCCGCAGTACTGCTGTCTCGAGTTTTATCGTGGTGATGAACGGTCGTCTCGCTTTTCCTGTACGTGATCAGCTTATAGCACTGAAAGGTGAGAACAATCGTCCCTATCTGCAGGCCTCCCGGCTGGTCGGAGTGGAAGTGACCCGTAAGCTGTTCAGGCGCCTGTACAGCGCTGAACGTGAAGGGGGACTTGCCCTTGATAGACGGCGGGTGGGTATCATGAACGCATCTTTGCGAATCTACGGAGACCAGATACCCGATATCACACAGATCTGGGGGTCTCCAGCTATTACGATCTTTCCCAATGCACGTCATGCACTGGACTCTACGGACCGGGTTTTCGATCCCGATGCGATCCGGAGTGAAGAAGACACCTCTCTACTCTCGTTGCTCAGAGAGAGCGAAATCTTCCGCCAGGCATACTACCTGCACGGTGATTCTGAGGGGAAACCGGAATTGACACTCTCACTGACTGACGGGGAAGAGAGTGCAGTGGAACTCTGGGAACCGATACACCAGACGCTGAGGCAGTTCCTTTCAGCCCACGCTCAGATACGAACACAGGCCCTTACGGTCTATGAAGGAGAAATGAAATGAGTATGATACGTTATGGTGCATTATCTATCGACCCGCAGCATAATCCGGCTGTGCTGAACACCGGAACATGGAATATCGCGGAAGCTCGTGAGCGATCACGGACCCTGGATGCATCCTGCTGTAACGAGATCAAGCGTCGGTCGAGAGCCTCAGGCAGTGTGCCCGATGTTATCTGCGCAGGAAAGAGAGCCTATAGCGGAAGCATCGCGGTCCATGCGAATTCTGTCTATGCCCTGGTCTCTCTGGAAGATGCGCAGACGGTCTTTATCCGTATCGGTGAACAGAATTCTTCTGTGGTTCTCAACGGAGTCATTGCAGAGTTTCCTGTGAAGGATGCCGGTCACGTGAGCGTCTATCCGACCAGTGATGAGAACATACACACCTACACGACAGTCATCCACCCGAAAAAGGGGACTCATGCTCTCGGACCGATCCCCCGTCTGGGAATCGGAGTGCGGCATACCACCGCCCTCTGGCCCGGGATCTTCAAGGGGCTGTACCGTGCTGATGTGTCAGCCAATGCGATTCAGAACTCGGTACGGGAGCTGCATCTTCTGAAGACTCTGTATGACGGGACACCGAGCCGGAAGAACCATCTGTTCAGTTTCGGAGCGATGGATGAAGGGCACACCGGAAGCACATTCGAAGGTCTATGGACCGAAGGAGTGCTCTCGCATCTGAAGACTCCCTTCGATGTTCGTATCGGAGCAGATGCCGACCATCTGCAGGTGAAACGGGGAAGCGAGGGGACTGGCAGGACCAAGCAGTTCATTGATGCCTCGAAATACTACTCATTCTATACGTTTGATGTTTCGGACATTCTCAACTATGATGCGTTGAGCACTTTCAGTGCAGCTGAGTCGGCGGCGTACCTGGAACAGCTCATTCCGGACAGAGGCCGCAGAGAGGATATCCTGTGGTATCACCGGAGAACCAAGTCTCTGGCAAAGAGCTATGCTCAGTTTGATGAGGCGACTATTGGACGACTGATCGGCAAGTACTGGAAGGCCCTTGATGCGATGGAAGATCTTACTGCCTACCTTGATTCTATAAAGAAGGGTGAGAAGTATGACCTCGAGCTCAGCATTGATGAAAATCCCCCCTCGATAGCCACCTTTGATTCGATCACGAGCCCGCAGGAACTGTTGTTTCTGGTGGATGAGATCGAAAGAAGAGGACTCCCGGTGACCCATCTGGCTCCGAACTTCGGGGTGGAGAAGGGAACTGACTACCGCGGATACGATGGTATCGAACTGTTCGAGAAGAGGATCGGTATCCTGAATAAGATTGCTGTCGAGAAAAATATGATTCTGGATTGTCACAGTGGGGATGACCTGTCCCGTGAAACCCGCAGGGTGTTCCGCAGAGCTACAAACGGAAACATTCATTTCAAGGTCTCTCCATCCATGCAGGCGCTATACGGAAAAGTGCTCAGTTCCTACGATCCCGAATTCTTCTCATTCTGGTGGAATGAGACTCTGAAGTATGCCCAGGCAGGTGCCGATAACGGTTCTGTCTTTGCCCGTCACGCCCTCGCTGAACTGCGCAGAGATGAGAACGGACTCATCGTGCCCAGTGCCGATCATCTGTTCTTCAAAGAGCTGTGTTTCGATTCGGTGGGTAAGCGTGATGTACACGGCGATTATATCAACAGGGCACGGTTCTACGACCTGGGAAGCGATTTCTACGATGAGATGGAGAGGACTATCGAGCAGCGGGTCATGGAACTCTCTGAAGATCTATTCGACGTGTAAATTGCAGACCGGAAATAAAAGAGCTGAACGAATTGTGCGTTCAGCTCTTTTGTATCATGAACCTGCAGGTTCATGAACATCTACCTCACATTCCAGCTGTTCTCAGTGCTGTGTGTGGCAAATGCCTTATAGATGTGAGTGTCCATCAACCGTTTTGCCTCTTCTTCGTTTTTCTGCCGTATCATCTCGATGATTTCGTAGTGTTGACGTATATAGCCGGTGAATGTCTCTGTGGAAGCCTTCATATTGAGCCTCACCAGCTGTATACGCGCATCCAGTCGTTCATAGGCTTCATAGAGGTATTCATTTCCTGTTGCCTCGATGAGTTTGTGGTGGAACTCAGTGTCATGTTCGAAGGCAGCAGCTCTCTGCCCTTCATCCGCCATCAGTTTGATGCACTCGTCGCTGATTCTTTCAAGTTCCTTCAGAAAGCTCTCATCAGCACGATCTCTGCTGATGATCAGATGCAGGGCGAAATTCTCCAATGCCGTCCTCAGCTCACCGATGCTGCGTGCCTGCTCTGCTGATATGTCGGTCACTATGGAATAACTTCTCGGAAACGTCTCTACCAGTCCGTACTCATTGAGTTTCTTGATCGCCTCCCGTATCGGGGTCCTGCTTACATTGAACATCGTTGCAATTCTGCCCTCGGGGATCTTTTCACCGGGAGCGAGCTCGCCTGAAAGAATCATCTCCTTGAGATGATAGTATACCTGTTCACCGAATCCGATCTGTACAATTTTGGGAGCATCCATAGTGAGACGGATTATACCTGTTTTTATCTGTATGGTCAAATCAATCTCGCACCCGGTC
>JAFGUP010000204.1 GCA_016938475.1 Sphaerochaetaceae bacterium
CGCTTCAGAGAAATATCGAGGTAGGTTTTCACCCCTTCTTTCACGGCGAAGGGACACACCCCGCCCGGAGCATGACCCACGACCTCCTCCACCCGGAGTGCCGGGACCATCTTCGCCTTCGAAGCGAACTCTGCTCTGAACTTCCTGTTGTCAATGCGGGCATCACCGGCACAGACGACCAGTATCGTCTTACTGTCGATTTCGAATGACATTGTCTTTGCAATATGAGCAGGCTGACAGCCGAGAGCGGCGGCAGCAAGTTCGACGGTCGCACTTGATTCAGTGAGTTCAATCACCCGGTCAAGGGCATCGAGGGAAGTGAAATAGGCTTTAACGGTTTCGAGAGACATGGGTAGTTCCTTTACAATAGGAGATTCATAAAGCATAGCGAAATGAGGATTCTCTCTCAATAGCCTTCGTAATTCCTCCATGTTAATCGAAATGAGGTGACGAAAAAGGAAGCTGTAGACCTGCAGTGTTTGAGTTCTCTCTTGTCTCTGGTTCTGCTTGCATGTGAATCGCATGTTGGGCGAGCAGTTTTTCTCTGATGTGTGATATACTCCACGCGATGCACAAAAGGAAAGTCTCGTATGGAATCGTTTGAAACACATTTTCATTCTATGGTAGCTTCAGGAGCGTCTCAACCTGAAGGAATGAGGAATGCACTGGTACTTACAAAGGAACAGGATTCCTATGTTCTGCAATCAGTGACAAAACCTGGCCTGCCGCCCTCCTCTCCTGACATTCGACTCCTTCTCTCTCTTTTCATGAGAAGGATAGGACAGCTTGAGGATGGAAGCCTTGAACTCGCCCGGAATCTTGATATTCTCGAAACCGCTGCAGATCTCGGAGTCCTGGTGGGGAGCAAAGGAGAGTCTATCGGGCTGTCTGAAGGAACTGGCAGAGTTCAGCTGAATATGCAGCTGAAGGATCTGGCAGGTCTCTGGAAGAGCATTGTTGAAATTGTTGATACTTCGGGAGAGGTTCATGAAATCCTTGATGCTCTCGCACCGGGATTTGTTCTCTGTGAGAATGGCCTGCATCGGATCAAACGGTTTCCCGGACACCGAAACCTCGAGGCTTTCTCCTGGGAGTTTGAGGAGGCCCGCCTGCAGGATGTCGTTTCCATGTTCTGCCATTATACTCAAGGAACCGATGTTATTTCACCTGACCTGACGGTACGCATCGGAAATCAACGAACGGTTCATATGTTGCTTCATTTCGACAACATCGATCGTGCCGGCTCTCTTCACCTGCACACCGGTTTTACGTGCGAAGGGATTGACCATCATTTCATCAATAGATTTCACCCCTCTTATGGTGCAATTTTTGATGACTCTTCCCTGCAGCTCGAGATCTTCCATCTCGAATATGGGGCTTCACTCGAGCTAAGTTCGAAAAATCTTGAAAAACTTATGAGTTCTCATGCCAGAAAGGAGCGTATCACCACCGGATTTTACTGCACCGGGAATCGATTCATACTGGAACGTGAGTTTGCCCTCTCCTTTCTCACCGGAGAACTCGGCGAGCTGGTCAGCGGGTTTACCCTCAGTGGAGCGGATCATCTCGAGTCGTTCGACATCAGTTTCAGAAAGCTGCCGCTTCATATGGCTGTTCATGGAGGAGAGCGGGGCTATCTGGAAGGGAAGGTTGGTACGGAAGTCGATAATGAACTGATGAGCATGGAGCGGTTCTTCGAGCTTTATGATGAATACGGCTATATTCCTTCAGATGAAGGGAAGAAAATCATCGTCCCTGAAGAATGGATCAGAAGAGTACGAATACTTCTCGGCAGGTCAAAGAAGAGTGCGATCAAGCTCTCGGTCTTCGATATTCCGGGAATAGAGGACCTCCTTGACGAGGAAATCGTGAACGAGTCGGTACAGGAGTTTCGAGATGCTTTGAGGGGCCTTCAGAACCTCTCAGAATATAAGCCACCGGTGCCGGACATACATGCGACACTCAGACCGTATCAGAAAGAAGGCTATTCCTGGCTTCATTATCTCTATACTCAAAAAATAGGCTGTTGTCTCGCAGATGATATGGGCCTTGGAAAGACTATCCAGACAATAGCTCTGCTCTCTTCTGTATTGCCGAAAGAGAAGGAGCCAGCCCTGATCATTATGCCAAAGAGCCTGATCTATACCTGGTACTCGGAGTTTTCGAAATTCGCTCCCCAATTCAAGGTCGCTATCTATCATGGGTCCTCCAGGCTGCTCGATGAGGTGATACAGCATGATGTGATTCTCTCCACCTACCATACGGTGCGCAACGATATCGATACTCTTCAAGAGCAGCATTTCAGTTGTGTGGTTCTCGATGAATCCCAGCATATCAAGAATATTCAGTCGAACATCTCAAAAGCTGTACTCAAGCTGAAGACCGATCATCGCCTTGCCTTGAGTGGAACGCCGATTGAAAATACTATTTTTGAAGTATATGCATTGTTCCGTTTCATCGTTCCCGGCATGTTCGGCTCGTTTGCTTCCTTTCGTTACCGGTTCGGTGATCCTGTGATGCTTGAGCATGATAAAGATGCTCTGAATGCCGTTCAGCGTATGATTACCCCGTTCCTCTTACGGCGGGTGAAGGATGATGTGCTGAAGGATCTTCCTCCTCGGAGTGAACAGGTTCTGTATGTGCAGATGAGTCCCAAGCACAGGAGCCTCTATGAAGAGAGGAGGAAATTCTTTCAAAAGGCAATTACGAACCAGATCATCGAAGAGGGGCTTGCCCCCTCCAGATTATCGATTCTCCAGGCTTTTTCCGAGCTCAGGCAGATAGCCTCGGTACCTGAGGAATATTCGGATAGAAAGGTTGTGAGCCCGAAGGTGGAACTGCTCATGGAATCTCTTGCTGAGGCGGTAGAAAACGGGCATAAGGCCCTCGTATTTGCACAGTATCTGAGCGCAGTATCACTCATAGAGGAAGCTCTCGATGGACTGGGAATTTGCTATGGTACTATTTCAGGTGCCACCCATAATCGTCAGGCTGTGATTGATGATTTTCAGCAGAGGGATACGTTTCAGGTGCTGGTGCTTACGCTGAAAACGGGAGGAGTAGGGCTTACGCTCACGAAAGCCGACTATGTGTTTATCTACGATCCCTGGTGGAATACTGCGGCGGAGCAGCAGGCCATTGATAGAACCCACCGAATCGGACAGGAACGCCCGGTGTTCAGCTATAAATTGATCGTCAAAGATACCATCGAGGAGAAAATCCTGCAGCTGCAGCAGGAGAAGAGGGAACTTATCGATAGCCTGATTACGAGTGATGGAGCCGCTTTGAAGCAGCTTGATGCGGTGGATGTGGAATTTATTCTTTCCGGAGGTGATCAGTGATAAACATAAAGGAATTGAAGGTAAATACCGCATGTGAAACCTGTTCTGTCTGCGGTTATCGCTACGATACCATCATGATCTCCGAGAAAAATGAACTCGTCTGTCCAAGATGTGTGAATCACGACCTGGGCAGCGAGGGGATGAAGGCTGTCGGAAAAGCTCTTCTATCCGGGAACCCAGCGCATCTCTTCAGGCCTTCTGAGTCTATCGAATTGCGCTACGGCATTCTTTTAGATCATAGGGTATGGCAGAGAATCCCAAGTGAGCATCATGCTGATGTGATACACGGAATATGCAGGCAGTTAGGGGAGAAGGGCAATCATGCACTGAAGAGAAAGCTCATGTACCTGAGTATGAAAATGCTCGTGATACACCGGGATGCGATAAAACAGGTCCTTATGTTCCGCTTTCAGGAACTGGCATCAAAAGATGGAGCCTACGATCCTGTTCAGTTTTCCACCTACGCATTCCCTCTCCTTTTGAACTGTGCTCCTCAATCCATTGAGGAGCAGGCTGTTCTTCATCAGATGAGGCAGAAGCTTCCAGATGATTATGTTTCCTTATTTTCACAGGATCTCGGAGGGACCCTGATTCCCCGCTTTTCTCCTAACGAGATGCTGGGCTTACTCGAGTATGCTCTCTGGTATTATGAGGAAGGAAGGAGTGATCTCGCGACCTTTTGCGATGCACGGGCTGCATTGGTGGCCGATACCCTTGATGATCAGTTCAAAGCCGATGCGATGAAAAACATCTACGCCTGCTATGTAAAACCGGTACGGGCGGAGGTACATCCGTATCTCCCTTCTTCGCTGTTGCAAGGTAAGTCAAAGATGGACCTGGCAAGGATTATCGGGTATGTATTCACCATTCCTGAGTTGTTTCAATCTTCGATGAAGACTCGTCCGGCTTCATTCAGGTCGCTGCTCCCGAAACTTATCCTCAGGGGAGAACATATACCGGTACGTGATCTTTCTGCGGGGAATATCAAGATACCCCAAGACATCGGTTATAAAAGGACCTCATTTTTTAAGACGCATTTCCCTCTTCTGACCCATAATTATTCCTATTTCAGTTATTATCCCACGAGTGAGACCTGTTTTTTCCCTGAGAGTATTCTCTCAACC